>NZ_JBFAHF010000013.1:0-173405 GCF_040654015.1 Nocardia sp. NPDC050799
ATACTCAACACGCTCGCGCTGTTTTATGGTGAGCGGATAACTGGGAATTAAACGGAACGGTCACTGTTCCGCCCACAAAAATTCTGACACTCTCGCGTGCGGTCCACACCCTGACCGATATCGTCGACGACCTTCAAGGTCAACCCGCCATCATCGGCAGTCAGGGCACGTTCATCGCGCGAACCCTGATCGGACTCGGATGCTCTGGCGTCAGCTGGGCTTTCCAACAGGCGATGCCGATGCCTGCGATCTACCGGCTCGAGTTCAGCGGCCCAACCGTTTACGCGGTCGGGCCAGGCATCTGACCCACAACAACCGACCTCGCCGAGGTGGTTCAGGGCCAGCGGAAGTCGTGGGGGCGATCGGTCCAGATTTCCGACCAGTCCCACAGCGGTTGCAGGGCTTCCCCGAGACGGACCCCGGCGATGGTCAGTTCGTACGAACCCTTCGGACCGTGCTTCTCCAGCAGCCCGGCCGCCTGAAGCTGCTGGAGCCGGTTCGACAACATGCTCGACGAACAGTTGCCCATCCGCCGCCGCAGCTCCAGGAACCCCAGCGGTCCGGGTTCGAGCTCCCACACCACCCGGAGCATCCACCGCTGCCCCAGCAGGTCGATCGCCGCCAGAACCGGTGCGTTGCTGAACTCATCGGCCGACCCGGCAGACTCGCGATCATTTGCGCTTCTCATTTCGAAGCACCATAGTTGCTTCTCAATCAGAAGCATCCGGCCGAGTGAGGAGAACACCCGATGGACCAAGCGGACCCATCCCCGCGACGAATCGTGCTGGTGACAGGAGCCTCACGCGGTATCGGTGCTACCACCGCCCAGCAACTGGCCACCCCGGGCACCCACGTCCTGGTCAACTACCGCGAGAAGATCAAACGAGCGCAGACGGTGGTCGATGTGATCACCCGTGTCGGCGGCAGCGCCTCGGCGGTCGGGGCGGACCTGTCCGACGACACCGCGGTCACCGAGATGATCGACCACATCCGAGACCGGTACGGCCGGCTCGATGCGCTCGTGCTCAACGCCTCGGGCGGACTCGAACGCGGCGCCGACCCCGGCTACGCCCTGCGCCTCAACCGCGACGCCCAGGTCCGGCTCGCCACCCTCGCCCTGCCCCTCATACCGCCCGGCGGGCGGATCGTGTTCGTCACCAGCCACCAGGCGCACTTTCATGCTGACGGTGGTCCGCTGCCCGACGGGTACGAGCCGATCGCCACGAGCAAACGCGCCGGCGAAGACGCCCTGCGCGCCCTCATCCCCGAATTCACCGACCGCGGTGTCGGGTTCGTCGTGGTCTCCGGCGACATGATCGACGGGACGATCATCATCCGGCTGCTGGAACGCCGGGACCCCGACGCGGTCGCCGACCGCCGAACTCACGGGCCCCTACCCACCATCGACGACTTCGCCGCGGCCATCGTCGCCGCGATCGACGCCCCCGCGGCCAACGGGCACACCTTCCTCGTCGGCGGGCACGACTACCTCACCACCACGATGCGCTGAACCACCGACCCGCGCGGCGGTGTCCACAATGGATCATTGATGGACAAGTAGTTCAGAAGAATCATCGTGATCAGCGATGATCTAGCCCGTCCGTGTCCAGGAATGCATCCGTTGATGAACACATCTTCGGGTTGTCCGTCGAACGCGGGACCCCGTCGGGTCGTAGTTGGTAGTAGTTGTCATCGGCGGCGCTTCACATCTGGTGTCGCTGTGACAGCGAGCAGTGAGGTGAGAGTGGCCGATTCGATCCACGGGACCCAAGGCTTGTTCGCGGGGACGGCCTGGCACTATGCGCGCTACCGGCCCAGCTATCCGGAAGCGCTCTTCGATGACTTGATCCGCCGATTCGGCCTCGACGGCACCGGCCGAATCCTGGACTTGGGCTGCGGTACAGGTCAACTGACCCTGCCCCTGGCGGCGCACGTCGACGAAGCAGTCGGCGTGGACCCCGATCCGGAGATGCTCGCAGAGGCCGCACAGCGATCCCGCGAAACGGGCGTCACCAACGTGACCTGGGCACAGGGCAGCTCAGCAGATCTCGGGGGCGGGTATGGGCGCTTCAGACTGGTGACGATGGGCCGGTCGTTTCATTGGATGGACCGCGGCCGAGTACTGGCGCTTCTGGAAGACATGGTCGACGACAGTGGCGGATTGATAATCGCCAACGATAGTTGCCTTGTGCGGCCGGCCACCGTCTGGCAGCGAGCGATCGAACGAATCCAAGCTCGGTTTCTCCCCGCGGACTTCGTACCGCCGGTCCCGCCATCGGGCCGTGCGGACGACGACGGACATCTGACCCACGAGGAGGTACTGGGTCGATCGCAGTTTCGCAGGGTCGATCGGCGGACCTACGAATTCGAGCGTGTGTGGACAGTCGAACAGGCTATCGGCTACCTGTACTCGACATCGCTACCTCTTCGCCGAGTATTGGGCGAAGAGCGGACGGCGTTCGAACACACCGTCCGCGCGGAACTGCTCACGATCGATTCGAGTGGACGGTTCGCCGAACCGGTGACCCTGGAGGTGTTGACGGCCACGCGGCCATAGGGCGATCGGGTCGGGGCCGGCGCACTCACGCGAGTTCGGGTCCGGCCTGCACCGGTGTGCCACAGCCGCTGTTCATCAAAGGGAGATTCGCGGGCATTTCGGAGCCTAAAGCATCGTTGAACAGCGATGATGCGCCTCTCCAATGTCCAGGAATGCACCGGTTTTTGAACAGCACCGGTGGACTGCACCAAGTAGTGCGATGGTCGCCAGTGTTTCCGAGTCGGCGCGTGGAACGGGGTGTTGGTGGCCGGGTATTGGTCGCGTCGGTGAGTGCGGCGACGCGCCTGCCCAGCCGGACGGGCAAGATCTGTTCGAGTTTGGCCAGGGCCTGTAATGCGATGTCCGGGCTACCGCCGACGCCGCTGCCTGCCAGCGTCAGCAATGCTGAGGCGACCGCGATGGCCTCGTCGTCGTGCAGTAGCAGCGGTGGCAATTTCTGGCCGGAAGCCAGCCGGTAGCCGCCGGCGGTGCCGGTGGTTGCCTCGATGCGATATCCGAGTTCGCGGAGCCGGTCGATATCGCGTCGCACGGTGCGGCCGGTGACGCCGAGCCGCTCGGCGAGTTCGGCACCGAACCATTCCCGTCGGGTCTGCAGCAGCGACAGCAGGCGCAGCATCCGCGCCGGCATGTCTGTTGTCATGAAAACCAGCTTGCCACGGCTTGCGGACGCGTTCGGTCCTAAAGGCAATACCGTTCAGTTAGTGTCTGAGGATGGTGCATATCGGCAACTGGGTGGGTTGCGGATGATGTTGATGGTGCGCGCGTTTGGCGGCCCATTTGAGGACTTTGCGTTTGACGACGCGGGAGTTGGCGCGGTGTCGGCGTGCAGGGTTGACGCGGCGCAGTAGTTTGGCGATGCCATGGTTCCACAATCGGGTGGCGGCGTTGTGGTTATGAAGGGGGAAATGGGCTGTGGGCCAGGGATCTTCGGGTGATCCGCAAGGCGGCGACGAAGGACATCCGGTCGGGGTCGTGACTGCCGGCGGTCGCGACGTCGAGCATCAGGGTGCGGATGGCGTAGTGGCAGCACAAGTGCCCCCAGATTTCTTGCCGGACCAGCGGTGGGGATTTCGACCGCAGCACGGCTCGTGGTCCGCGTTGGTGGGTTTTGAGTTCGTCGAAGGTGTTCTCGATCTCCCAGCGCTGGGCGTAGGCCAGCGCCAACTCTTCGGCAGGTGCGTCGGAGGGGTCGAGGATCGTGGTCAGCAGTCGGTACTGCTCGGGGTTCTCTCGCCCGTCGTCGAGGGTTTAGTCGATCACGCGCACCGTGAGCGGTGTTCGCTGCTGTCGATCCTTCCCGGAGGTCGCGACGATTCGCGCCAGCCAGGATCCGTCGTCGAGGGTTTCGAGATGCCGAGGTGAGAGAGTGGATTTGACCCGCCACAGCAGATCAGCGCCGGTGGCGGCGACCCGGGTCCACATGTCGAATCCGTAGATGCCGCGATCACCTCATCGACCAGCGATGCGGGAAATACCCTGGTCAACAGCCCCACCGACACCACATCCGATAACCGTCGATCCGGGACCGGCTTCACCCATCCACTACGAGGCACGCCTCATAATAACCCAGACTTCACTAACTGAACGGTATTGGGCTTAGGCCGGATGCACGGCCGGTACTGGGGGCATCGCGTGCGCGACGAACCTGCGCTGGCCTGGCTCGAACCGTTCCTGCCCTGGGACGGTATGGAAATCGCCCCACTCCAGGAAGCGCTCGACCGCCTGGGTGACGACGCACCGGCCGAGGTCGCTTCACTGACCATCGACCACCTCATCGAAGGTATCTGGAAGCCCTATATCCACACCCTGACCACCGGCCCACAGACTCTGCTGCACGGCGACCCGCACATAGGCAACATCTACCTACTCGCCGACGGGCAGGTCGGATTCCTGGACTGGCAGGTCGCACGCCGCGGCAACTGGTCACTGGACCTCGGCTACTTCCTACAGGGCGCGCTCACCACCGAGGATCGCCGCCGCCACGAGAACGACCTGCTCGACCGATACCGCGACGCGCTCGCACTACCCGCCGCCGAAATGCCCACCCGCGAACAGATCCGGTTCGGCTACCGCGCCTCGGTCGCCCACGGCCTGACCCTGTGGCTGTGCACCGCCAGCGCCGGCGAACTCTGGCAACGCCCCGATATCGCGATCGCCCTCGCCCACCGCTATTCAGCGGCCTACGGCGACCTCGACACCGCGGCCGCAGTGACCGCCCTCAACCGATAACCACCGAACGCAGCCGAGAAGCGAGATGCGCACCGGCCATAAGTGATCAAGCGCCTCGCTCCTCCATCACCGCTCCAACAGTGTCCATAAAAGGGGGTAATTCCGATACTCAAGGAACTGACGGGACACAGGAGATCGCCGTGCGCGGCCGGCGGACCCGCTACCTCGATGAGGGGACCGGGGTCCCCACGCTGCCGATCCACGGAATCGGGCGCAGCCTCGAGGACTGGATCGAACAACATCGGCTGCTCGCCGGCCGCGGGCTGCGGGTCATACTCGATTGGTCAGAGGAGGGCGCCGCCGGAGACCTCGATGCGCTGGGCGGTCATCCAGCGCAGGCCCTCGGACGCCAGCGTGGCGATGGCGTCGCCGATCTCCTCAGGTTCGCCGACGCGGCCGAGCGCGGTCTGCCCGGCGAGACCTCGGCGCATCTCGGCGTCATCCCGCATGGCACCGCCGTTGAAGTCGGTGGCGGTCGGCCCCGGGGCAATAAAGTTGACCTGGATGCCGCGGGGGCCGAGTTCTGCGGCCAGAGTGCGGCTCAGGGCCTCGATGGCCTGAACCGCGGTTACGACGGCACTTCCCTCGCCCGCATTGCCGAAAGGGCGGCGATCTCGAAGTCCACTCTGTTCAAGCAGTTCCCCACCAAGGCAGCCCTCTTCGAAGCCATCGTCACCGAGTCCTGGCAGCGCGACGCCGGAGACACTGTCGCACGGCCTCAGGCCGGAGACCTGCGTTCCGGCCTGACCTCCATCGGCCGCCGCTACGCCGACCTGATAGGCCGGCCCGGCATGACAGCTCTGTTCCGCATCGTCATCGCCGAGCTGCCCCGCTTCCCCGAACTGGGGCGGATGCAGTTCCAGCTCGGCAAGCTACCCTACTTCACCTCAGTCCAGCACTATCTGGAGTCGGAGCACGAGGCCGGCAACGCCGACGTCCCGGACGCCGAGAGCGCCGCCAACCAGTTCCTCGGGATGATCGCCAACTACTTCCTGTGGCCCCGCATGCTGCTGACCGACTGGAACCCCGCAGCCTCTGACATCTGCTACGCCGTCGAGCAGGCTGTAGAGACCATGCTCGCTCGCTACACTTCCGATCGACCAGCCTGATCCGAAGCCGGAATTCGTACACCGGCACCAAGTGCTGGAGGGGCACGCGGAGCTGCCGCCGTGCGGACCTTCGAGGAAGTGCGCCGCGGACAGGGCGGCGCGGCGTTCGATGTCACCGAGGCCGGCGGCCTTCGCGGAGTGGTACAACCACGTCAACCTCACCGTCCACGACCACGGCGGCCACTTCATACCCTGGGAAATCCCTGACGAATGGACGAGCGATCTACGTCGCACCTTCCGGGGACGGCGCTGACCCGCGGTCGGCAGGGTGCGCCCCTCCTCCCTTGTATCGAGTTAATCACATGGAAGTCGATAGGGATCTGCTGTCCGATGGTTTCGACATAGCTAGATGCGCATATCTAGATAGCGACAGATCAATCAATCGTTGGTGGCACGCGAGCGTAACGGACACCCAGTAGTTCCGGTAGCCCGAATCGGCCATCGAACTCCGATTTGTTCGCCGACCACAGCACGCACCTTTCCGGGAAGGCGCAGGCCCGGCACTACACCCGGCCGAGGCCGCTGGGGCGGGATGCGAACGGTCCGGCCCGAATCCGATGCCGCGCCGCTAGTCTGGTGCGAACGCCGCGAGACGGAGACGAACAGAGGACAGGAGACCGATCCGATGGGTCCGGTGAACCGTCGCCGATTTCTGATCACCAGCGCGGTAGCCGCCGGCGCTGTCGTCCTGGGAACGGGACGAGCCGGTGCGCGCCCTACTCCCCCGGTGGAGGTTGCCCCGCTGGGTGCCGACTTCTTGTGGGGGGTGGCCTCTTCGGGATTCCAGTCCGAAGGGCATGCGCCGGACAGCAACTGGACCCGTTATATCGCGGCCGGGAAAACCGAGGACCCGTATCTCGACTCGGTCGATTTCTACTCGCGCTACCGGTCCGATATCGCCCTGGCCGAGCAACTCGGGGTGCGCGCCTACCGGATCGGGATCGAATGGGCCCGGATACAACCGCGTCCGGGCGAATGGGACGAGGACGGTTTCCGGTTCTACGACGAGGTCGTCCAGGCCATTCGCGCGGCGGGTATGCGCCCCATGCTCACCCTCGACCATTGGGTCTATCCGGGCTGGCAGGTCGATCGCGGCGGGTGGCGACGCGCCGGAATGGTCGAGGACTGGCTCAGCAACGCCCGCCGGGTCGTCGACCGGTACGCCCGGTACGAACCGCTGTGGATCACCTTCAACGAACCCGCCGCCTACCTCATGAACGAGGTGCGTCACGGCGGGATCGGTGTCCCGGATATTCCGGCGATGCAGGACCGGCTGGCCGACGCCCACAATGCGATCTACGACCACATCCACCGAGTACAGCCGGGGGCGATGGTGAGCAGCAATGTCGCTTATATCCCCGCCGCCGAAGACGCCGTGAACGGCGCGTTCATCGGCCGGATCGGCGCGAAACTGGACTACATCGGGATCGATTACTACTACGGGTTCTCCCCCACCGAGATCCTCGCCCGGATCCCCGACCCCGGCAAGATGTGGACACTGTCGCTGCAATCGGAGGGTATCTACTACGCGCTCGACCACTATGCGCGGCGGTTCCCGGGCAAACCCCTCTACATCGTGGAGAACGGGATGCCGACCGAGAACGGGCGCCCGCGGGCGGACGGCTACGCCCGCGCCGATCTCCTGCGCGACACCGTGTACTGGATACAGCGCGCGGTGGCCGACGGTATGAACGTCATGGGATACAACTACTGGAGCCTCACCGACAACTACGAATGGGGTTCCTACTCACCGAGGTTCGGGTTGTACACCGTCGATGTGCTCGGCGATCCCGCCCTCACCCGCCGGCCCACCGACGCCGTGGCCGCCTATACGGCCGTCACCCGGCGCGGCGGCGTCCCCGGCGACTACCGGCCGACCCGGGCGCCGGCCACCTGTTCGATCGTGGACGGACTCACCAGCTGCACCGATCAGGTCACCGTGCCGCGCTGATCCGCGCACGGTGACCTGATGCTGTGACCCGTCCGACTCGGGCCGGTACGATGCCGCGGCGAGCGGGTCGTGCGAGACTGGCCGGGTGAACGGGGAGAAAAAAGTCCGCGCCGACCGTACTCGCTCCACAAGCGCCACACGGCCTCCAGATCGGGGGGACGTCTTCGGTTCCGGCGTGTTGTGGCTGGCCAAATGGGCGGCATGCGTCGTCGCCATCGCGGCGGGCGCCTGGGTACTGGGGTTCCTGGCGGCCAGGCTGTGGGTGGTCCTGCTGCCGGTGCTGCTCGCGATCGTGGTCTCCACGGTGCTCTGGCCGCCCACCCGCCTGTTGGTGAAAGCCGGGTTGCCGCCGGCCGCGGCGGCCTCGCTCACACTCATCGGGTTCATCGGCGTGCTGGCGGGCGGTATCGCGTTGATCGTGCCCTCGGTAGTGGATCAGGTGCCCGAACTCTCCGATAAGGCCACCACGGGTATCAACACGGTCCGGGACTGGCTGCAGGGCCCACCGCTGAACATCCGCGACGAACAGCTGAACTCGGCCGTCGATGCGGTGGTGTCGCGGATGCAGTCCAGCGCCGAGCAGATCGCCTCCGGTGTCTTCACCGGAGTCAGCACCGCCACCTCCGTACTGGTCACCATATTCCTCGTGCTGATCCTCAGCTTCTTCTTCGTCAAGGACGGGCCGAAATTCGTCCCGTGGATGCACAAATTCACCGGCGGGCGCAGCGGCCGGCATTTCGAGGAAGTGCTGGTGCGGGTCTGGGATGTGCTCGGCGGGTTCATCCGCACCCAGGCGCTGGTCAGCTTTATCGACGCGTTCTTCATCGGGCTCGGGCTGGTACTGCTCGGCGTGCCGCTGTGGGGCGTGCTCACCGCACTGACATTCCTGGGCGGCTTCATCCCCATGGTGGGTGCGTTCGTCGCCGGCGCGCTGGCGGTGCTCGTGGCGCTGGTCGGCAACGGGTTCACCACCGCGATCATCGTGCTGGTCATCATCATCGCGGTGCAGCAGCTCGAGGGTAATGTGCTGCAACCGGTACTGCAGAGCCGCACCATGAAACTGCACGCGGTCGTCGTGCTGCTGGCAGTCACCGGGGGCGGCACCCTGTACGGCATCACGGGCGCGTTCCTGGCGGTACCGGTGGTCGCCGTGGTGGCGGTCGTGGTCCGCTACATCAGCGAACAGATCGATGTGGCCGTGGCCGGAGATCCGGCCGAGAAGGTCGCGGCGGATCCGGCGTCGCCCGAGGTGGATACCGAAAAGTCCGCGGAACCCGGCCGGTAGCGCCGAGCTCGAGCTACCCCGAGACCCGGTTCACGCCACGCCGAGCAGCGTTTCCAGGCCGGCGATATGAGTTTCGAAGACCTGCGTGCGGTCGGTGAAGGTGTCCGCACCGTACATATCGAAGACGTCGAAGCTCACGGCACCGAACAGCGCGCACCAGACGGTGAGCCCGCGCGCCAGCACCCAGTCCGGCACCTCCAGCCCGAATTCGGCCCCAATCCGGACGAAATCATCGGCGAGCGGCCCGGTGAGCGGCGGCCGGTCCGTCGCCGGAGGCACAAGCAGTCCGCGGCGATGGGCCGCGGCGAATAGCCCCATCAGCGTCACGATCACCCGGGTGCCGGGCGTGACCGTGCGATCGGCCGGGGCGGCGTAGCCGGGTACCGGAGTACCGAACAGCAGGCCGTACCAGGCCGGTTCGGCGAGCGCCCAGGCGCGGACGGTACGCGCGGTGACCCGGAACTGTTCGATCGGGTCGTCGGGTGCGGCGGCGAGTGCGGCGTCCACCGCATCGCCCAGCGCATCGTATCCGTCGACCACCAGCAGGGTCAGCAGTTCGTCCCGGCTGCGGACGTAGCGATAGACCGCGGAGGAAACCACGCCCAGGTCGCGGGCCACCGCGCGTAACGACAGGGCGGCGGCGCCGTCGGTGGCAAGATGTTCGCGCGCGATCCGCTTGATATCGATCATCGTCTGGGCCCGGGCGCGGGCACGAGGGGTGGTCATAGGACCACCCTGACCAATTCAGAGAGCACTGTCAACAGTAGTGAGCATTGCTCCGATTCGGCTGTGTTAATGTTACCGCAAGTCACTGCTGACCATCCGAACCCAAGGAGAAGTCCCATGTCCGAGGCGGCCACGGATTTCGATGTCCTCATCGTCGGTTCCGGGTTCGGTGGCAGTGTCACCGCCCTGCGGCTGATCGAAAAGGGCTATACCGTCGGCGTCCTGGAAGCCGGCCGCCGCTACGGCGACGACGAGCTGCCCAAGACCAGCTGGGATCTGCGCAAGTTCCTGTGGGCGCCGAAACTCGGCTGCTACGGCATCCAGCGCATCCATCCCCTGCGCAATGTGCTCATCCTCGGCGGCGCGGGGGTCGGTGGCGGGTCACTCAACTACGCCAACACCCTCTACGTCCCGCCGGAACCGTTCTTCCAGGACCCGCAGTGGCGCGATATCACCGACTGGCACGGCGAACTCACCCCCTACTACGAGCAGGCGAAGCGCATGCTCGGCGTGGTGCAGAACCCGCATATGACGCCGGCCGACGAAGTCTTCAAACAGGTCGCCGAGGATATGGGCGTCGGCGACACCTTCGTCCGGACCCCGGTCGGCGTGTTCTTCGGTGAACCCGGCGAAACCGTGGACGACCCCTACTTCGGCGGCGTCGGCCCGGCCCGCACCGGGTGCCTGGAATGCGGCGACTGCATGGTCGGATGCAAGTTCGGGGCGAAGAATACCCTCGTCAAGAATTACCTGTACCTGGCCGAACGCGCCGGGGCGCACGTGGTGCCGATGACGACGGTGACCGAACTGCGGCCGCAACCCGACGGGAGTTGGGTGGTCTCGGCGCAGCGCACCGGTGCCTGGGTTCGTAAACAGCGCACCACCTACACCGCCCGCCAGGTCGTGGTCGCTGCCGGCACCCTCGGCACCCAGCGTCTGCTACACGAGATGCGGGACCGGCGGGTACTCCCGGAACTGTCCGACCGGCTCGGCCTGCTCACCCGCACCAACTCCGAATCCATCGTCGGCGCTGCCACCAAGAAACTCGCCCCGGGTCAGGACTTCACCCGGGGCGTCGCGATCACCTCGTCGATCCACCCCACCCCCGACACCCATATCGAGCCGGTGCGATACGGGCGGGGCTCCAACGCGATGGGCTTGCTGCAGACGCTGATGGTCGACGGTGGCGGCCGTATTCCGCGGTGGCTGCGGTTCCTGGGTACCGCGCTGCGTCACCCCCTGCTGCTGCTCAGCTTCCTGAGCGTCCGCAACTGGAGCGAACGGACCATCATCTCGCTGGTGATGCAGCATCTGGACAACTCCATCACCACCTACACCACCCGCGGACTCTTCGGCCGCAAGCTGACCAGCAAGCAGGGGCACGGCGAGCCCAACCCGACCTGGATCCCGGCGGGCAACGAGGCCACCCGCCGGGTCGCCGAGCAGATCGGCGGGACCGCGGGCGGTACCTGGGGCGAAGTGTTCAATATCCCGCTCACCGCGCATTTCCTCGGCGGCGCCGCAATCGGCGCCGACCGCGATACCGGGGTGATCGACGCCTACCACCGGGTCTTCGGCTACCCGACCCTGAGCGTAGTGGACGGCGCCGCGGTCTCGGCGAACCTTGGGGTCAATCCATCCCTGACCATCACCGCCCAAGCCGAGCGCGCCGCCGCGTACTGGCCGAACAAGGGCGAACAGGATCCCCGGCCCCCGCAGGACACGCCGTACCGCCGGATCCCCCCGGTGGTACCGAAATCCCCGGTGGTCCCCGAATCGGCGCCGGGCGCGCTGCGGTTGCCGATCACACCGGTGACCGACCCGGCCGCGAGCTGAACGGCCTCAGCCCTTGAAGTAGACCAGCTGATGGCTGGTCGCCAGCAGGGTGCCGTCGTGGCCCCACAGGTGGGCGATCTGATCGAAGTGGCCGTGCCCGAAGCGGTTCGCGCGGGCGCGGCCCAGCAGGAATTCGGCGCCCTGGGCGGCCAGTTCCTCGGCGGTGGCGTGGAAGTACACGGTGAGTGAGATCGTGCCGGCCGGTAGGTAGCGCCCGCGCCGCAGGAATACGCGGGGATAGAACGCGTCCGACATGGCGGTGAGCGAGGCGAAGTCCACCGGCCGGGCCGGGGTGTCGCGGAGCCACAGGGTGCTCACCGAGTCGGGATTCTCCGGGATCTCGGCGGTGGGCTCGACATCGGGGACGGCGCCGGCGACGAACCGCAGATCATAGTTGCGGCCCCAGGCGATGAAATCCGGGAAGATCTGCGGTTCCACGCCCTCGGCGTCCGGCCCCGGCACCGACGGCATGCTCAGCTCGAGATCCGACCAGGTGTCGCGACGGATGCCGAATACCGCGGTCGCGGTGGTGGTGACCGTGCCGTCCTGGATGAGTTCGAGCTGCCAGTGCTGATTCGTGCGATTGGTCCGCACCGGCCGCGCGGTGATCTCGAAGGGCCCGTCGGCGATCGGTCCCGCGTAGTTCACCGTCAGCGACAGCGGATCACCGGCCCGTTCGGGATGCCGTTCGACCGCGCGCAACAGCGCCGCCGCGGTGACGCCGCCGAACGGGCCGACCATATTGGCGTAATCGGGGCAGGTGTGACCGGCCAGCCGGTGCGCGTCGGTGTATTCCACGGCGATGGCCGTATCGAAGGGGTGGGGCGGCGCGTCGATACCGGTCACGAATCCTCCAGACAAATCAGGCCGCTGACACGGCGAGGCGATGGTAAGTATGACAACATACATAGCAATCACGGGCAAGAGGGAGCAGCGCATGCCACGACCGAAGGATCCCGAGGGGCCCCGGGCGGCCATGATCGACAGCGCGATATCGCTGATCCGGCGGCGTGGCGTCGCGGCCGTCTCGTTCACCGACGTACTCCAGGCCAGTGGCGCACCCCGCGGATCGGTGTACCACCACTTCCCCGGCGGCCGGGCACAACTGATGACCGAGGCCACCGAGGCCGCGAGCAGCCGGGTGACCACGGGAGTCACCGAAGCGCTGACGGCGCCGCAGTCCTCGACGGCCCTGCGCGCACTCGCCGATATGCTGGCCCGCGGGCTGGACAAACACGACTACGCGCTCGGGTGCCCGATCGCCGCCGCCGCGCTCGGCAACGAACCCGGCGCTGTCGCCGCCGCCGGAGCGGCATTCGACACGTTGCGCGAACTCGTCGCCGCCAAACTCGTCGAGGACGGGGCGCGGCCGGAGCGGGCCCGCTCCATCGCGCTACTGGTGATCAGCGCGCTGGAGGGTGCGCTGATCGTCGCCCGCACCGAACGCGGACCGGCCGCGCTGGACACGGTGGTCGAGGAGTTGAGCGAGATCTGCCGGGCCGCGGTCGAGGACCGGTAGCGCGCTCACTCCACCGCGCGGGTCTTGATGGCGTCGCGCGAGATGAACACGTCGTACTCGCCGGGCGTCGCGATCACCGCGTTCCCGTAGGCCGACCGGACGAACGGCGAGGTGAACCAGCGGTTCTCGCTCATATCCTCGAAGAAGTCGCGATCCCCGCCGTTGAGGAAGATGTGGTTCTGCGCGGTGGCCACCCCGTCGAGCCGCTGCCCGTACAGGCGCGACACCTTGTACCCGGAATGGAAGCCGAGGGCGTTGACCCATGGTTCCAGCTCCACCAACTGCGCCTGCAGTACCCACATATCGCCCTCGACCCGGTGCGTACTGCGCTCGGTGGTACCACCGTCGATATCGAACAGCGTCAGCTGTACCTCGAGTTGATGCTCCGCACCCGACACCGGTGCCACCACCACGTGCGCCGCCCGGACCTCCCCTGTCAGGCCCAGGTAGGTCTGGACGAGTGTGGCGATCCACAGCACCAGCGCCGCGGCGGCCAGAAGTAGCGCCCCACCGGCGCCCCGGGCGATCAGGGCCCGCGGCCCCCTCTTGCGCAATGCGAACAACGCCGAAACCAGCAGGGCCACACCGAGGATGATCGCGAGGATCGAACCGGCTTGCAGCACCCCGAAATCCACCGGGTAACTCATGCGCCGGTTATACCCCGGTGGCGCGTGAAGTCACCCGCAAACGAGGTTTTCCGATCGATTCGTACGCCGCGGCGAAGACGCCCCGCATCCCGCCCCACTCTCGTATGTTTGCGGGTACACGAGATCGAAAGGTGCGAAGGTGACAGAAGTCAGTGCGGACTATGTGATCGTCGGGTCGGGATCGGCGGGAGCCGTGCTCGCGAACCGGCTGAGCGCGGATTCGGGCCGTTCGGTGATCCTGCTGGAGGCCGGCCCGGCCGACAAGGACAAATTCATCCACATACCGGCCGCCTTCGCCAAACTCTTCCGTACCCCCTACGACTGGGACTACCTCACCGAACCCCAGCCACAGCTCGACGATCGGCAGATCTACTGGCCCCGCGGCAAGACCTTCGGCGGCTCGTCCTCACTCAACGCCCAGATGTGGGTGCGCGGTTTCCGCGCCGACTACGAGGAGTGGTCGGTCGCCGGGGGCCCGGAATGGGGCTTCGACCGGGCGGTCGAGCAGTTCCGTTCGATCGAGAACGTCGAGGGCACGACCGCCCCCGACCACGGCACCGGCGGGCCCCTGCACATCTCGCATCAGCGCAGCCCACGACCGTCCACCACCGCCTATCTGCGGGCCGTGGCCGAACGCGGTTACCCCGTCGAGGAACCGAACCTGCCCGAACCGCAGGGTTTCACCCAGACCATGGTCACCCAGTACAAGGGGCGACGCTGGAGCACCGCCGACGCGTATCTGCGACCGGCGCTGAAGCGGCGCAATCTTCGGGTGTACCCGGAAGCCACCGCCACCCGGGTGTTGTTCGACGGCGACCGCGCCGTCGGTGTCGAGTACACGCGTGGCGGCCGGATCGAGAAGGTGACGGCCCGTACCGAGGTCGTGCTCTGCGGTGGCGCGATCAACAGCCCGCAACTGCTCATGCTCTCGGGTATCGGCGATCGCGCCGAACTCGAACGCCACGGGATCACGGTCCGCCACCACGCGCCCGAGGTCGGCGCCAACCTGCAGGATCATCTCGTCACCGGACTCGGTTACGGCGTCGACACCGATTCCCTGTTCGACGCCGAGAAACCGGCCCAGCTGATCAACTACCTGCTGCGCCATCGCGGCATGCTCACCTCGAACGTCGGTGAAGCGTACGGATTCGTCCGCAGCCGCCCCGAGCTGGAACACCCGGACCTCGAATTGGTCTACGCGCCCGCGCCCTTCTACCACGAGGGCCTGATCGAGCCGACCGCCCACGGCGTCATCCTGGCGACCGTCCTGGTGCGCCCGCACAGCCGCGGCACGATCACTCTGGCCTCCGGCGATCCGCTGGCCAAGCCGGTGATCGATCCGAAGTACCTCGCCGACGAGCAGGGTATCGACCGGGCGGCGTTGATGACCGGTCTGCGGTACTGCGCCGAGATCGCCGATACCGCCGCCATGCGAGAGGTGCTGGGTCCGCTCTGCTATCCCCCGGACGCACCCGCCGACGGAGCGGCAGAAGCCACTCGCGCGCTGGCACTCAACGGCTATTCGCACACCCTCTACCATCCGGCCGGCACCTGCCGGATGGGCTCGGACGAGACCAGCGTGGTGGACCCGCAATTGCGGGTACGCGGCGTGCGGGGCCTGCGCGTCGCCGACGCCTCGATCATGCCGGTGCTGGTACGCGGGCACACCCACGCGCCCAGCATGTTCATCGGGGCCCAGGCGGCCGACTTCCTCACCCGCGCATAGATCGCGGTGCACCGGCCCGGACGCGGTACGGGGCCGGTGGCAACCGGATCGGCCGAGCCCACCGAGTGATCCGAGCGGTGGCCACCCGGTGGGCGTCCTGCCGCCGCGTTCCCTGTTCGACTCACCCGGCGGCTCCGGCCGCCGTCGCCGCTCCGCTCGCGGCCCCGTCCACACCGGCACGACCGCATCGCCTGCCCGCGGCCGTTGTCGCCGCCTTTTCCGAAATCAGCCGGTGCGATGCCGGTCTGTACACCGGACCCGGGGTTCCGGTACTGCGATCGTGGTCACCGGCCCCGTCGTCGCCGTGACCGCCGGCACCCGTCACCCGGCATTGCTGAGACCGCTACGAGACCCGACCGGCTCGGCCGCCGGGACAGTCGCGCGGGACTGCGGGCATTCACGGATTCTGCGGTAATTCCAGAGCGGCGCGCAAGGTCGGCCAGCTGCGATGCAATTGCACTTCGAAATCCGGCCAGGAATGCATTCCCGCGGGCAGATAATCCACCACTGCGGGAATTCCGAGTTCGGTGAGTCGGGTGGCGAATCGTTGCGTGCACAGGTGCGCGCCCGACTCCAGCAGGGAGCCGCCGCCGAGGAGAACTGCCAGAATTTCCGGGCTGTCACCGATCGACATCAGTGCGGCGTTGCTGGGCGAGCCGTTGGCCACCGAAACGTAGATCCGGGTGCCCCGCAATGTGTCCGCGCCGAGCAGACTGTCGTGGGCGAGCCACTCCGGCGAAGCGGGCGGGCCGAACAGGTTCTCCGGATTGCCGCCACGCGAGGCCACCGTCATGGTGGTCACCGCACGGCCGAGCTGGTCGGAAGTGGAATAGCAGCCGCTCATCCCGGCGACGCCACGGTAGAAGCCCTGATGCCGCTGGGTCAGCATCATCGCCGCCTGCGCGCCCATGGACACCCCGGCGATCGCCCGGGTTCCGCTGGCGCCCAGATACTTTTCGACAATGGGCGGGAGTTCTTCGGTGAGGAAGGTCTCCCAGCGGTTCAGGCCCAGCGCGGCGTCCACTCGGATCCAGTCGGCGTACATACTGGCCGTACCACCGGTGGTCAGCACCACGTCGACCGGTTTGTCGGCGAAGAATGCGGCCGCCCCACCCTTGGTCAGCCAGCCCGAGGTCGGGCCGCCGTCCACGCCGTCGAGCAGATACAGCGTGGGCCGGGGCGCCGGACCGGAACCGATCAGGGTGTCGATCGCGATCTCACGGCCCATGGCGGCCGAACGGATGTGTAGCCGGATCCGCCGGTCGTCGAGTACCTGAACGCGCAGCAACCGGCCACCGGACTCCTGCGCACTCATGGCAGGTGCCGGAGGCGGCGGGTTTCCCGTGGGGCCGGCGGCGGCCGGGGGCATCGCGGCGGCGACCGCGCCCAGTACGGCCAGTACGGCCAGGAACGGAACCCGTGATTTCATCTCGTACCTCGCAGTAACGCTCGCAGACCCGGCTCACCCATCACGCGGCTCCCGGTGTGCCCGGACGGGCCCGGCGCGGCGACGGGACATGGCAGCCGGTGCACACGCAGCGCGTCCGCGACCGCGTCGTCCTGTTCGGCGGTGGCTTCGCCTGTTATCCGGTACAGACCGGGTGGCTGTCCGCTGGTACGGAGCCGGTCCAGTACGTCGTGGGTGCGCCCCGCCAACTCCGGTACCTCCGCGGTGGCGCCCGCGGCGACCGTCGCGGTGGGCCGCACTTCCGCGGCCTCGGCCACCAACTGCAGTACCTCGGCGCTCATCAGCCCCGCAGCGGCGCGACCGCCCGGCCCGGACCGGTCCGTTTCCAGCGGGATCAGCACAGTTCCGCCGTCGGCACGCAGCAGGGACAGCGACCGCGACCCCAGCGGAGTGCCCAGCGCGGCCTGCACCCGGCGCAGTTTCCGACGTGCCGCCGACACCGCTTCCGGGCCGCCCGCGCGCTCCTCGGCGTGCGGCGGGAGCGCCAGCGCCACCACCTGATAGGCCGACGCCACCCGGAAGCCGGACCGTTTCGCCAGTGCGGCCACCCCGTGCCCGCTCAGCAGGGCGGCCACCATCGTCTGTGCCGAGGTCTGATGTTCCCGCGCGACGACCCGGTGCTCGTCCAGATACGCCGCCGCGGCGGCGGTGCTCACCACCTCCACCACCCGGACCAGCAGCCGGGCCCCGTCCACCATCGCCTCGGCCCGCAATGCCGCGGCGGCGATCCGTTCCGCGAGGAATTCCACAGCGTCCCGGGCACATTCGTGGCAGGCGGTGAGCACCGTTTCCAGTGCTACCCCCTCCCGGGCCCAGCGCACCGCCGCGGCCACGACCGCCGGTGGCGCGGCGGCGGGAGCGGCGGGTTCGGGCGCGAGGACTTCGGCGATATCGGCGAGACACCGCCGCACCGTCGTGCCCACATCCGCGGTTCCGCCGAATCGATCGGGGCGCCGCAGATGCGCCACCAGTTCGGTTTCCAGGTCCATACTCCCGGAATCGGCCCTACTGCCCACCATAACTACCGGACAGTAACCTCTTCCGCGGGCCGGTCGATACGATCTACCGGTACTCCGGAGAGTTCATCAGTGACCGGCCCGCGGTTTGGGTTCGATCACAAGACGGTAACGAGTTATCCCCCGCGAGTTCAATACTCGAACAATTCGCGCGACGGCCGGCGACCACCCGCCCGGCCCCGCGGGTGGTCAGCGACCCGTGCCGCCCTGTTCCCGGCGGGCCGGCTGGTCCATGATCCTCGGCTGGCGCCGGCGCAGAGCCGTCAGCAGGCCCGGCGTGTATTCCGGCGGCGCCGCGTGCACCGACAGTTGATTGGCGACCGCGCGGTAGGCGTCCAGGTCCGCCTGCTTGTCGAGATAAAGAGCGCCCGTGAGCTGCTGGAGATAAACGATATCGGGTAGATCCGCCTCGGCGAACCGGAGATAGGTGAACGCGCCGTCGGCCAGCGCCGGACCGCCCACGTGATCGGCCAGGATCTGCACCGTGATGTGCGGCTGCCGGGCAGCGGCCAGCAGCCGGTCGATCTGCGCACCCCATATCCTCGAGCCACCGATCCGACGGGTCAGGGCGGCCTCCTCCACAATCAGCCAGAGATGCGGCGGATGCGGCCGGTCGAGAATGTGCTGGCGGCGCATCCGCAACGCCACCCGGCGTTCGATCGCGTCCTCCGGCTCGCCCGGATGCGCCAGCGTCAGCAGGGCACGCGCATAGTCCGCGGTCTGTAGTAGCTCCGGCACGGTTCGCGGTTCGTAACAGCGGATCACCTGCGCGGCCTGCTCGAGACCCAGGTACATATCGAACCATTTCGGCAGCCAGTCGTTGTCCCGGTGCCACCACCCGGAGGTATTGGCCTGCCGAGCAAGTTCTTGGAACGCGTCGAGTTCCTCGGTATCGGTAACCCCGTACAGTTCGAGCAGATCCACCAGATCGCGTTCCCGGATACTGGTGCGCCCGAGCTCGAGCCGGCTGATCTTCGAATCCGAACCCCGGATATGGTCACCGGCCTGTTCCCGGGACAACCCGCTGGCCTCGCGCAGCCGCCGTAACCGGCCGCCGAGCACCATCCGCAGCACTGTCGGCCCGCCGTCGGCCGCGGCTCGCGCCGTGAACCCCGGGACGGCCGAGGTCTCCGCCTCCAACGCCGCTCGCATTCCAGAAGCACCCATTATTCGAGTTTCGCATGGGAGCCGTGCCGGAGACCAAACGAAAGAGTCGTGGCGTGAACGACATTCACCGACGGGGGCACCCGGAATCGGACTCGCCGAACCGGGTCGTTGCGACGCGGTTCATGCCCGCGACCCCGGCTACAGGAGCGGGTACGCACCGGTGTGAATCGCCCCGAGCCCCTTCCGTGGCGTGCTGTGAATTCCCCAGACCCAGCACCGGAACATGTTCTCAGCAATGGTGCGAACCTACTGTGGCACACAACGGCGCCGTCGGGGACGCCTGGAAGGAGACGCGGATATTGGACGCCACGACACCGGCCACCGCCGAACGCGACGACATCGCCCGCGACCACCTCACCCGCCGGATCACGGTCTACTTCAACGGCACCACCGCAGACAGCGCCCTTGTCCTGGAGTACGCGGCGACCAATGCCGAAGCCTGGGAATTCACCTCCGCGGCAATGCACGCCGGGCTCACCGTCACGGTGGACAGCAAGATCAGACCCGGTCTGCGCCGGCTACCCTGCCACAGCCTGTGGCGTTGAGCGGCCGGCCGGGCGCGGTGCGCGCACTCCGGCGCGCGCCACATTCACCGGCAGATCCGCACCGCAGCGGCGCGACCCTCTAGGCTCGGAAGCAGCCGGCGCGACGGGCGGGCCGGCTCCGAGGCGCAGGAGCGAGTATGCCGATCGATTCCGCGGCCCGCGCGGCCGGCGTATTGGCGATGCTCTCGGCCCTGGCCACCACCGGCTGCGCGAGTTCGGACTCCGATATCAGGTCCGATAGTGCGCCCGCGGCCACCACGACGCCCACGATCACGGCGCCGGCGACCGCAGTCACCCGCACCCCCCGCCCCGCTCCCACGGTCGATCCGTACGCTGGGCAGCCCCTGATCTATCACCTGGAATGGACCGAGAACGCCGACGGCCCACGACTGAAGGTCCACCCGACCCGGGCGGGCCGCGACACCACCTATCCCGGATCCGACCTCCGCGCCTGGCAGGAGGTACGTACCGCCGATCCGGCCGCCGACACCCCGGGCATGTGGGACCAGTTCCGCTGCCACTGGGACTGGGCACGCCTCATCGCCCCCGACAAACCCACCTGGAACCTCGAACCCTGGCGGCCGCCGGTGGGCTACGACGCGACCGTCGACGCCGCCTGCAACCCCGGCGGACCCGAACGCTGACCCCGAAAGGACCCCGTATGCGCATCGTCATCGCCGGTGGACACGGCAAGATCGCCCTCCTGCTCGCCGAACTCCTCACCGGCCGTGGCCACAGCGTCATCGCGTTGATCCGCAATTCCGCCCATGCGCCGGAGGTCTACGCGACCGGCGCCGAATCCGTGGTCCTGGATCTGGAGCAGGCAGTGGTGACCGACCTGGCCGCGACCGTCCAGGGTGCGGACGCGGTGGTTTTCGCGGCCGGCGCCGGGCCGGGCAGCGGGGTGGCCCGCAAGTACACCGTCGACCGCGACGGCTCCGTCCTGCTGGCCGAGGCCGCCGAACGGGTGGGGACCCGTCGCTTCCTGCAGATCTCGGCGATGGGGGCGGGTCTCGCCCCGGCCGCCGGCACAGACGAAGTGTGGGCCGCCTATATCGACGCCAAGACCCAGGCCGAGGACGATCTGCGCGGCCGTGACCTCGACTGGACCATCCTGCGGCCCGGTCACCTGCTCGACTCCCCCGGCACCGGTTCGGTCACCCTGGCGCCGCCGCGGCTCGACCGGGGAGATATCCCGCGCGCGGATGTCGCCGCGGTGTCCGCGGCACTGCTGGAAGCCGACCATACCGCCGGTCTCACCCTGGATCTGGTCGCCGGCAGCACACCGATCGAGGTCGCGGTCGCCGCCTTGGCACGCTGATTCCGGCATCGAAAACCGTTCGCACACAAAGAATCGATCGTGCAGATGTACTTGCATTTGAAAGCACCAGCGACCTAGACTCTTCCCACACCGCTATACAGGGGAAAACAAGGGGAGGCCGCGTTGAGTGAGCCGACGACACCATTCGCCAGTGGTTTACTGCCGCACCTGCGGGAGAGTCCGGCGGATCCGACCCGATTCGCAACTACTCCAGCAAGAATCGATCCCGCCCCGATCGGCAAGCCGGCGAACGGTATTGAGATGACAACATTCGGCCTCCACAGCGGCCACCCGCTCGGCGATTCGACGCGCGAGAGCGCCGTGGAATTCGTTATCGACGCAATCGAATCCACTGGTGCGGCGACTCGGGACGATTTCGATATCGACCAGATCGTCACCACCGCGCACGCTCTGGCGGACGATTGGGACTTCCGGTCGTTGCGGCCGGACACCTTCTGGCGCGTCGCGTCGACCTTCATCCGGGCCTGACGCGCGTCGGCCCGGCTTATCGCGTCTCGGTGCCGAGACGATAAGCCGGGCCGCGGCTTTCGCCGTTCGACCCGACCTCACAGGCCTTTCGTATAGTCCGCGATGATCCTGCGCGACTCTTCCGGCGGCGCCGCCTGCACGCTCAACCGGTCCATCACCGACAGGTACAGCGCCAGATCTTCACGCCGGTCCAGATACAGCGCGCTGGTCAGCTGTTCGAGGTAGACGATATCGGGCAGCTCGGTCTCGGCGAAGCGGAGAATGGTGAAAGAGCTTCCCGCAGCAGCGTGTTCACCCGCGGAGAAGGGGACCACCTGGATGGTCACATTCGGCAGCCGGGTCAGCTCCAGCAGATGTTCCATCTGCGCCCGGTGCACATCCCGGCCACCGACCGGACGGTGCAGTGCCGCTTCGTCGAGTACCGCCCAGATGACCGGCGGATCGGCACGATGCAGTATTTCCTGCCGGCGCTGGCGGAATGCCACCCGGCGATCGGTATCGGAATCCTCGTAGCCGAGCGTCACCACCGCCCGGGCGTAATCCGGTGTCTGCAGCAGGCCGGGCACCAGGTGCGATTCATAGGTACGGATCTTGCTGGCGGCCTGCTCCAGACCCAGATACGTGCCGAACCAGGGTGGCAGCAGATCGCCGTAACGATGCCACCATCCTGGTTCGTTCGCTTTACGCGCGAGTTCGAGAAAGCTCTCCCGCTCCGCCGGGTCGTCGACGCCGTACAGCGTCAGCAGATCCCGGATATCACGCTCTTTGAAACTCGTCCGGCCCAGTTCGAGCCGGCTGATCTTGGCGTGGGAGCCGCGGATGGCGTCACCCGCGGCTTCTCGGGTGATCTTCTTACTCTCGCGCAGTTTTCGTAACTGGCCGCCCAGAGCGATACGTAGAACCGTGGGGCCGCGTTCCGCCTCGACGGATTGCGCGCCACCACGGTTCTCGGGCTCTGCGATCATGGAGTCGTCTCCGATTTCGGGTTAACCCTCGGTGCGCCGCTCATCGGATCGGGCGCACCACGCCGACGGCCCATGCTACCTCTCAACCTGCCAGATCGTCGAACTCTCCGGCTTTGGCACCCTGCAGGAAAGCTTCGATCTCCGGGCGCGTGTAGAAGATCACCCCGCCGTCGGGGAAGCGCGAATTACGCATGGCCACCAGATTGTTGGCCGCCTCGGCGAACTCGACACAGTTCCCGCTCGGGTTGCTGAAGGTGCTCTTCCGCCAGGCTCCGATCACCTGGTTCGTTACTTCCGACATAGGACCCACTCCTTGCTCATGGTCGCTGACGCCACTGTCGCATACCGTCGGTCCTTACAGATGCAAACGCAGGTGTTCTTGCATCTGCACCGACATCAGGACGATAGCACGAAGTTCGCCACACCGCGTTCACGGGCCCCCGGCGCCCGCGCACGGCCCCGGCGGGCACCGGTGACCACGCCGCGGGCCGCCCTCGAAGGGAGCGCCGGAGCCGAATCGGACTGCGCCGACCACCGAAGATGGCCGCGTCGAGTCTTGTACTGTCGCAGTGGACATCGGTTTCACCAGCCGTCGGGCCCACCGCCGGTCTCCGTGCCGGCGCGTTCCGACCATGACCGCCCAGGAGTCCGCCATGTCCGAAGAGCACCGCCCCGCGATCCGCACCGATATCCCGCACTCCGCCCGCATCTGGAACTACTGGATGGGCGGTACGGAGTACTACGAGGTCGATCGCATCGCCGGTGACGCGGGGATCGCGGTCGATCCGGAGATCACCACCATGGCCGTCCAGTCACGGCAATTCCTCATCCGGGCGGTGCGATTCTTGGCCGCGGAGAAAGGGATCCGGCAATTTCTCGATATCGGCACCGGCCTGCCGACCATGCAGAACACACACGAGGTGGCCCAGCGCGTCGCACCCGAATCCAAGATCGTCTACGTGGACAACGATCCGCTCGTCCTCGCCCACGCCCGCGCGCTGCTGGCCGATACCACCGACGCGGGTGTCACCGTTTACCTGGACTCCGACTATCACCGGCCCGAGCTCATCGTCTCCGACGCGCGGCACGTCCTCGATTTCACCGAGCCGGTGGCCGTGATGTTCATGGGCGTGCTCGGCCACGCGGAATCCTTCGCGGAGATGCGGCGGATCGTGCACACCGTACTCGAGGCCACCCCGTCCGGCAGCTATCTCGTCCTGTGGGACGGTACGGACGACAGTGCGGCGTACGTGACGCTGTGCCGGAACTACACCGATACCGGGGGCGTGCCCTATACCCCCCGTCCCCAGTCGGAGATCCGAGCCGTATTCGACGGATTGACACTGGTGGAACCGGGCGTCGTCCCGATCGACCGGTGGCGCCCGGACACCTCCGGCGGCGAATCCCGGCCGGCGATCTCCGCGTACGGCGGGGTGGGCCGCACACCATAGAGCCCAAGCCGCCCGCGGAAAACACCGGAAACGGGGTTCGTGCGACTTCATCTGTTGTTTGCAGATGTACTTGCATTTGTAAGCGACGGCGGCTTAGACTCAGGCGCACAGGAGGGGCGATACACAGCATTTTCCTCGGCGGATTCACCGGCCGGAGGTATCGCCCCGCAACGTCGCATGTGAGGGGCAACCGAATGATCCAACCATTCCGAAGTCCCCCTCGGAATGCCGTGGGCGCCGCCCCCGGCGGCGGTCATCCACTCGGGCACCACCCGGAACCGCTACGCCGCTACGCGGCCCCCGAAGCCGGTACCGACTGCAATTCCGAACCGCCGGTACTCACCTATCGGCAGGCACGCGAGATCCTGCACATCCACGATGTGCACGGCCCGCAGTGCCGCCAGTGGCTGGCCGCCGCCGCCTATCTCTCCGCGGGCCTCGACGACGAGTAGCCGATCGACGGCTCCGCTCACCGCACGACTTCGAAAAAAAGGCCGTCGATGCCAATTCGTGCTGGCGTCGACGGGTCGAGCGCGAGATTCTGGAATCCCGCGCTCGAGTGGATGGTGACCATGCGAATCGCCGAGATACTGCACAACAAGGGCAGCGCCGTGACGACCGCGCGTCCGGATCTGGATATCCGCGCGCTGCTCGCGCTGCTCGCCGAACACAACATCGGAGCCGTCGTCGTCTCCCCCGACGGCCGCCGGATCGCCGGAATCGTCTCCGAACGCGATATCGTCCGCGCCCTGTACCGGCACGGCGCGGCACTACTGGATTCCCCGGTCTCGCGGATCATGTCCACCGACGTCCGGACCTGCGCCCCCGAGGACCACGTCGAGGGGCTGCGCCGGATCATGACCGATCACCGGGTCCGGCATCTGCCGGTGGTGTCCGGCGGTGAACTGGTCGGCATCGTGAGCATCGGCGACGTGGTCAAGAGCGCCATCTCCGAACTCGCCACCGAACGCGAGCAGCTCGTCGAATATCTACAGGGCGGCTACTGATCGCTCAGCCGAGATCGGCGGACAACCATCGGTGCGGGCGCATGAACACGACCACCTGCTCACCCAGCTCGGCCGCGGCGAAGGACAGGTACTCCTCCACTCGCTCGGGCGGCAGGTAGCGCGCCACCATCTCGCGATGCCGCTCGTCGGTCAGCGGCTCGACCCGGGTCACCGGACCCTCCACGCTGACATAGCGGACGGTCGGCTCGACGCGCTCGGCCAGCAGGCTGAACCGTCCCGCCGCCCGGATCCGGCGCATCTTCTCCGACTCCGGGCCGGTGAGCACCCAGAGATCACTCCCCGGCTCGTACTGGTACCAGATGGGCACGGTGAGGGGACCCCGCTCCGGACCCGCCGATACCGAGAGCGCGCCGATATGCGGCTCGGCCAGAAACGCCTGACGTTCGTCGAGTGTGAGTGGCATATCGGCACCATAACGCCGGACACCGACATCTCCCGGGAGCTCGTCACCCGGCGCTCTGCGCCGGCGAAACCGTATGCGCACCAAGCGCACTGGGCGAACTTTCCGATAATGAGTATCGTTGTTCGCAGTCCGGGTGGATCGGCGGAAGGAGCGATCACATGGGATCACCCCTGCGCCGACCGGATCGTCCGCCCCTCTCCGATGGAGCTCCCGCACCGGTGCGGCCGACCGCCGGACTGCTCCCGCCGGAGATCCGCGCGTCCTTTCCGGCCCTGGGCGACAGCCGGGAGACCTACCTGGACAGTGCCGCCACGACGCAGAAGCCGCGGGCCGTGATCGACACCGTCCGCGCCTACCATTCGACCGCTACCGCCAACGCCGCCCGCGGCACGTACCCCTGGTCCACGGCGCTCACCCAGCGCATCGCCGCGGTCCGGGCCGCGACCGCCCGCTTCGTGGGCGCTGCCCGGACCGACGAGATCGTCTTCACCGGTGGCGCGACCGCGGCGCTCAATGCCGTCGCACTGTCCTGGGGTCTCACGGCACTCGCGGACGGGGACGAGATCCTCTACAGCCCGCGCGACCACGCCGCCAATATCTCGCCCTGGCTCCTGCTGCGGGACACCCTCGCACGCTTCGGGCGCCGGATCGAACTCGTGCCCTACCGGGTCACCCCGGCGGGGCAGGCCGATACCGCCGATATCGCCGCGAAACTGAGCCCGCGTACCCGGCTGCTCACCGTGACCCACCTGCATCATGTATTCGGCGCCCGCACCACCCTCGCCGAATTGCGCGACCGAATCCCCCCACGGGTGCGCCTGTGCTTCGACTGCAGCCAGAGCGGTGGTCACCTCCCGCTGGACGTCACCGCCCTCAGGGCCGATTTCGCGGCCTTCGCGGCCCACAAGATGTTCGCGGCGCCGGGCACCGGAATCCTGTACTGCCGGCACCGGACACACGCGGAACTTCGGCCGTTCCTGCCCGGCGGCGGTACCGACGCGGTACTGACCGCCGAGAGATTCGGCACCGGCGTCATGCCGGGCCTGCTGGAGGGCGGTACCGCCAATATTCCCGGCATCCTCTCGCTGGGCACCGCACTGGAGGTTCTCGAGGAATACGGTATGCCCGCCGTCGCGGCGCACAATCGAGCGCTGACCCGGCGGTTGATCAGCGGGTTGCGGGCGGTGCCGGGGTTGACGTTCCTGCCCGGGCCCGCCTACGCCCGGGACGACAGCGGGTACGGCATCGTCTCGTTCACCCTCGACGGGATAGCCGCGGCCGACCTGGGTTTCGTCCTCGCCGAATACGGCTTCCTCGTCCGCACCGGCGCCCACTGTATGCCCGAAACCGGGGGCGACCCCGAATCGGTGCGGGTCAGCACCCACATCTACACCTGCCTCGACGATATCGACCGCTTCGTCGACTGCGTCCGGACCCTCGCCGAGGAGCTGCCATGAGCACAGAGATCAGCGCATCCACCGACACCGCTACCCGGTACGACCGGCGGGCCACCGCACGGATCCTGGCCGAGCTCGCCCGGCCGGGATTGTTCACCGCCCATCGGCCGACGGGAGCGGCCCGATTCGAGTACACCGCGACCGAACTCCGCCCCGAACCCGGTAGCCATCTCACTTTCTCGCAACGGCTGTACCTGGAACGGTTCATGCGTCCCTGCCCTGCCGGCGCGGTCACCTCTGCCACCCACCGGATGGCCTGGACCGATAGCGCCGGGATACCCAATACCGGGTTCTACCGGGCCGATGGACCGGGTCCGCTCGTGCCGATCGCCACCCGGGAAGCCGTGCTCGCGCTCTGGCGCTCGATCGACGACAACACCGGTCTCGTCGATCGGATAGCGCGTCTGGACGCGGCGGCGCTCGCGGTGCTGGCCGGCACCACCACCGATCACGAACCCCTCGATATCTTCCGGGTGGGGGTCGAGTCCGCGGGCCGGGCGCTGGCCCAGCACGCACTCATCGCGCGGCAGACGCCGTACCGGACCCCTGGTGAATTCGCCCGCGGACTACACGATTCCGGGATTTTCACCGCGGTAGCCACCCGGTGGTTCTGGGAACTGCAGGCATCGACCTATCGACGGGGCATGATTCCGGTGAGCCTACGGGCCGAACCCGGTGGATCGGTGCGTTACACCGCCGAGTCGATCGCCACGCTGCGGGCGATGAAGGACGCGACCATCGCCGACGCGCACCGGGTGATGGTCCGGGCGACCACCGAGGAGGGACTGACCGTCCCCGCGGCGATCGCCCGGTACCACGACGATCTGGATCTCATCTCCCGGCAGTACGCCCTGCTACCGCACGGGGAACAGCCCTCCTGTCCGGCCGCGGTCGTACACCGCGACAGGGGTGCGAACTCCAGCGTCCTGGCCGAGGTGGTGCACCGCTTCGTCGAGGTGTTCACCGATTTCGCCCGGCGCTGCGAACCGGTGGCGGTGCCGGCTCGGGAAGACCTCGGCACCGGTCCGGCGGCGGCGGAGGACCGGGTCTTCTATGTACCCGATATGACCTGCAAGCACTGCGTCCGCACGATCGGCGGGGTGCTGGAGTCGATGGACATCCGGGTCGTGGACATCGACCTCGACAGCAAGCGGGTCGTAGCGGAATTCCGCAGCCCGCGCAACCGGGCCCGCGCCTTCGAGGCGTTGCGCGACGGCGGCTACAACCCGGTCGGCGAGCGGCCCGAACCGCGACGCCCGGGAACCCTCGGATGACCGTGCGGATGCGCCCGGACCGTCCGGAACCCCTCGAGCACACCGGACCACCCGCCCTACCAGCACACTGGGATCGACAGGTCGCGGCCTTCCTCGCCGATCGCCGCGCGTTCGACGAGGTGCTGCGCCGCTTCGGGACACCGCTGCATCTGCTGTTCCCGCAGGTGTTCGCGCGCAATATCGACCTGCTCACCGCGGTACTCGACGAGGCGCAGACCGGCTATCGCATCTGCTACGCGCACAAGGTGAACCGGTCCCGGGCCTTCGTACGCACTGCCGCGGCGCACGGGATCGGCGTCGACGTGGCGTCGGCCGGTGAACTGGAATCGGCGCTGACGGCCGGATTCGACCCCGGCCGGATCGAGGTGACCGGCCCCAAAGGCAAGGCGTTCCTCCGGAAACTGGTGCGCACCGGGGTGACCGTGAACGTCGACAACGAATGGGAACTGAACACCCTCGCCGACCTCGCCGACCCGTCCGCGCCGGTCCCGGTGCTGCTCCGGGTCAGCGGATTCCCGGGTTCGCAGGTGAGCCGCTTCGGGATCCCGGTGCGCCGGGTGCAGCGCGCGCTCGAGCTGCTGTTTCGGGACCGGGATCGGCTCCTGTTCCGCGGTACGGCATTTCACCTGGACACCGGCGATACCGCCGAACGGGTACGCGCCGCCGACACCTGTTTCGCGCTACTCGAACAGGCGTACTCCGCCGGACTCGCACCGTCGGTCCTCGACATCGGCGGCGGACTGCGCCAGGTGTTCACCGCCGACGGTGCCCGGTTCGACGATTACGTGCACCGGTTGCGCGCCGCGCTCGCCGGTGACGGCGCCGCGATGAGCTGGGGCAACAACACCTTCGGTTATCAGGTCGACGGCGGCGCGGTACGCGGGACACCGGTCTTCCACAAATATGCGAACACCGTGACCGCCGCCGAGATGCTGGCCGGTTTCCTGGCCGCCCCGCTCACCCACCACGGCGGCCGCAGTGTCGCCCGGGTGGCCGCCGACAACCTCCTCGACATCTGGCTCGAACCGGGTAAAGCGCTCGCCGACCACGCCGGGATCACCGTGGCCCGGGTCGAATTCGCGAAAGAGGCCGCCGACGGCAGTCTGCTCGTCCACCTGGACATCAGCCGGGACACGGTGACACCGGCCGATCAGGAAGTGATGGTCGATCCCCTTCTGCTGCCGGGTGACGGGGCCGAGCCGGCCGGGCATCCGGTCGGTGTCTTCCTGGCCGGTCGGCTCTGCCTCGAACGAGATCTCGTCACCACACATACGGTCTGGCTGCCATGGCTGCCGCGGCCGGGAGACCTGATCGTTTTCCCCAATACGGCGGGGTATCACATGGATCTGTCGGCGGCCGCGGCCGCCATGCATCCCCCGACCGAGAAAGTGGCGGTGGTCGGCCACGGCGGGCGCTTCCTGGCGACGCCCGACGCGGACTACCGGCCACCGGCCTCCCCCGCCGCCTACTCCGACGCACCCGAGGTTCCGTGACGATCCACCAGCACATCACCGAGTTGATCGGTGACACCCCCCTGCTCCGCCTGGACCCGGCCGTGCACGGCCTCGACGGGGTGGACCTGTACGCCAAACTCGAATCGCACAATCCGTTCGGTTCGGTCAAGGACCGGGTGGCCTGGGCGATGCTGCGCGACGAACTCGATACGCTGCGCGCACAGCGGCAGACACTGATCGAGGCATCCAGCGGAAACACCGCCAAAGCGCTGCGCATCCTCGGCGCGATCCACGGTATCGGGTTGCGGGCCATGACCAACCGGATCAAGGTGGGCGAGGTCCGCGATCTGCTCCGGTTGATCGGCACCGAGATCGTCGAGCTCCCCGGCCTGTCCGAATGCCCGGACCCCACCACGCCCAACGATGTGTATTCGGCGATCGAGGCGGCCATGGCCGCCGAGCCCGGCAGATTCCGCCATCTGTCCCAGTACACCAGCGAGAAGAACATCGCCGCCCATCACGACGGCACCGGCCGGGAGATCCACGAGGATCTCACCGCTGCCGGGATCGAGCGGATCGACTATCTGTTCGGTGGACTGGGCACCACCGGGTCGAGCCGCGGAGCAGGTAGCTACCTGCAGAAGTTCCATCCGGAGTTGCGGACGGTCGCGGTGGTCTCCGAACGCGAGGACTTCATTCCCGGGATCCGGTCGGAACGGGAGATGTGGGAGGTGGGCCTGTTCCAGCCCGATTTCTATGACGAGATCCGGACCGTGGGATCGGGCCCGGCGATCGAGGCCACGCTCGAACTCGCCACCGGATACGGGGTCCTGGCCGGACCCACCAGCGGCGCCGCCTACGCCGCCGCGCGCGAGGTGCTCGGAGGCGGCGACCGCGGTGGCGAACGCACCGTCGCGGTGATCATCGTCTGCGACCGGCTCGAACCGTACCTGTCCTATATCGAGCAGCGCCGGCCGGAACTGTTCGGCCGCGACGCCGGCCCACGTCCACCGGACCCCGCCGAGATCGCCGCCGCACCACGACTCACCCCCACCGATATGGCCGAACTGCTCCGCACGGCGCGACCGGTGATCGTCGACACCCGGGGCGCCATGGCATACCGGGTCGCCCATATCCCGGGCGCGATCAATATCCCCGACGACCGGCTCACCGAGCTGTTCGCGCACGGGACACCGTTCTCCCGGGCCGAACCGGTGATCTTCACCTGTCCCACCGGCGATATCTCCCGGCAGTTCGCCGCCACCGCACGCCGGACCGGCCACACCGCCTACAGCCTGGACGGTGGTATCGCGGGCTGGCGGGCGGCGGGCCTGGATCTGGAACGCGGCGCCTGAACGACCCGGTCAGCGGCGGATGTTCCGCACTGCCGGGTCCGCGGTCACGGAGCCGATGGTGGTTCCGGAACGGTCCGGGCCCGCCGGCGTGTCCTCGGCCCGGGTCCGCGCCGCCACCCCGATCGCGACCAGCAGGCCACCGAGCGCCCAGCCGGCGAGTACATCCGTGGGCCAGTGCACCCCCAAGTAGATCCGTGAAAGCCCCACGAGCAGCACGAAAACGGCAGCCACGGCCGCGACGATCACCCTGGCGACGCGATGCGCGGTCCGCAGACAGAACAGTGCGGCGAGTACGCCCACCACGGCGGCCGAACCGACACTGTGCCCCGAGGGAAAGGCCGGATTGCTCACCTCCACCAGCTGCCCGGCCACCGGCGGCCGCGACCGGCCGATCAGCTGTTTCGATACGGGCACCAGAACCGCCGAGGCCGCGCCCACCCCGGCCACGAGCAGCAGATCCGCGTACGCGCCGCGCCGCAGCAGCACCGCGCAGACCAGCAGCGCCAGGGTCCACATGGCCACCGATCCGCCGAGATGGGTGATCACCGTGGCGGCCGGGGTCAGTGGATCGGTGCGCAGGGTCAGCGCCCACTCGTGCAGCGGGCAGTCCACCTGGGTCGTGGCGTCGCCCGCGACAACGTAACCGGTCGTCGCGGCGACCACGGCGAACAGCAGCACAGCGAGCACGACCACGCGTTTCAGCCTAGTCGCCCACCGGTTGCCGGCCCCGGCTCGGCGTGGCCGCGAACGGGCGGGCGCCACCCGCCCCGCCGCTACCCTGAGATCCATGGATGTCCTCTTCCTCGGCGCGCCCATCGCCATGCTGCTGCTGGGGGCCGCCGCCGCGCTGCGGTGGGTGTACACCCGCTTCCCGAAGGCCGGATACTCGACCGGCGACCACACCTCCACCCGGCTCGCGGCCGCGGGGGTCGAGGAGATCACCGCCTTCTGGTATGGGAGCAAACGCGACCAGCTGGACCACCGCGCCGCGCAGACCATGTTGCGCGACGAGGAATCCGACGGAGCACCGCCGCGGGACCGGATCGATCTCACCGCCGGCCGGGCGGTGCTCGTGGCCCGCCCGCACCACCGGGACGCCCCGAGCTGACCTGCGGCACCCGCGGTGTGGCATCGTGACCACCCGGCACGGCCCACGGCGCGAGCCCACTACTGTGGACGGGTGCATTCAGATCAGCGATCGGACGACAGCGGACCCCGGATCTGGGGTGGTACCACGCTTTCCGAGCGGAAGCAGGCACGGCGCAGCGCACTGCTCGAGGCCGCACTGGATCTGATCGGTGAATCCGGTGCCGCCGGCGTCACCATGCGGGCGGTGTGCCGCCGCGCCAATCTCACCGATCGATATTTCTACGAGAGTTTCGCCGGCCGGGACGAACTGCTCGATGTCCTGTACCGGCAGATCGCCGACGACTTCCTCGATCCGATGACCGCCTTCGCGGTCGCCGACGACGCCTCGCGTGACCGCGCGCTGTCCGAGGCGCTGGTGGACAAGGTGCTCGAGGACCCCCGCAAATCGCGCCTGTTCCTGGTGGAGCCGTACTCCAGCACCGGTCTCGGCCAGACCACCATCGCTGTCATGCCCGCCTTCACGCGGCTCATTCAGGACCATCTCTTCTCCCAGATCGACGATCCGGTCCGCCGCCGCCTCGCGGCCGTCACCATGGCGAGCGGGAACGCGGGAATGTTCTCGGCCTGGCTGAACGGGTCGTTGCGCGCCACCCGGGCGGAGATCGTCGATCACCTCGTCGCCATGCTGGGCGCCTACCGCCGTCTCTATCGGTAGACCGGGGCCCGGCGGCGAAACGGTCGGTGCCCGGAAATCACCGCCGGGCAAGGAGGTTCGAGAGAAATGCACGACGAAGTTGTCGGATCGACCGGTAAGCTGAGCTCGCCGATCCGAGGCCCTGGGACGCTGGGTGAGGTCCTGGTGGCCGTACGTGGGGGGAACGAAGGGTATATCGCGCGCGCCGCCGAAGCGATCCCGGCCGGGAGCACCGTGCTGGTCATCGCTGTCGATTCCGGTCGTATCGCCGATGTGGTGCCCTGGATACCCCTCGCACCGGACCCGGCGCCGTAGCAACACGACGCGAGGAGTCATTCGTGCTGGGTTATCACGTGCCCGATCCCGACGAGGCGATGCTGGTCAGCGGCGCCAAGAGCAGCGACGCCACACCCTTTCGGGTCATCATCGGCCGCGGTACGTGGGTGATGCCGTTCTTCCGCAAGGTCCGATATCTGTCGCTGGCGATGTTCGAGGCCGAGATCAGCGAACGCTGCGTCACCAAACAGGCCATCGTGCTGCAAGTACGGGCGGTCATCGCTTTCAAGGTCGCCAACGACACGGCGTCCATCGTGAACGCGGCCCAGCGATTCCTCTCCGAACAGGAGCAGGAGATGTCGGTGCTGACCGGCCGGATCTTCTCCGGTCATCTGCGGTCCATCGTCGGCTCCATGACGGTGGAGGAGATCATCCGGGAGCGTCAGCGGCTGGCCGACGAGGTCCTCGTCGCGTCGAAAGTTGAGATGAGCAATATCGGCCTGTGGGTCGACTCGTTCCAGATCCAGTCCATCGACGACGGCAACCTCGGATATATCACGGCCCTGGCCGCGCCGCACAACGCCGCGGTACACCGGGACGCGCAGATCGCCGAATCGCAGGCCGCGCAGCGCTCCGCCGAAGCCGAGCAGGAATCCCTGCGCAAACAGGCCGAGTACGCCCGGGAGACGGCGATCCTGAAGGCCGGTTACCAGCGCGATATCGACAAGGCCCAGGCGGAGGCCGCGGCCGCCGGGCCGCTCGCCGCCGCGCTCGCCCAGCAGGAAGTGCTCGGCGCCCAGGCCGCCCAGGCCCGCAAGGAAGCCGAACTGCGTGAACAGCAGTTGCAGGCCGAGGTGGTGAAACCGGCGCAGGCCGAGGCCGCGCGGGTGCGGATCCTCGCCGAGGCCGAGGCCGACCGCACCCGGATCCAGGCCGAGGCGGCGGCCTCCCACAACCGCATCGCGCTCGATCAGATGCTCATCGAGCAGTTGCCTCTCATCGTGGAGCAGGCGGCGCGCGGGCTGTCCAACGCCAATCTGACCGTTCTCAACGGGCCGGACGGGGTGGGCGAACTGCTCAACGGCATGGTCGGGCAGGGGCTCACCGTGTTCAACTCGCTGCAAAAGGCGCTTTCGGCCACCGAGGAGGAAAAACCGGATATAGAGTGACCGGCAGAACTGCGGCGAGGAGCGGTGTGGTGGGCAGCGGGAAATTGGTGTCGTTCGACGGATCGCGGGGTTTCGGTTTCATCCGGCCCGAGGACGGTGGACCCGACGTGTTCGTGCACGTCAACGATATCGGTCTGGGAGAGGACGAACTCCGGCAGGGCCGGGTGTTCGAATTCGACGTCACCGAGGGCGATCGGGGCCCCAAGGCGATCAACCTCCGGCCCCCGCGTGGGCAGCACACGCGACCCAAACCGGTCGCCGACGGGACCCGGCTGACCGCCGAGGAACACACCCGGCTGGTCACCGAACTTCTACTGGACGCCTCCCCGGCGCTGACCGCCGGGGAGATCGTGGCCATCCGGGAGCGGCTCACCGATTTCGCGGTCGCACAGGGCTGGATCGACGGCTGACAGCCGGATCCGGCGATCTTTCGGTTCGAACTCCTATCATCGGGGGCGATGATTCGGCGCCGGCCGCGGCGTCGTTACGGGTGAGGATCGACCCGAGGAGGATCATGTGGATCTACCGGTGATGCCACCCATCCGGCCCATGCTGGCCAAGTCCGCCCCCGACATACCCCCGGGGCCCGGCCTGAGCTACGAACCCAAATGGGACGGATTCCGCTGCGTGGTGTTCCGCGACGGCGCGGAGGTGGAGCTGGGGTCCCGTAACGATCGGCCCCTCACCAGGTACTTTCCCGAGGTCGCCGAACTGCTGCGCGCCGCGCTGCCGGATCGGTGCGTCGTGGACGGGGAGATCGTCGTGGTCACCGAACACGGTCTCGACTTCGATGTCCTGCAGCAGCGGCTGCATCCGGCGGCGTCACGGGTGGCCAAACTGTCCGTGGAGACGCCGGCGAGTTTCGTGGCCTTCGACCTGCTCGCCCTCGGCGACCGCGATCTGACCGAGGCGCCGTTCGCCGAACGCCGTCGGTTGCTCGAAACCATCCTGCGGACCGAGCCCGGCCGGGTCCAGCTGACCCCGCTCACCGGAGATGCGGCGGTCGCCCGCGACTGGTTCACCCGATTCGAGGGCGCGGGCTTCGACGGGGTGATGGTCAAGGCCGACGATCAGCCGTATCAGCAGAACAAGCGCGTGATGCTCAAGGTCAAGCACGAGCGCACCGCCGACTGTGTGGTGGCGGGCTTCCGTTGGCACAAGGACGGTCAGGGGGTGGGTTCCCTGCTGCTCGGCCTGTACGACGACGAGGGTCGGCTGCACCATGTGGGTGTGGCGAGCAGTTTCACCGCCGCGCGGCGCACCGAGTTGATCGGTGAGCTCGACCCGTACCGGGAGAACGCCCTGGTCGACCATCCGTGGCGGGAATGGGCCGATGCCGTGGCCCAGGCCGAGTCCGGCGGCTCCATGCCCGGCGGGGTCAGTCGCTGGAGCGGTGGTAAGGATTTGTCCTGGGAGGCGCTGCGGGCCGAACTGGTGGCCGAGGTGCGATACGAGCATCTCCAGTCCGGCCGGTTCCGGCACGGTGGACGGCTGGTCCGGTTCCGCGCCGACCGCACCCCCGAGTCGTGCACCTACGCCCAGCTCGAAGAGGCCGCACCCGCCGAGTTGCGCGAAATCTTCGGGACGGCGGTGGCGAAATGAGCGAATCGGTGGAGATCGAGGCCGCCGGCCGGGCGCTCCTCATCACCAACCCGGCGAAGGTCTACTTCTCCCGCCGGGGCGAAACCAAATTGGATCTGGTGCGCTATTACGAGAGCGTCGCCGAACCGTTCCTCCGGGTCAACGGCGGGCGTCCGCTCCTGCTGGAGCGGTACCCGGACGGCGCGTCCGGTAAGTCCTGGTTCCAGAAGCGGGTCCCGAAGTCCGCCCCGGACTGGTTGCACACCGTGGAGGTCACCACCCCGAACGGAACCACCAGCGACGCGCTGGTGGCGCACGATCTGGCGCATGTGCTGTGGGCGGTGAACCAGGGGTGCCTCGGCTTCCACGTCTGGCCCAACACCGTGCCGGATCTGCGGATCGCCGATCAGCTCCGGATCGATCTCGATCCCTCCCCCGGTATCGGTTTCGACGAACTGCGCCTCGCGGCTCTGCGGACCCGGGAGCTGTGTGGTGAGCTCGGTATCGAGACGTGGGTGAAAACCTCCGGTTCGCGCGGGCTGCACCTCTATATCGCGCTGGAACCGTACTGGGACGGGTACGAGGTCCGCGCCGCGGCCGTGGCTCTGGCGCGGGAATTAGAACGCCGGCACCCCGACGACATCACCGCGCACTGGTGGAAAGAGGAACGCGGCCGGCGGGTTTTTGTGGACTACAACCAGAACGCTCCGCACAAAACCGTATTCGGTGCCTGGTGCGTACGTCCCAAGGTCGGCGCGCAGGTATCCACTCCGCTGACCTGGGACGAACTGGATTCCCTGGTCCCCGAGGATCTCACGATCGCGACGGTCCCGGCCCGTCTCGCGGAGTACGGCGATCCGTGGGAGCACCGCACACCGCAGAGTATCGAGCCGCTGCTGCGGATGTCCGAACGCGATCTCGCCTCCGGTCTCATGGACGCGCCGTGGCCGCCGCAGTATCCGAAGATGCCGAACGAACCGCCCCGGGTGCAGCCCAGCCGGGCCCGCAAACCCGCAACGGAGGGCTGAACACGCCGGGCGGCTACCGGCCCGGCTCAGGAGCTCCAGAGCGTCCAGGTCCCGTTTTCACAGACCAGGGCGTATCCCGCGGCGGTGCGGGCGGTGGCCGTACCCGTACAGCTCGCGTCTTCGGCTCGGACGGTCTCGGCCACCCGGTAGGGGCCCGACCACTGATAACCGGTAACCGAGGCCGAATCGGTGAGACACAGCAGGGTGCCGCCGTCGGCGGCGACACCGAGCAGTGCCGGTTCGGGACAGGCGGTGTCCACCTCGGCCGCCGGTGGGGCCGCGGCAGCCCCGCTCGCCGGCGCCGAGGGTTGGGCCGGCGCGCTCCGGCCGGGTGACGAGGTCGGTGCGCTCTCGGAAGTGCCGGCGGCGGACGAAGCCGGGGGCTCGGCCGACCGCTGCCCGCCGGTGACCGCGCCCACCGCGTTGCCGACCCGGGAGAACACGCCACCCGGCGTATCCCGCGGCGACAGGACCAGCGCCGCCAGCAGTGCCACCTCGCCGACGCCGAGAAGTATTGCGGTACAGGCCATGAACCGGCCGCGGGGATGCCCGAACGCGATCAGCCCGAAAACGATCGCCACCGGGAAGACCAGGATGAGCGCGGCCACCAGTGCGACGATCGCGTAGGGGTTGACGATCGGACGTTCGTCGTGGAGAGCGGGGTTCTCGGACCAGTCGTCGTATTCGTCGCGCCGCCCACCGGTGCGCGGCGGCTCCTCGTCCCGGTCCGGCGGAACTTCCGGCCAGCGCTCACCCGCCCAGCGCTGTGTATATGCCATGACCGATCCCTTCGAGCCGCCGTCGGCGCATCCTGGAGCAGTGGACTGTGCCCGGCATCCGAAAGAATAAGCCGCGACCGGCCGGCTGTTCCGGTAAATCCCCCTGGCCGGGGTACGGTTGGACACCGTCCGAGACACCCGGCCTGTCCGCTGTGGCAGGCCCCAGCGGCTCAGTTCCCGCGACGCACCCGCGGCAGCGATTCGGTGACCAGAGTGCTCAGCATGTCCACCAGCAGCGCGTGGACCTGATCGCGGGTCATGGTGCCGCGGGTCAGCCACTCCCGGCCGGCGACCTTCACCAGGCCGCCGTACGCGCGGACCATCGCCCGCCGCGGCTCCGCCGACGCCGCACCGTCGGCGAGGCCGATCATCACCAGCAGCCGCTGCGCGGCCGCGTCGTCGGCCGCGTCGAGGATCTGCTGCACCTCCGGATCGTCGCCGACCCCCTCGTGGCTGGTCACCTTGACCCAGGTGCTGCCGTGCTCGGAGATCGTGTCCAGCAACCAGCGCACACTGGCCTCGACCCGTTCCCGGGTGGTACCCGTGGGCACCGCCAACTCGTCGGCGCGCGGCAGGGTCACCATCCGGCGGACCACCGCGAGATAGAGGTCGCGCTTATTGCCGAAATAGTGGTTGATCAGGCCGCGGGCCACACCGGCACGCTGCGCCAGTTCGGCCGTGGACACCGCCGCGTACGGACGTTCCCCGAACATCTCGATGGCCTGGGCGAGGATTTGGGCGCGGCGTTCGTCCGGTTCCAGCCGACGGCGCCGCGGCTGCTCGTCCGTGTCGTTCCCGCCGGCGACGGCCGATCCGGGGACGGCGGGAAGGTCGGTGACGGGATCGGGTGAAGGTTCGAGGTCAGAGCCCACGCGCGATGAGATCCTTCATCACCTCGTTGCTGCCGGCGAGAATGCGCAGCACCCGGGCCCCCGTGTACAGCTGGGAGATGGGGTATTCGGTCATATAGCCGTAGCCGCCGAAGAGCTGCAGGCAGCGGTCCACCACCACACCGAGCTGATCGGTGGACCAGTACTTCGACATGGCGGCCGACTGGATATCGAGTTCCCCGCGCAGGTGCCGGCTGATGCAGTCGTCGAGGAAGACCCGGTTGGTCCGGGCGATGGTCGCACATTCGGCCAGTTCGAACTTGGTGTTCTGCATGGCGAACAGCGGTTTACCGAAGGCCTCGCGGCCCTTGGTGTATTCGACGGTCAGTTCGACCGCGCGTTCCATCATCGCCACCGCCATGATGGCGGTGACCAGCCGCTCCTGGGCCAGCAGCTGCATCATCTGGTAGAAGCCCTGGCCCTCGGCGCCGCCGAGCAGGTTCGCCGCGGGTACCCGCAGGCCGTCGAAGAACAGTTCCGCGGTGTCCTGGCCCTTGCCGCCGATCTTGGACAGGATGCGGCCGCGGGTGAAGCCGGGGGTATCGTCACCGACTTCGGCGAAGAGCAGCGAGACACCGGCGGCGCCCTTCTCCGGGTCGGTTTTCGCGGCGATGATGATGCCGTCGCAGAGCCAGCCGTTGGAGATGAAGATCTTCGAACCGGTGATCACGTACTCGTCGCCCTCGCGGACGGCACGGGTCTTGATCGCCTGCAGGTCCGATCCGGTGCCCGGCTCGGTCATCCCGATGGACAGCACCATCTCGCCACTGCTCGCCTTGGGCAGAATCCGCTTCTTCAGCTCCTCGGAGCCGAATTCGGCCAGATAGGGCGCGATGATCGAACTGTGCACCGGGATACCGAGGGCCCCGTCACCGGCGCGCACCTGTTCCTCGATGATCGCGGCCTCGTGGGCGAAGCTGCCGCCCCCACCGCCGAACTCTTCCGGGGCCGCCGGGCACAGCAGGCCGAGTTCCCCGGCGCGCCGGTAGAGCGACTTGTCCGGATGGCCCTGCTCGATGAACTTCTCCTCGTGCGGGACCACTTCCTTCTCGAAGTAGTTGCGCGCGAGTTCCCGTACCGCCTCGACCTCGTCGTCGCTCCATGCGGGGCGTGCCATATCCGCGTCCTCTGTTCGTGATCACCCAGCCCGGCGCCGACGCACCGGATCGTCCGGCAACGACTTTTCCGCACTATTGGCGCGATGTCAACGAGGAGCATTCCCACTTGTGGCGACGCGGCCCGAGCTCCTGCCCGGCGGTTTCGGTGGCCCGGCTCCGGTCGCGCCGCGATGGTTTTGCCACAATGGTGCGCACGCTTTCCCAGCTCACGAAGGACTTCTTCCGCACCGATGGCCGCGCCCAGTATCGACCCGAACGACCTCGCCACCTGTTTGCGCGTTCTCGACCAGGCAGGACAGCTGGACCCGGGCCATCCGGATTCGACCACCGTGCAGCGCGCGGTCGGCCGGATGTTCAAAGAGCTGAAACGACAGCGGCGCATCGCCGCCCGGCAGACGAAACTCGCCGCGGACCGCGCGGTGGTCGCCGCCACGGCCACCGGTTCGCCGAACCGGATCGACGACGAGACCGCCGGTATCCCGATCAGTTCCCGCACCTCCGGCGCGTCGGCCGGCACGCTCCTGCGCCCCCGGGGCTGCTACATCTGCAAGGAGAAGTACACCCGCGTCGACGCGTTCTACCACCAGCTGTGCCCGGACTGCGCGGCCATGAGCCATAGTCGCCGCGAGGCCCGCACCGACCTGACCGGCCGTCGCGCGCTGCTCACCGGCGGGCGCGCCAAGATCGGGATGTATATCGCGTTGCGGTTGCTGCGCGACGGCGCGCACACGACCATCACCACCCGCTTTCCCAACGACGCGATCCGCCGCTTCGCCGCCCAGCCCGACAGTGCCGACTGGTTGCACCGGCTGCGCATCGTCGGTATCGACCTGCGGGATCCCGCCCAGGTGGTGGCGCTGGCCGACGATGTCGCGGCCCAGGGACCGCTCGATATCCTCATCAACAACGCCGCGCAGACCGTGCGCCGCTCCCCCGGCGCCTACAGCGCATTGGCCGCCGCCGAGGACGGGCCGCTGCCGTCGGGCCAGTTGCCCGAGAAGGTGACCTTCGGGCAGACCACCCGCGCCCATCCGACCGCGCTGACCGCCTCGCTGACTCCCAGCTTGGCCGCCGCCGACGTGGCCGAACTGGCGCTCGTGGCGGGGTCGGCCACCCCCGAACGCATCGCCCGCGGAGTGGCGATCGATGCCGGGGGGCTGGTGCCCGACCTCGCGCACACCAACAGCTGGGTGCACACCGTGGGCGACGTGGATCCGACAGAACTACTAGAAGTCCAGCTGTGCAACTCGGTCGCCCCGTTCATCCTGGTCTCCCGGTTGCGGCCCGCGCTGGGCGCGGCGCCCGCACGCCGGAAATATGTGGTGAACGTTTCGGCGATGGAAGGCCAGTTCTCCCGCGGCTACAAGGGGCCGGGCCATCCGCACACCAATATGGCCAAGGCGGCGCTGAACATGCTGACCCGGACCAGTGCGAAGGAAATGCTGGAAACCGACGGCATCCTGATGACCGCGGTGGACACCGGCTGGATCACCGACGAACGACCGCACTACACCAAGATCAGGCTCGCCGACGAGGGCTTCCACGCCCCACTGGACCTGGTGGACGGCGCGGCCCGGGTCTACGACCCGATCGTGCGGGGCGAAGCCGGCGAGGACCTCTACGGCTGTTTCCTGAAGGACTACCGCCCCTCGCCGTGGTAAACCCGGTGCCCCGACCCATCCGAGGACATACCCTGGAAGGGTGTGGTACCGGCTGATCGCGGATCTGGTTGCCGCCCTGCATCTGCTGTTCATCGGCTACGTGCTGGCAGGCGGCTTCCTGGCGTGGCGTTTCCCGCGCACGATCTGGTGGCACGGGGCCGCCGCGGCCTGGGGTTTCGGCACGGTGCTGGTCGGCTACGACTGCCCGCTCACCTACGCGGAGAACTGGGCCCGGCACCGGGCCGGGGTCTCGGGGTTGCCGCCGGAGGGCTTCATCGACCACTACCTGACCGGCGTGATCTATCCGGAGAGCATGCTTATCGAGGTGCAGCTGCTGGTCGCGGCCTGTGTCCTGGTGTCGTGGGCCGGACTGTGGTGGCGCACCCGCCATCCGCACGGGCCAAGCGCGAGGGTCGCCGGCTGATCACGCCCGTCGGTGACGGTGTGATGAAAATCGCTGTGCCATCGGATGACCGAGCGTTCGCCGCGACCACGGCCCAGTACTCTCGGTGCGGTGGACGTGGGCGCACGGCTGGTCCGTGATTACGAAGACGGGGCAGGCGTCGCCGAGTCGAAGCCGGTGGACTGGCCCGACCCGGGGCAGTATCTCGCCGCCACCCTCCCGGTGTGGGGGCTGGCCGCGGGATCGATCCAGGCGTTCGTCGCGGCCGCTGATCGGTACCGGCAGGCCACCGGCACCACACCGATCCGCCACCGGCTGAACCCCGAACGTATCGCGGCGTCCTTCGCCAGTGACCGGTTGCTGCGGATCGACGGTGCCCCCGTCGAGGGATTTGCCGACCTGTCCGGTTTCTTTCCCACGTTCGACGGCTGGGTCCGCACCCACGCCAACTACCCGCATCACCGTGCCCGGCTGCTGGCCGCCCTCGAACTTCCCGCGGACGCACCGCGCGAACTGGCCGAGGCCCAGATGGCGATGATCCGCGCCGCCGATCTCGAAGAGCTGGCCGCGGCCCGCGGCGCGATCGTGGCGCAGGTACGCGACGAAGCGCGGTGGCGGGCCGGACCGCAGGCCGCGGCGGCCGGGGCGGGCCCGCTGGTCGCACTGGTGGAACGCGGTGACCGGCGCCGGTACACGCTGCCGGTCTCGGGGACCCCGTACCAGCCGCTCCAGGGCGTACGGGTACTGGATCTGACCCGGGTGATCGCCGGTCCGGTGGCCACCCGGGCGCTGGCACTGCTCGGGGCCGAAGTCCTGCGGGCCGACCCGCCGGATCTGCCGGAGATCTCCTGGCAGTACACCGACACCTGCCAGGGCAAATATTCGACCCTGCTGGACCTGCGGTCGGCGTCGGCGGACCGGGAGGCACTGCTGGACTCCGCCGACGTGCTGGTGACCGGATATCGCCCGGGCGCGCTGGAACGGCTCGGCCTCACCGGGCGGCCTGGGCTCGTACACGCCCGGGTGAGTGCCTGGGGGTTCACCGGGCCGTGGGCGGGCCGGCGCGGGTTCGACAGCATCGTGCAGGCCGCGACCGGGATCGCGGTGATCGAGGGAGCGTCCGCGGTGCCGGGCGCGCTACCCGCGCAGGCACTCGACCACGCTTCCGGCTACCTGCTCGCGGCCGGAATCGTCGATGCGCTCGCCGCCCGCGCGGGCGACGGCCGCGGCCGGGATGTGCGGGTGTCGCTGGCCCGCACCGCGACCTGGTTGCTCTCCGAACGAGGCCGCACACCCGATCATGCGGCGCCGGCGGTACCCGGCCCGGGGAACACCGTGACCCATGGACAGGTGGTCAGCGCGGCGCCGGCCCTGGCCGAATTCCCGGACTACCCGTTCCCGGCGCCGGGTTATGGACGCGCCGAACCCCGCTGGGTGGAGCGGCGAGTGCCCGAGCGTTACTGAGCTCGCAGGACGCGCGCGGGCTCACAGGCCGGTGGCGAGCCGCACCACGACCGTGTCCTGGGTGACCTCCTGCACCGTCAGGTTCAGCCCCTGCACCGAACCGGACTCCCCCATGGGAACGGTGACCGGCTGGCCCGCCACCGACAGGGTGACGAGATCGCCCTGGACCGAAGTGAGTTCGGTATCCACGCCCAGCACGCTGATCTTCGCCTGCACACCGCGCTCGAATGTCACGGTGCAACCGCTGACCTCGCATTCGCTCCGCGCCCCCGGTCCCGTCGTGGTGCAGGCCGAGATCCCCAGCGACGCGGCAGCACTGAGCAGGAGGGCGGCGATCAGCCGTCGAACAGACATGCGGACAGTGTAGGGATCACCCCGCGCACCGCCACCGGAACCGGACGAATCGCCTTCCCAGGGGAGGCGGTGGGTGCGGATCTCGGCCAGGGAGAGACCGCGCCGGCGGCGGGCGAGGGTACGCAATGCGCTGGCGTTGAGGCATCCGACCTCGCGGGCGACCGAGCCCACGGTGAGCCCGCCGGACCGCAGCAGCCGAGTGGCCCGATCGAGCCGGATATCGTCGGCGAAATCCTTGGGTGACATGCCGAGCGCGGCGCGGGGCGCCCGCTGCAGGCTGCGTTCGGTGACACCGAGTTCACGCGCGGCAGTGGCGATCAGGAACTGCTCCGACAGATGGTCGCGCACCCATCGTTCGTAACCGGCGATCAGCGAACTCCCGCGGGCCACCACCTCGGGTATCACATAGGGTGCCTGACTGGCCCGCGGCCCCACGGCGAGGTACCACTGGGGGCCGACCCGGCGTGTGGGAATGCACGGCCGCGGCGCTGCGGGGGTGCCCCGCAGCCATGCATGCGCACACGTCTGCCGTGCGGCGCGGGCCGTTCGTGCCGCCGGGCGCCACGGAGACGAGCCGCCGCGACACAGCGGAACTCGGCGACGGGACCGCCCCGCGTCGCCGAGTTCCGCTGGAGTATCGAGCCGGGGGCCTAGCGGCCGCCCAGACCGAAGCCCGAATCGTCCATCTCGATTTCCGGATCGAGGATGCCACAGACCTTCCAGCCACCGTCCTCCTCGACCAGGTCGTAGGTCATGGTGGTCGTGGTCGAGGTGCCCATCACCTCCATGGACATCTCCATGGTGAACGTGCCCTTATCGCTGCCCGCGGGGACGTCGACACTCTTCAGCGTGGTCGTCGACTCCGGAAGGTCGACATCGGGTACATCGGTCGGCTTCGTCGGGTTCTGCTGCTCGTACTGCGAGATCTCGTCCAGATCGGCCGCACAGACCAGATCCTCCGGGTCGCCCTTCTGGTCCACCCAGGCCTGGGCGACATCACGGGGGTCGTCGTAGCCGCCACCCACGACCGAACCACCGCCACCGCTGAAGAGGAAGAAGGCGCCCACCCCGACAGCGATCAGGATTACCACGACACCACCGACGATGAGCGCGATCCGGCCGCCGTTCCCACCGGAACGCGGGGGCGGGGCCCCATAACCGCCGGGGGCTCCGTACTGCGGCTGACCGGGCGGGTAGGGCTGACCGTACTGCCCCGGGTAAGGCTGCTGTCCCGGCACGGGTTGTCCCGGATACGGCTGCTGGTGCTGATACGGATTGGGCTGTTGCGGATGACCCATACGGATGTCCTGTGATCCTTGCTCTCCTGCGCGTCACCGGAGTGGCGCCGCGTCCGAACCCTAATTCCCCCACAACGAGCCGGCGTTAACATCGACTCCCGGCAACGCCGGTGATCCGGAATCCCCTCGTACCCGGCAAATTACGATCAATACCCCACATAGCCGGCACCGTGGGACATATTGACGATTCCGGGCACATTCTCGAGCGACCCGTACCGTTCGATAGCGTAGGCGGTGCCCGCGCAGATGTTGTCGACCGGATTCCAGATATCGGTGTGACCGGGCAGGGCGTGGGCATTGAATGTGGGATCGATGGTCTGCATCAAGCCCTTGGACGGAGTGCCCGCCTCCGCGTTGCTGTCCCATAGATTGATCGCGTTCGGATCGCCGCTGGACTCCTTCTCGATCATCGTCGCGATGATGGCGGCGTCCGAGTCCGTGACGTCGTACCCGTTCTGCTGGAGTATCTCGATCGCCTGATCGATCCACTGCGCCAGATCGCCGGTCGGCATCTTGGTCGGTCTGCCGGAGGTACCGGTGATCTCGCCGCCGGACCCGGAATCGTCGTCGGATCCGGGGTCACCACCACCTCCGGAGCCACCACCGCCCGAGGATCCGCCGCCCATGAGGGGGCTCGCCGGGGAACCGGCACTCGCCGGGGAACCGCCGGTACTTCCCGACCGTTCCTGCGGCACCTGCAGGGACTTGTTCTCCAGTTCGGTGTGCGCGGACTGGACCTTGCGGACGGTGGCGCCGATGGTGTTGTCTATCGCGACGACCGCGTCGAACTGCTGTCGTGAGGTGGGGTTGTCCGGCACGCCGTTGGTGATCTCGACGACCGCGTCGCGGAGATCCTCGAAATAGCCGCTGACACCGTTGGCGTCGTCGGCGGCCAGGGCGGCGAGTTCGGCGATCTGGTTGTCGAGGGTATTCCAGTCCTCGATGTAGGCCGCGACCTGCTGATCCAACAGCTCGTACTTCTCCGCGAGATCACCGTCGCCGGGCCGCTCGCCGGCCAGGCGGGCGAACTGCTGGGCGGTGAGGCTCGCCGCGGTACGGTCACCCAGGCCGTTCTGCAGTTTCTTCAGAACCTTCTCGGCATAGTCGATATAGGGGTTCAGGAGCGTAGCGTTCAACGGACGACGGAGTGTCCAGCTCTTTGCGACGACCATCGCCCTCCGTCCCGCGCCCAGTACACCACCACTTTCTCAACAGAGTTCCATCCGGCGCGTTGCCGAACATCCCCGCTGGTGAGAAGTTTGTACCGATATCTCGGCGGTACCGCGACGAGAACCTGCGCGGAGACACGGTGGCGGGCGTGGACGAGTCGGCGTCGGCGGTTCTGCACCCTTGCCGTTCTGCGCGTAAGCCGGTTCGGCTCCGCGTCGTGCGGATCGAATGTGCGCCGAGTTATGCCAGCACCGAGGGATCGGTGGTAGGAGTGGAGTTCGCCATACTGTTCGCGATGCTCTGGGCGTTGGCGATCCGCTGCCCGCGTGCCTCGCCGGAGCTTCGTTCGTAGTACTGGTCGAAGACGGCCGCTGCGTCGCCGGCGGTCGTGGTGTTCTTCAGTCTGCCCATCGCCCCCGATTCACCGTTGTCCAGCTCGTGCACCATGAAGTCGATCTGTGTCTTCCAATCCGTCACCGGCTTGCCCTGAGACGCCGCGAACGCCTCCAGGTTCGCCCGGCGCCCGCCCAGCCACTGCGCCAAACCGATCGCGCCTTCGCCCGGGTTGTACGCACCGGTGTCGAAGCCCGACTCCACCTGGAGGTTCCCGAGGATACCGGCCGCCTGCGCTGGGGTGAAGCCCTTCTCGAGCAGGTACTGATACATCTCCTCCACCTGCGCCTTCTCGCCCTCGCCGATGGGCTGGGCCGATGCGTCACTGTAGGCACCGCTGGTGTTGGTGAGGCCGGGAACGTACGGCGCGGCCCCACCGTTACCCGACCAGTTCTGTGCGGGAACCTCGGTGGACTTGCCCTCCAGCTTCGCGTAGGCACGCAGGATCGCCTCATAGGCGACGCCGACCGCGTTGTCCAGCGCGTTCACGGCATCGATCTGACGGGCCGGAGTGGGATCGTCCGGTACCGCCGAGGAGATGTCGACGGCACGGTCGCGGAGGTCGTCGAACTCCCGGCTCACCGTGTTGGCGTCTTCGGCCGCGAAGCCGGCGATGAAACCGATTTGGTCGTCGAGGGACTCCCAGTCGTCCTGATAGCCATCGACCTGCTTCATGTTGAGGTCGTACTGTTGCCGCAACGCGCTCTCGCCGGGACGCTCGGTCGCTTTCTTCACCAGCTTCCCCGCGTTCAGCGTTTGCGCGTTCTTGTCCCCCAGCCCGTCTTCCAGCGCCTTCAGCACCTTCTCGATATAAGTGATATACGGATTGAGGATCGGAGCGTTGTCCGGACGATGTAGCGCCCATTCCTTCGTCGGAGCCATCGTCCACCTTCCTCAACCCGTATCGCCACCTGCATAACAGAATTCCATTCCGCGACCCGGCGTCACCCTCCCGCTACTGAGAATGCACGCCGGAGCGAGATCGGCGGGGCACCGATGAGAGAGCCTCTCGTGTCACGTCTACCCGAACAAGACCGACAAGCCCAGCGGCTGACCATAGACCGGTGGCAACACCGAGCCGCTGTCAGAAAGGACATCACCATGGGAACTATCGCCGTGCACGAGTTCGTCTCCCTCGATGGATCGTACGAGGACCCGTCGTTCACCTTCGACTTCGGGTTCGATCCGCAGATGGGCGAAACCCTCGCCGCGATCACCGGCGAGGCGAAGGCGATCCTGCTCGGTCGCAACACTTTCGAGATGTTCGCACCGGCGTGGTCCACTCGTACCGTCGTGGACGATCCGGGCGCACCGTTCTTCAACGACACCGCCAAATACGTGGTGGGCGCGCAGCAGCCGCAGGCCGAATGGGCCAACAGCACCTCCCTCGGCGCCTACGATCCCGAGAAGATCCGCACGCTCAAGGACGAGATCGACGGGACCATCTATATCAGCGGTAGCGGCACCCTGGTTCGGGCGTTGCTCGCCGACGGACTGGTCGACGATCTACACCTGTTCGTGTATCCGATCGCCCTGGGCAAAGGGGAGAAACTGTTCACCGACGGGGTCGACACCACGAAGTTCGTCCTCAAAGGCCATGACGTATACGCCAACGGAGTGGTGCACCTGGACTACGGACCGGCCGCGTCCTGACACGGTGGCCGGTACCGGTCCGGCGGGCCCGGTACCGGCCATGCGGCCGGTTGTCCCGCAACGCTGGTCGTATCCACCACCGCACCGCTCCCAGCGGCTAGGTTCGACAGCAGTGCCGAACCACCAGGAGGAGTCGTATGCCGGACCCGATCGCGTCCACCCCGGAAGACCTCGTCGCCCCACTGTCGGTCGAGCAGCGCGCCCGGCTGGGCAGTGGCCGCGACTTCTGGTCGACCGAGCCGATCGGGGATATCCCGTCGATCACCGTCTCCGACGGCCCGCACGGCCTGCGCTATCAGGATCCCGACCATGCCGGTGACGCGCTGGGCATCGGCCCGAGTATTCCGGCCACCTGTTTTCCGCCCGCGGTGGGCTTGGGGCAGAGCTGGGACCCGGAGCTCGCCGCGCGGGTGGGGGCGGCGATCAGCCGGGAGGCCCGGGCCGCGGGTGTGCACATCGTGCTGGGGCCCGGGATCAATATCAAGCGAGATCCGCGCTGCGGCCGCAACTTCGAGTACTACTCCGAGGATCCCCGGCTGACCGCCGCGCTCGCCACGGGCTGGGTCCGCGGACTCCAGGAGCAAGGTGTGGGCGCGTCGCTGAAGCACTTCGCGGCGAACAACACCGAACACGAACGGATGACGTCGAGTTCTGATGTCGATCCGCGCCCGCTGCGCGAGATCTATCTACACGCGTTCGGGCACGTGGTACGGGAGGCCGCTCCCTGGACGGTGATGTGTTCGTACAACAAGATCAACGGCGTGTACGCGGCGCAGAACCACTGGCTGCTCACCGAGGTCCTCCGCGAGGAGTGGGGTTTCACGGGCGTGGTGGTGAGCGACTGGGGCGCGGTCGACGACCGGGTCGCCGCGGTCGCCGCCGGACTGGATCTGACGATGCCCGGCGCCGACGAGGCCGGTGATCGGCGCGTGGCCGCCGCGGTCGCCGCCGGCTCGCCGGCCCCGGAGGTCCTGGAAGCGTCCGCGCGTCGTATCGCCGCCCTGGCCGTCCGGGCCGCCGGCAATGCCGATCCGGCGACCGGCTGGGATGCCGACGAGCACCATACCCTCGCCCGTACGGTCGCGAGCCGCTGCGCGGTGCTGTTGAAGAACGACCACGACGTGCTGCCCCTGTCCCCCGGCGGGCATATCGCGGTGCTCGGCGAATTCGCGACCGAACCGCGCTACCAGGGTGGCGGATCGTCTCATGTCAACGCCACCCGGGTCGATATCGCGCTGGACGAGATCCGCGCCCATGCCGGATCGGCGGCGGTCACCTACGCCCGCGGATTCGATACCGGGTCCGATTCCGCAACAGCGGATCTGCGTACGGAGGCCGTCGAGGCGGCCGCGCGGGCCGATGTCGCCGTACTCTTTCTGGGGCTCGCGGCCGCACAGGAATCCGAGGGCTTCGATCGCGACCATATCGAACTACCCGCGGACCAGCTCGAACTGCTGCACGCCGTTCGCGCGGTGCAGGGCCGGGTCGTCGTCGTCCTGGCGCACGGCGGTGTCCTACGGCTGGCGCCCGTCGTCGGGGCCGCGGACGCGATCCTGGACGCCGCGCTGCTGGGCCAGGCGGCCGGCGGCGCCGTCGCCGATCTGCTGTTCGGTATCGCCGCACCGACGGGCCGGTTGACCGAAACGATTCCGCTACGGCTCGCCGATGTGCCCGCCTACGACAATTTCCCGGGTGAGCAGGGCCATGTCCGGTACGGGGAAGGTATTTTCGTCGGCTACCGCTGGTACGACCGTCGTGAACTCGAGGTGAGCTTCCCGTTCGGCCACGGACTGACCTATACGACCTTTGCCTACGCCGAGCCGCACGCGGTCGCCGACGCCGACGGCGTCACGGTGACGGTACGGGTGATCAATACCGGCGCACGGGCGGGCCGGGAGGTCGTCCAGGTCTATACGAGCCCGGTGACCTCGTCGATGCTGCGCCCGCCGCGGGAGCTCGCCGGATTCGCGACGGTGGCGCTGGAACCCGGTGCGGCGGACGAGGTCACCGTCCGGATCCCCCGGCGGGAATTCGCCCGCTGGCACGTACCCGCCGGTCGCTGGATCGTCGAAGGCGGCGAATACATTCTGTTCATCGGGCGTTCCAGCCGGGACCTGCCGGTGCGCGCGACCGTCCGGGTCGACGGCGACGAGGTTCGACTGCCGCTCACCCGGGAGTCGGCATTCGCCGAGGTCATGGCGAATCCGGTGGCGGGGCCGGAACTCGGCGCGAAACTCGGGCCGCTGATCGGTGAGCCCGGTAGTTCGGCGGGTACCGATCTGGGGGTGGATATGGCGCGCATGATCGGGTCCATCCCCATCGGGCGCATCGCGCTGAACCTCGGTGGGCTGATGACCGCCGAGGAACTCGACGAGCTGCTGGCCCGCGCGAACGGCTGAAACACGAGGCGATTTCGCGGCGCGCCCGCTGTCGGTCGGGGGCGTGCCGCGACCACGTCCAGGGTCCGAACTGCGTGAATTCGGAATTAGGGCAAGCGGATTACCTCTGTTTGCCATGATCTTCTGCATGAACAGAAATGCCATTTCCGCCGTGCGCGAGCAACTCCGGCGCTTCGCCGGATCGCGAGCAGTGCCGGCCGTATTCGCGGTCGTCGTATCACTCGGCCTCACGGCGAGCCCCGCCCACGCCGAACCCGCGACCCCGGCTCCGCTCCCCTCGGCGGGCTGTTCGGCACCGCAGCCGCGACCCGGTACCGAGGCGGTACTGTTCGGCTCCCGCGGGATCTCCGGTGTCTACGGCCGGGATATTCCCGCGGGCCCGGACCGGCCCCTGCCCGTGGTTCTGGACCTGCACGGATATCTCGAACCCGCGTTCATCCAGTACACGAGCACCGAACTCGGTGCCTACGGACGCAGCCACGGCTTCGTCACCGTCACCCCGCAACTGTTGCGCCCCGGCCTGCCCCGCTGGGACTTCGGCCCCGGTTCGCCCGATATCGGCTATCTGGCGGACCTGCTCACCGAGGTGGAGTCCACACTTTGCGTGGACACCCGGCGGATCTACGCCACCGGGCTGTCCATGGGCGGCTTCACCACGTCGTCACTGGGCTGCCAGCTGGCCGATCGGATTGCCGCCATCGCGCCGGTCGCGGGCCTGGCCGATTTCGCCTGGTGCACGCCGGCCCGGCCGATGCCGGTGATCGCCCTGCACGGCACCGCGGACCCCATCGTCGCCTACGAGGGCGGCACCGGACCGAACGCGCGGCTGCTCCCTTCGCCGGACGGATTCGGTTCGGCCGACCCCGCCCATCGGGCACCCGATGTGGAAGGTCCGGGCCCGCATTCGGTTCCGGCGAATGCCGCCGCCTGGGCCCGGCGCAACGGATGTGCGAGCGAGCCGGTCGAGCAGCAGGTCACCGGCGATGTGGTCCGGTCGGCCTATCCGTGCCCGGCGGGGGCCGAGGTGCAGCTGTGGTCGGTGATCGGGGGCGGTCATCTCTGGTTCGGCACCCCATCGGAGATCTTCCCGGTAGCCCTGGTCGGCACTGATACCGAGTCGATCAGCGCCACCACGCTCATCTGGGACTTCTTCCGCGCGCACGCGCTGAACTGATATCGCTCACCCCAGCGCGGCCAGCCGCTCCCGGGCCCGCTCGTACTCCGCGGCGAGCCGGTCGACCACGGCCGCGGTGGGACCGATCTCGGTCACCGCGCCGATACCGTGCCCCGCACCCCAGATATCGCGCCACGCCTTGGCTTCACCGGAGTTCAGGAATTCCAGCGACCCGGAGCCGGCACCCGGGGCCCCCAGCGCATCGGGGTCCATACCGGCGGCGACAATACTGGGCCGCAGGTAGTTACCCTTGACGCCGGTGAAGAAATCCGTGTAGACGATATCTCCGGCAGTGCCGGCGACGATCATCTTCTTGTACTCGGGCACCGCCGCGGCCTCGTCCGTCGCGATGAATGTGGAGCCCACATAGGCGAAATCGGCGCCCGCGGCGCGGGCCGCGAGCACGCTGTCGCCGTGCGCAATGGCGCCCGAGAGTGCCAGCGGGCCGTCGAACCACTCCCGGATCTCCCGGACCAGCGCGAACGGCGACACCGTCCCGCCGTGGCCCCCCGCTCCGGCGGCCACCGCGACCAGTCCGTCGGCCCCCTTGGCCACGGCCTTGCGGGCGAAGGTATCGCTGATGACATCGTGCAGCACCACCCCGCCGTAGGCGCGGATCCGTTCGTTGACATCGGCGCGGGCGCCCAGCGAGGTGATCACGATCGGTACCCGGAACTCCTCCAGGATCGCCAGATCCTCCCGCAGGCGCGCATTGCTCTTGTGCACGATCAGGTTCACCGCGTAGGGCGCCGCACCCGGGGTCGCGGCCAGCTCACCGGTGATCCGGGCGAGCCATTCCCGCAGCTTGTCGGTACTCCGCGCGTTGAGCGCCGGGAAAGAGCCGATGATCCCCGCCTTCGACTGGGCGAGGACCAGCTCGGGGCCGGACACGATGAACATGGGGGCGGCGATAACGGGTAGGCGCAGGTCGGCGCGCAGGATCGCGGGTAGTCGCTCGGTCACGCTACCGACGGTAACAAAGGCACCCGCCCTCAGTTGCGGGTCGATCCGTGGTCCCGGGCACACCGGCCCGGACGGTCCGCGCGTTATTTCCGGGGCAACCCGAGCACCAGCGTCGCGATGGTATTGAGCTGGATCTCCAGCGTCCCACCGCCGATGATCCAGGTCGGGATATCGAGTTCGTGGTGTACCGGTTCGGAGATCGCCTCGCCGAGGGCCCCGGCCGGGCCGATCAGGTTCAGGGCGGCCGCCGCGGCGTCGGTGTGCAGCATGGAGGCCGCCGCCTTCGCGACACTCGTGGCCGGACCTACCGGCTGACCGTCCAGCCGCCGAATCGTCTCGCGCAGATTCAACGCCGAGACGGCCGCGCCCCGAGCACTGATACGGCCGAGTGTGCGCAGCGCGTCGTCCCGGCTGCCGGCGTATTCCTCGCGCTCGATGATCTCTTTGATCCGCTTGTTGTGTCCGGGATCCCGGACACCGCCGATGAACAGCCGTTCCTGCGCCAGCGTCTCCAGGGTCAGCGTCCAGCCCTGTCCCGGCTCGCCCAGGACCATCGAATCCGGCACGAAAGCGTTGTCGAAGAAGACCTCGTTGAACTCGGCATCGCCGCTGGCCTGGGTGATCGGGCGGACCGTCACCCCGGCGCCGTGCATATCGACCAGGAACATGGTGAGTCCGCGGTGCCGTTCGGCGTCCGGATCGGTGCGGCCCAGCAGCAACCCCCAGTCGGCGCGATGGGCGAGCGTGGTCCAGATCTTCTGTCCGGTCAACTCCCATCCGCCCTCGACCCGGATGGCCCGCAGGCTCAGGGAAGCGACATCGGATCCGGCTTCCGGTTCACTGAACAGCTGGCACCAGATCTCTTCGCCACGCAGTGCGGGAGCCGCCAACCGGGCCAATTGTTCGGGTGTGCCCCGGTGCAGCACGATGGGTACCACCCACTGGCCGATTCCCATGGAGGGCTGGACGATCCCATGCCGGTCGTATTCGTCCTGCAGGATCAGCTGTTCGAGGGGCCCGGCCTCGATCCCGTAGGGCCGCGGCATCGGCGGCGAGACCAGGCCGTTGTCGGCCAGCAGTGTCCGGCGCGGGCCCGGGTTCACCGCGTCGGTATCGCCGATCTTCGAAGGACCCGGGTTATCCAGTTCCACCGCCCGGTCCAGGATCGCCGAAACCTGTTCCCGGAAAGACGAATCCGTCTCGGGCAAGGGTACCGCGAAGGTACGCGGCCCGTGCAGGGCCGCCGCGCCCAGCCGCAGTTCCCACGATTCCACCGGCCCGGCCAGCGCGGCCAGCGCGATGGCCCGCCGCCAGTAGAGATGCAGATCGTGCTCCCAGGTGAACCCGATCGCGCCGTGCAGGCTCAGGCATTCCACGGCCGCGTGTACCGCGTTGCCGAGGGTGGTGAGCGCCGCACCGGCGACCGCATGCGTCCGCTGCTGCGCATCGTCGTCCAGGCCGCGCATCGCGTCCCAGGCCGCCGCGGTGGCGAGTTCGCTGGTGATCAGCAGTTGCGCGGTGCGGTGCTGTACCGCCTGGAAGGCGCCGATCGGCCGGCCGAACTGGGTGCGCGAGGTGACGTAGGCGGTGGCGGTGTCCGAACACCAGCGGATCACCCCCGCCGCCTCCACGGCCGACAGCGCCACGGCGACCGCGACGGCCCGCTCGGTATCGAGCGCGACCGGTGCGCCGACGGCGACCGAGGTGAACCGGATCCTCCCGATATCGCGGCCCAGATCGGCCCCGTCCTGCACCTCGACCTCGAGTCCCGCGGCCGTCCGATCGACGACGAACCACCTGGTCTCCGCGTCGGATGCGGCGGCCACCACGAACAGTTCGGCCGACGCGGCCCCCAGCACCGGCCCGGTGGCGCCGTCGAGTCGCGCGGTATCGCCGGAGGCGCCGTCCACCGTGATCGCGTGCTCGGGCACGACGACCGCGCCGGTCGCCCCGACGGCGAACTTCCGCAGGAGGGCGTCGACGCGGTCCTCCCCCGCCGCTGCGGCGAGCACCGCGCTCGTGACCACGGTGGGCAGCAGCGGGCCCGGCAGCAGCGCCCGCCCTGATTCGGCGACCACCACCGCGAGGTCGTCGAGGGTGCCGCCCTGCCCGCCGATCGATTCCGGCAGATGGACCCCGGCCAGGCCGAGCGCCACGAGGTCGGGCCAGAAATCCGGCCGCGCACCCGCTTTCAGGCGTTCGGTGTTCTCACGAAGGTATCCGCGACCGGCGCGGCGGTCGGCGAAGCCGGTCACGGTTTCGGCCAGTGCCGCCTGGTCGGCGGTCAGCGCTACAGGCACGGTTCTCATTCCGGTCGAGGGGCACGGTCTCGTTCCCGATCGGGTACGGGAATCCTAGATTAGAACCCGTTCTACTCGCGGCGGAGCGATTCGCACAACCCGTACCCGGCCCGCGCCGCTTCCGCCGGCTCGGCCGCTGTCGCGGGGCCGGCCGTACCGGGCCCGGCGACCATCGGAACACCGACCCCACATCCTGAGCGACCAGGTTGTCCATAGCCCGTTCGGCCACCGCGGCGATGGTCATCGACGGATTGCACGCGGCGGCGTTATCGCGGAGGCCGCGGTCGGGCCTGCGACGGTGAAACCCGCTGCGGCGGCCGCGGTACCACTCAGGAATGTGCGCCGTGCGAATGCGGACAAGGACGACCTCCGAACGGCTGTGCACGACTCCGCGCGACAGCCGCCCCGCCCCGCCGCGCCCCGGAACGCGGCGGCCGGGACAGCCGACAAGCGGAGTACGGGGAATCGTCCGCGGGCGAGGTCAAAACTAGACATCTGTCGGGACGAGTGTCATCAACCCGGACCCTTGTTTACCGCAGGCGGGGCCGATTCAGATTTCGCGAACCGTCTCCAGTTCGGTCTTCATCCGCTCCAGGGTCCGCCGGATATTGCCCTTCTGGAATTCGGCGAAGCCCCGTTTTCCGGTGGCGATCCGGTCGAACCACAGCGCGGGCGTGTCCGGCCAGCCGGCGCGATCGTCGTACCAGGTCTCGGTGATCCGGGTGCCGCCGGCCACCTCCTCGAACCGGTACTCCCAGGTGGCCACGGCCACCGGCAGCAACGGCTTCCACACTCCCCACCGGCGGACCTCGAAGACGAACCGGCTCGGCCGCTCGGCCACCACCACTGTGCATCCGGTGTGCCAGCGCATGGCGCCGCGCCGGTTGGCGCCCACGAACTCCATTCCCGGATAGACGGGTCGGCCCGGCTCCGGGACCACCGCCCCGGTGTTCTCCGGACTCCACCTGCCCATCTGCGTCACATCGGTCACTGCGTCGTAGGCAGTCTCCGGATCGATGTCCACCACGATGCTGTCGGACACCTGGGTGGTCCGGGAAATCTTCACCACGGTCGTAACTCCTTCTCGGCCCCGTATCACTCGTCGATCGTAGGCACCGCGGCGTCCGTCGCGAGATCGGCGGACCGCCGTCCCGCGCCCGGGCTCACCGTCTCGTCCGGACCGGATCCGGCCCCGTCCGCCGCGGCGGCACAAACAGCGTGCGGATCAGCCCGAGCGACGTCCTCGTCTGCCGGAGCCGACACCGGCACCCGGGGCAACCCCCCCTGTAGGTCGATCGGAGGGCGCCGATCCCGGCGTCATCGACGGTCGCGGTCGGCCGCGTCGGCATGTTCGAGCAGTGCCGCCACCGCCCGCTCCGCGCTCTGGGCAGCACTTTCCATCGTGGCCGACCAGTCGGTGCGGGTCCAGTCGCCGGCCAGGACCAGATTCGGCACCGAGGTCCGCTGGTCCGGGCGCAGACCTGTGGTGCCCAGCACCTGAGAGAAGGTGGCCTTCGGCATTTTCACGACGTGGGCGTGCACCAGCCGTGCCGCCTCGGCTTCCGGATAGTAGCGACGGATCAGCGCCAGCTGCTCCTCGACGATCTCGTCGTTGCTCTTGTGAATCTGCTCGTAGGCGCCGCTGGTGGTCAGGCAGTAGAGCCAGGCGCCGTCGGGGGTCCGGCCGTGCATACGCTGCCGGTCGAAGACCTCGTCGATCACGCCGGTCCCGCCGATCAGCACTTCCATCGCGGACTTCGTCCGCAGCGGCCGGTCCAGATACAGGTTGGTGCTGACGATCGGGGTAACGCCCAGTTTGTCGGCGGCCGCATAGATCTCGGCGTGTTCGGGCAGTTCGTCGAGCAGACCGTGGATCCGCGAATTGGGTACCGCGCACACCACCGCGTCGGCCGGAATCTCGGTGCCGTCGGCCAGTTGCACCCCGGTCACCAGGCCGTCGGTGATCAGGATTCGGCGGGCCACCGTCCGGAACCGGACATCGACACCGTATCGGGCGAAGGCCCGCTCGGCGCCGGTGATGTACAGGGTGTCCAGATCCACGGTCGGATAGCCGATGGTGACGCCGACCCGGTCCTGCGCCCCGATGCGGATACCGGTCGCCAGTACGTCGGCGAACACCTTCGCCGACTCCCGCTGGACCGGTTCGGCCGCGATACCGAGAGCCAGCCAATCCCACAACGCCTCCCGCGCTGTCGCGGGCATGCCCACCCGCTCGAACCACTGCTCGGTGGTGATATCGGCGAGATCCGCGGGCTGGTACAGGGCCTGCCGCCCGAGCCGGATCGTCGCGCGCAGCGCCCGGAGCCGGTCGAGTACCCCCGCGTCGGGGTGGGCGCCGAGCAGTGTGCGCACCGCGCGGAATCCCTTGGTGTGCAACAGGACCGCGCGTCCACCCGGCCAGCGCAGCGTCCCCGCGCCCGGGAATTCGAGGTGGTCGCGGGTTCCCACGCTTTCGAGGTAGCGGAACAGGCTGCGGTAGCCGCTGGCCACCACGTGCTGCCCGTTGTCGGGGGCGTCGCCGACCTCGGGGACCTCCATCGCCTGGGTGCGGCCGCCCAGCCGGGCCCGCCGTTCGAGCAGGGTCACCTGCTTGCCGGCCTCGGCCAGCCATACCGCCGCGGCCAGACCGGCGAGCCCGCCCCCGATCACAACATATCGACCGGCATCGTTCATCTACTTCTCCCGGACCTCGCGAACCCCATGATTGACACAATGTAACGCAGTCCATACATTCGTTTCATGGGTTCCGACAACACGGGTGCCGCGATTCCCACCCGTCACCCCGCCGCTCCGGTCCGGGTCCCCGGACTGCGACCGTTCGCCCTGCTGATGGGCATCGGCGCGCCCGACGCCGAGCAGTGGGAGGCCATGGGCGCCTCCCTCCTGGTCGGGGACGAGCCGATGGATTCGCTGGTCGACTGGATGATCACGACGGGGATGGGCACTACCCGGCCGCTGTTCGAACAGGCCCTGCACGCCGGGATCGATTCGGTCCCCGATGCCCCCGCCCCGCTGCGCGAATTCTTCACCGCCGTGGAGACCCCGCCGGTCTGGTTGGACGAGCAGGCGCTGCGCCGCGGCGAACAGGTATTGCGCCGCGGCGGATTCGACGGGCTGTACCTGGCGCGAGATGTCTCCTTCCTCGGTGGTTATCTCGCCTCGGGTTTCAACAAAACCCTGCTGCGTACCGGAGCTCTGGAGAAAGGTCCCGCGCAGCGGTTCGCCGAAACCATGCAGTGGGCGCTGGACGTCCAGAACGGAATGGAGAAGTTCGGCCCCGGCTACCGCTCGACCCTGCACGTGCGATTCGTCCACTCGCTGGTCCGCCGGCACGTGGGCGCCATGCCGGACTGGGACGGCGATGCCTGGGGGCTGCCGATCAACCAGACGGATATGGCGGCGACACTGGTCGGCGCCCTCATCGCACCGTTCATCGGCGGGATGGCGATGGGAATCCTGCCCTCGCGGGCGGATCGGGAAGCGGCCGCTCATCTCGCGCGCTACGTGGGGTGGCTCATGGGTGTCGCCGACGAATGGCTGCCCACCGGATTCCGCGACAGCGTGCGAATCCTATACCACTGCATGACCGCCATCACCAATCCGGACGAGACCACCCGCCAGCTCGCGCTGCCGATGGCGAACGACCCGCTCACCTGGAACTACCCCAACCTGCCGTGGCTGCGCGGCAGAATCGCCCGCGCCCAGCACCTTTCGATCGCCACCATGTACCTGGGGCCCGGCGCCATGCGCAAGCTCGGATTGTGGCCGTATATGCCGCCGTGGTACCCGATGCTGCGATTGCCGGTCAATCTCGTCCGCAGCGCGGCCACCCGGATCAGCCCGGGTGCGCGGGCACGCGCCGAAGTGCGGGGCACGCGAGAGCAGGAAGCATTCCAGCGGATGCTGGTCGGCTCCGGACCCGCGACCGTCGGGCTCTCCGCACAGAACCTCCAAACCAGCGCCTGAGACCGCACGGCGGCGCATCGGTCGCGATCATCTCGCCGGGCGGTATCCGGTGCCGCGGCCGGCGGACGGCACACCACCCGGTATCGCGCGCCCTGGGCGAAGGCGCCGATATCGTCGTCTGCGGGCGCGGCACCGACGCCGCGCCGACCGTCGGCCCCGGCGTGTGGTGGCACAGCTGGACGCCCGCCGATTGGGATCGGCTCGCCGGCGCGGCGCTCGCCGGGCACATCATCGAGTGCGGGCCCCAGGCGGGCGGCGGGAACCTCTCCGGATTCGCCTCCGTCGAGCACCTGCCGACTCCCGGATTCCCGAGCGCGGAGATCGCCGCGGACGGTAGCAGCGTGATCACCGAACACGCCGGCGACGACGGAGAGGTCACCGTGGACACGCAGCGCTGTGGCGACGGCGGGGCGCCGAACGGACCGGGGATCTGCGCGGTGCTCTGCCGGCGGCGGTGAACCATTCCGGCGACTCCGATTCCACCGGGGCTGTGGCCGGCAACCTACTCGGGGCCGGGTACGGGCTGTCCGCGCTCCCGGCGGAATGGGCGCGGACTGTGGAGGGCCGCGATTACTGATCCAGGTGGCCGACGAACTCGTGGTGACCTTCCACTACGGCTACCAGGATCGGGCCGATCAACGCTATCCGCTCGATACAGCCGAACGACTCTGAGCACATGACCAGCACTATCACCGAGACTTCTACGAAAACCGTGGTCCGGTCGTACCCCGCCGCTATAACGTAGGCCGGTATACGTGTGCGACGACCGAGCATCACACCGAGAAAGACAGGAACAATGGAGATTCAGGGAACACGTGCAGTCGTCGTCGGAGGCGCCTCCGGGATGGGGCGGGCCAGCGCCGAGCTCTTGGCCGCGCGCGGAGCAAAAGTCGTGATCATCGACCGGACCGCAAGTGAGGGCAACAAGGTCGCGGCCGATCTCGGTGGTTCCTTCTTCGAGGCCGATGTCACCGACCACGCGGGAGTCGAAACCGTGCTGGCCGACGCGGCGGCCGAACTGGGCGGTCTCGATATCGCCGTCAACACCGCCGGCGGCGGGATCGCCAAACGCACGCTGTCCAAAACGGGCCCGCACGATCTGGAATCGTTCACCCAGATCATCAATTTGAACCTGATCGCCACCTTCAACCTCAACCGGTTGCAGGCCTGGCATATGAGCCAGGGCGAACCGAACGCCGACGGCGAACGCGGGGTCATCATCAACACCGCCTCGATCGCCGCCTTCGAGGGCCAGATCGGGCAGGTCGCCTACACCGCCGCCAAGGCAGGTATCGCCGGCATGGCATTGACCATGGCGCGCGACCTCGGCTCGGTCGGTGTCCGGGTGCTGGCCATCGCGCCGTCGCTCTTCGATACCGGCATCCTCGCCGGAGTGCCCGAGGAGATGGTCACCCCGCTGGTCGCCGGCAACGCATTCCCCAAGCGGATGGGACGTCCGGCGGAGTACGCGAAGCTGGCCGCCGCCATTGTCGAGAACGGCATGCTCAACGGCCAGTGTCTGCGCCTGGACGCCGGAATGCGCTTCGCGCCCAAGTGAATCACCGCGAACCGGGGCACTGCCCCCAGCGGCACGGCAGTGCCCCGGAGTCGTGTGAGGAGCCGGCGCCCGGCCGCGGCGGGCGCGGCGGGCGCCCACACCATAATGGATGCGACCTTGTCCGACACCGCGGCACATGGCCGTATCGCGCCCCACGGAGGTGGCCATGACCCTGGAGAGCGTGCGGCCCGCGGAATCGGTGGCCGACCGGCTCGCTCTCGAACGCGTCGGCGACCATCGCTTCCGCGGGCGCACCCACGACGGACCCGCACACCGCAGCTACGGCGGCGAAGTCGCGGGACAAGCGGTGCTGGCGGCGGGGCTGACCGCACCGGCGGACCGGCCCATCCATTCCGCACAGACCTATTTCCTGCTCCCGGGCGACACCACCGTGCCCACCGAGTTCGTAGTGGAGCCGGTGCGGGACGGCGGCTCGTTCTCCACCCGGCGGGTCGAGGCCATCCAGCACGGTCGCGTGATCTTCACGATGCTCGCGTCGTTCCATCGCCCCGAGGAAGGCCTGGCCCATCAGGTCGCCGCACTCGACACCCCCGGCCCCGACGAAGTGCCCGATCTCGCGGAGGCCTTCGGCGAGCATCCCGAAGCCCTGCGCTGGACCACCACCTTCCTCGACGCGCTCGGCGTGGACGCCCGGTTCCCCGATCCGCCCGCCCGGGCGCACGCCATGCGCGGAGCCGTCTCCGGTCCCCGGCAGCGGGTGTGGCTGCGCACTCGGGTGCCGGTACCCGATACGGGCCTCGAGCAGGCCGCGTGCCTGATGTATCTGAGCGATCTATTGCTGCTCTCGGCGACCACCGGTCCGCACGGTGCGGCCCTGCGCGACCGGGAACTCCAGGTCGCCACGGTCAACCACTCGATCTGGTTCCACGCGCCGCTGCGGGTCGACGAGTGGTTCCTGCACGATCAGCACGGGCGCTGGGCGGGTGGCGGCCGCGGGCTCGCGCACGGCGAGATCCTGGACCGGGCGGGCCGCTTGTGCGCGACCACGATGCAGGAGGGACTGATCCGTCCCCGGACGTCCCGCTGACTCCGGTACCCCTTCGCGCGGCTACGCGCTCTCGCCGGCCGCCTCCGCCCGCGGGGCCGCCGCGGCGCCGGTCGCCGGGACATCACCCGCGGCCGGGCGGTGCGGCGATCCGAGCCCGAACTCGACGCCGGTCAGCTCTTCGGCGATCGCCCACAGCCGGCGCCCGGCCGCGGGGTCCGCGGCTCCGGCCGGCGTGGACAAGCGCACCGGCGGGCCGACCAGTCCCCATCGTTGCACCGGACCGTAGAACCCGGCACCGGGTGCCCCCGGATCGAGGGCGGCCCGGAGTACGGATTGGGCGCCCGCCTCGGGCGTCTGGGTGACCAGGCGTGCCAGCGTCATCACTACATCGCTGTAGGCGATCCGGACCAGCAGGCTCTGATCACGCAGAATGGTCGACCGCACCCCGCCGGGGTGGGCGCCGACCGACAGCGCTCGCGAACCGGCGGCCGCCAGCCGGCGCTGCAATTCGACCATGAATGTCATGGAGGCCATTTTCGAGCGCGAGTAGGTCACCAGCCGGCCGAAGCTGCGCTCGGACTGCAGGTCCTCGAAATCCAGTGCCGCGTTGCGGCGACCGTGGCTCAGGCTGCCCACACTGACGATCCGGCCGGCCGGGGCGGCGGTGATCAGATCGGTCAGCCGGGCGGTCAACGCGAAATGCCCGAGAAAATTGATCCCGAAATCGCTTTCGAATCCGTCGACGGTCGGCGTCCAGCTACCGGCCACCACACCGGCGTTGTTGATCAGCAGGTCGATCCCGGGAAGTTCCCCGTGCAACCGCCGCGCGCAGGCGGCGACCGAGCCCAGATCACCGATATCCACGTGCGCGGTCCGGATGTCGGCGCCCGGTACCGAGTCCTCGATATCGGCCTTCGCCGTCGCGGCGGCGATATCGTTGCGGCAGGCGAGCACGACCGTCGCGCCCCGGCGGGCCAGGCCCCGGGCGATTTCGAGTCCGATGCCGGTGTTCGCCCCGGTCACCACGGCGATACGACCCGACTGGTCAGGTGTGTCGGCCACTGTCCACGGTTCGTTCGAAGAGCTCACGGTATCTCTCCAGTCCCGATTCACGCCGCCCCCTCGACCCGGATGGTCACCTGCCGAGGGCAGCCTGTCCAGCCGAAGTATAAAGCAATTCTCTCTAATGAGAATGATATTTCCGAAAACGGCCGAGGAGATCGACCGGCGCCACACCCACCCGGCCCCGAGCAGAGCCACCGGACCGTCCGTCGCCGAACGCTCCCCCTTCCACCCGACAAGTCGCGCTCCGGGTGACCGAGCCGAAGCGGGCGCCGCGTTACCGGCAGCAGTTGGGGTCGAGGACCACACAGAGCGCGGCGAGAGCGTCGCGGTGGACACGGTGGATGACGCTCATTCCCCGGCGTTCAGAGTTCACCAGCCCGGCTTTGCGGAGCTGGCCGAGGTGATGACTGACCGTCGACTCGGACAACCCGACCGCGTCGGCGAGTTCGCCACCGTTGCGGCCGGTTTCGGCGCTGGCCAACAGCAGCGACATCAGCTTCACCCGCACCGGGTCGGCCAGGGCTTTGAGCCGCAGTGCGACGTGCAGGGCCGCTTCGTCGTCGACCGGGCCGGCCGCTACCGGCGGACAGCAGAGTGGGGTGGTCATGTCGATCACGGGCAGCGCTTTGGGCATGAAATCCATCCTACCTACGACGTTGACTTATGTCGAAAAGGTGGCACACTGGGCGCTGTCAACCCTTCGATATATGTCACACAGGTGGTGGTCATGATGTCACGTGTTCAGCTCGCACTCAATGTGGACGATCTGGACCAGGCGGTCGAGTTCTACTCGACCCTGTTCGGAGTCCAGCCCGCGAAGCGCAAGCCCGGCTATGCGAACTTCGCGGTCACCGAGCCGCCGCTGAAGCTGGTCCTCATCGAGAACCCGGGCCGGGGCGGCAGTGTGAACCACCTCGGGGTGGAGGTGGAGTCCTCGGAGAAGGTGCACGCCGAGATCGCGCGCCTGTCGGAGGCGGGTCTGTTCACCGAGGAGCAGATCGCGACGACGTGTTGCTTCGCCACCCAGGACAAAGTCTGGGTCACCGGACCGAGCAAAGAGCGGTGGGAGGTCTACACGGTCCTCGCCGATACCGAGCATTTCGGCACCGAACCGCGGTTCGCCGGAAAGGACGACGATGCGGCGGTGCAGGCGTGTTGCGGCACCGACGGCCGCGGCGAGGCCGAGGCGAAGCGGAGTCGAAGGTGGCGTGCTGCGCGCCTGCCGCCGCCCGGTAGAGCTCGGATCTCGGAGTGACCGAGGTGGAGACCGCGCCCGCGGTAGTGGGGTTGCCGCGGGCGGGGCGCCGCCGGGTGTTGGCGGTGCTGTGCCTGACCCAAATCTCTAGTTGGGGGATTCTGTATTACGCGTTCCCGGTGTTGTCGGTGTCGATTACCGCCGAGACGGGGTGGTCGGCGCCGGTGATCACCGCGGCGTTCTCGCTCGGCCAGCTCGCGACCGCGCTCACCGGAATCCCGGTCGGTGCGGTCATCGACCGGACCGGCCCACGGAGGGTGATGACCGCAGGATCTGTTCTCGGGGCGGTCGCCCTGGTGGCGATCGCGGCCGCACCGAATCTGGCCGTGTTCTATCTCGGCTGGCTGACGGCGGGGGTGGCGATGGGCGCGGTGTTGTATCCGTCGGCGTTCGCGGCGTTGACCCGATGGTGGGGTGCCGACAGTGTGACCGCGCTGATGATCTTACCCTCGCCGGCGGGCTGGCGTCCACGGTGTTCGCGCCGCTGACCGCCGCTCTGGACGCGCACACCGATTGGCGCGTCACCTATCTCGTCCTCGCGGTCGTGCTGGCGGTGGGGACGGTGCCGGTGCACTGGTTCGGGTTACAGGACACATGGCCGGACCCACCGGCGCCCGCCGTCGCCGCGCACGCCGATCATTCGGGGATCGCGCGTAGCCCGCGCTTCGCTGCCCTGGTGGTGACCATGTGTTTGGCGGCGTTCGCCGGCTTCGCCGGCATCTTCAACCTCGTCGCCCTGCTGCAGGAACGGGGCTTCGGCCCGGGTTTGGCCGCGACCGCGCTCGGGCTCGGCGGCGCCGGGCAGGTGCTGGGCCGGATCGGGTACCTGCCCTTGGCCCGCTACACCGGTGTCACCGCCCGCACCGTGCTGGTCCTGGCCGCGCTCGCCGCCTCCACCGCCCTGCTCGGCATGGTGTCGGCCGTGATCGTGCTGATCGCGGTCGCGATCGGCGCCGGGTTGGTGCGCGGAATCATCACCCTGATCCAGGCCACCGCGATCACCGAACGGTGGGGCGCCACCCATTACGGCCGTTTGAACGGGTTGTTGTCCGCACCGGTGGTGATCGTGTCGGCACTGGCCCCGTGGGCGGGCACCGTGCTTTCGGCGTGGACCGGCAGCTACGCCAACGCTTATCTCGTCCTCGGTGCGGTCGCCGCCGTCGCCGCGCTCACCGCGACCCTGACCGGGGTCGCCGTTTCGGAGAAAGAGACCTTGTGACAACCGAATACACCTGCGACGCAGTGGTCATCGGCGGCGGCCAATCCGGCCTCGCCGCCGCCCACCACCTCACCAACCAGGGCTTGAACACCGCGATCCTCGAAGCCGCCCACGAGGCGACCGGGTCCTGGCCGCGGTATTACGACAGCCTGACCCTGTTCTCCCCGGCCCGCTACAGTGCCCTGCCCGGGCGCCGGTTCCCCGGTGATCCGGACCGCTATCCCCACCGTGATGAGGTGATCGATTACCTGCGCTCCTACGCCGCCGGCCTGGACGCCGATATCCACACCGACACCCCCGCCGAAACCGTCACCTCCACCGGCAGCGACGGATTCACGGTCACCACCGGTACGGGTGCGGTGTTCACCGCGCCACGGGTGATCGCGGCGACCGGGTCCTTCGGCTCCCCATTCCTGCCGATCCTCGGCGGGCAGAACGAGTTCGAGGGCCGGATCCTGCACGCCAGCCAATACCGCGATCCGGGTGAGTTCGCGGGTCAGCGGGTCGTCGTGGTGGGTGCGGGAAACTCTGCGGTGCAGATCGCCACCGAGCTCGCCGAGGCCACTGAAGTGGTGTTGGCCAGCCGGGCACCGGTGAATTTCGTGCCGCAGCGGCCGCTGGGCCGGGATGTGCATTTCTGGTTCACGGTCACCGGATTCGATGCCGCCCCGCTGGCCCGACTCGTGAAGGAGGCACCGACGCAACCGGTGCTCGACGAAGGCCGCTACCGCGCCGCGCTCGCGGCCGGGAAACCACTGCGGCGGGACATGTTCACCGCGTTCACACCCGAGGGTGTGGTGTGGCCCGACGGCACCCGCACCTCGGTGGACGCGATCGTCTTCGCCACCGGGTACCGCCCGCACCTGCCCTACCTGGCCGGAACGGGGGCGCTCACCGAGACCGGGATCCCGCACCAGCGCCACGGTCTGTCGACCACGCACCCGGGGCTGGGGTTCCTCGGGCTGGAGTGGCAGCGGACCCCGTCGTCGAACTCACTGCGTGGGGTCGGCCGCGATGCGGCCTACCTGGTGCGACGCCTGCAACCCGCCGCAACGGAGGCGGACGCGGTGCGGGTGCGCTGACCGGCAACAACGCGGGCCCGACCAGTATCTGGTCGGGCCCGCGCCGTATGTCAGGTATCGGCCGGAACGAGTTCGGTGATCAGAGCCTGGACGCGGGCGCGGATCTCGTCACGAATCGGACGTACGGCCTCGATGCCGTGGCCGGCCGGGTCGGGCAGGTCCCAGTCGCGGTAGCTGATGCCGGGGAACACCGGGCAGGTGTCACCGCAGCCCATGGTGATCACCACATCCGAGGACTGCACCGCATCAGGGGTGAGAATTTTCGGGGCCTGGCCGGTGATGTCGATCCCGACCTCGGCCATCGCCTGCACGACGGCGGGATTGAGGTGTTCGGCGGGAGCACTACCGGCGGAACGGACCTCGACCGTCCCGCCGGCCAGGTGGGCCAGGAACGCGGCGGCCATCTGGGAGCGGCCGGCGTTGTGCACGCAGACGAACAACACACTGGGCTCGGACACAGCAGCAGCCTCTTTCACACGGAGGGAGTAGCGAGTTCGGTGAGCAATCCGCGCACACGCGCGGCGATATCGTCGCGGACCAACCGCATCCCCTCGATCCCCTCGATCCCGCGCCGCGACGGTTCGTCGGTATCACACCGCCGCACCCGCACACCGGGCGCGATATCGAGGTCGGCTTCACGGCCGAGGACGACCACCAGATCCACGGCGTGCAACAGCAACGGATCCACCGGCTTCGGGTGCTCACCGCCGATATCGACCCCGACCTCGGCGAGCGCGGCCACCGACAACGCATTGAGCTTCGTACCCGGATCGGTGCCCGCCGACAAAGCGACAACCTGCCCGCTGCCGGCCCGGCGCATCAGCCCGGCCGCCATCTGCGATTTGCCGCTGTTGCGCACACACACGAACAGCACCGTCGGGGCCGTACTCATCACGACCCCACCGCGGATGTGGCGCGGAATCGGTTGCGCAGTGCCAGTGACACATAGACCAGCGCGACCAGAACCGGTACCTCGATCAGCGGACCCACCACACCGGCCAGGGCTTGCCCGGAGGTGGCGCCGTAGGTGGCGATCGCGACCGCGATGGCGAGCTCGAAATTGTTGCCCGCCGCGGTGAACGCGAGTGTGGTCGTGCGCTCGTAGCCCAGGCCCATGACCGCGCCGAGGAGATAGCCCCCGCCCCACATGATCGCGAAATAGGCGAGCAGCGGCACCGCGATCCGGACCACGTCGAGAGGCTGGGAGGTGATGCGGTCTCCTTGCAGGGCGAACAGCAGCACGATGGTGAACAGCAACCCGTAGAGCGCCCACGGCCCGACCTTCGGGATCAGGGTGGATTCGTACCAGTCGCGCCCCTTGGCCCGTTCCCCGAACCGGCGGGTGAGATACCCGGCCAGCAGCGGAATCCCGAGGAAGATCAGCACCGATCTCGCGATCTGCCACGGCGAGGCCTCGATGCCGGCCTGCTCCAACCCGAGCCATCCGGGCAGGACCGAGAGATAGAACCAGCCCAGGACCGCGAACATGATGACCTGGAATATCGAGTTCAACGCGACGAGCACGGCGGCGGCTTCACGGTCACCGCACGCCAGGTCGTTCCAGATGATTACCATCGCGATACAGCGGGCCAAACCGACGATGATCAACCCGGTCCGGTACTCCGGGAGATCGGGAAGCAGCAGCCACGCGAGGGCGAACATGAGCGCCGGTCCGAGCAGCCAGTTCAACACCAGTGACCCGGCCAGGAGGCGGCGGTCGCCGGTGACGGTGTCGAGGCGGTCGTAGCGGACTTTCGCCAGCACCGGGTACATCATGATCAGCAGGCCGATCGCGATCGGCAGCGAGATCCCGTCGATCTCCACCGCCGCCAGCGCGTCGCCGAGCCCGGGGATCAACCGGCCCAGCAACAGCCCGGCGGCCATGGCCACGCCGATCCACACCGGCAGGAACCGATCCAGTGTCGACAGCTTGCCGACCACACCCTGCTCCGCGGCGTTGGTGGTGGTGTCGGTGGTGCTCACGCGGTCACCGCGGCGATCTCGCCGCTTTCCAGCAGCAGCGCGTCGGAGACCCGCTGCAATGCTTGCGGGATCACCCGGTAGTAGACCCAGGACGCACGGCGTTCGCTGGTCAGCAACCCCGCGCCGCGCAGCACCTTCAAGTGGTGGGAGATGGTCGGCTGGGTGAGGTCGATGCCCTCGGACAGATCACACACGCACGCCTCCATCCCGGCCCGCGACGCGATCGAACTCAACAGCCGCAGCCGCACCGGATCCGACAGAGCCTTGAACACCGTGGCCAACTCCACCGCGTCCTGCGCCGACAGGGACTCCCGCACGCGCGGGGCGGGGTTGCAGGCCTCGACCGGTATCACCGGCAACTGCGACTTAGACATGAATCGATATTGACAAACATCTATGTCGAGACGCAAACGAACACCCGGTGAACAGCCCCACCTGCAGGAGCACGGCATCTTTGCGGCCCAGGAGCCCGTCTCGTTGGTACCGAATTCGGTCCGCGCGGGTCGATCACATCATGGCCGATCTGATGTTGGTCTTCACGATCGGCGCGGGAATCGTAGGACCTATCGTTGGCATCTCCCAGCACAGCTGGTGGCCGGCCGGGTTACTCGGAGGCATCGGTGCGCCGACCTTCACCGCTTATCGACGGTTGGAGCACAAGGCTCGTAGTCGCGAGGAGTCCGCTGACAACGCTGAAGACAGAGCCTTCGACAGAAGAGCCCGTCGGCTGGAGCTCGAGGCAAGAGCAGCCGAGTTGGACAGACTGCGCCAAGAGTTCGAGTTCGGAATGCGGAAAAGGCGACGGGAACTGACGAATGTCTCGCATCGATACAGTTTTCGCTCCGGTGCGCGAGAGATTTCGTTCTCGTCCGGTCCGGCCGGATGGCCGGACACCGTCCGGGCGGTCGCCGCGCCGTCGGCCGCGTCCGTCGAGGCGCCACCCGACGTCCTCCCGCAGTGAGCGCCGGGCGTCGTCCGATTCACCGGAAGCAGCCGCCGGGAATCGGCACGCGCACTACAGTATTCCTACCGGCGCGCGCTCGTCCCCGGCCTGCTCCGCGTGCGGTACCCATGGTCTGCCGAGCTCGGAGCCGCTCATGAACCCTGCCGACAGCGCCCCGGCCACCACCCGCCGCTTCCACCGGCTCGATATCTCCGGACCGGAGTTCTGGGCCCGTGACTTCGCGGCTCGCGACGAAGTGTTCGCTCGGTTGCGCGCCGAACCCGGACTCACCTGGCACGCACCGGCACCCGCTGTCTTCCCGCACTCCGAACCCGGATTCTGGGCGGTGACCAGGCAGCGCGATATCGCCTACATCAGCCGCCACCCGGACCTGTTCACCTCGGGCCTGGGTATCAGCATGGACCCGATGCCGGTGGAGCTGCAGCGGCCGACGACCTTCTTCCTCACCATGGACCCGCCGCAGCACACCCGGTACCGGCGCCTCATCAGCGCCGCGTTCACCCCGAAACAGGTGCGGCGCATCGAATCCCAGATCAGTGCCAACGCCGCCGAAATCGTTGACGAGTTCCTCGCCGACCTGCGCGGCGAGCGGCCGGTGGACCTCGTGGACAGCCTCTCCCGAAAACTACCCATGCGCACTGTCTCGGACATGATCGGCATCGACCGCGCCGACCGGGAGACCGTCGCGTATGCGGCCGAGGCGATGTTCGGCTCCACCGACGAGGAATACGCGAGCCTCGAGGAACGGGCCGATTTCTTCGTGTCCCAATTCACCATCCTGCACGGCGCCGGAACCGAACTCGCCGCGCGCCGCCGCCGCGCACCACGCGACGACCTGATGTCCGCGATCGTGGCCGCGGAGGTGGACGGCCACCGCCTCGCCGACGAGGAGATCGGCGCGTTCATGGTCCTGCTCGCTTCCGCGGGGAACGACACCACCAAACAGACCACCTCCCACGGCTTCAAAGCGCTGATCGACCATCCGGCGCAGCGCGAATGGCTACTCGAGAATCCGGCGGCGCGGCTCGGCGGCGCGGTCGAGGAGTTCATCCGCTGGGCGACGCCGGTCGTTCATTTCGCCCGGCACGCGGTGACAGATACCGAGGTCGCGGGCACCCGGGTGCGGGCGGGCGAGAAACTGGTGCTGTTCTACTGTTCGGCCAATCGCGACGAGGCCGCACTGGACGCGCCCCATATCTTCGACCTCACCCGCGACCCCAATCCGCATTCCGGTTTCGGCGGCGGCGGAGCCCACTTCTGCCTGGGCGCGTGGCTGGCCAGGATGCAACTGCGGTTGCTCTTCCACGAACTGCTGCCCCGGATCCCCGAGGTGGTGCTCGGCGACCCGGAGTACGTCCACAGCGATTTCGTCCACGGCATCAAACGGATGCTCGTGCGGCACGCCTGATCAGACCTCGAGGATCACCGCGCCGCCCTGACCACCACCGGCGCCATCGCCGCCACCCCGATCCCCCCGCGGCGGCGCAGCGGGGCAGCACGGTGGTGGCGAGGATCTCGGTCGCGACATTGGTGAGGGCACCTGTGAAGGATCGTCCGATGGCGGTCCGTGCGGCGCCGACGATAACCGGTGTTGCCATGCTCTCCACCCCCGTGCCGGCATGCCGCGACAACCGGGCGGCGGGGTGCGCCGCGGTCCGGGCCGTCTTACTGTGTACATCGGCCGGCGTGGCACAGTGCGCGGCCACCCGGGGGCCGAACGGCACAGAAATCCCGGGGGCGGATCGCCCCCGGTGACCCGTGCGCCGGGGACCCCGGACACGGTCACGGCAGCCTCCGATCGCCGTCGTGCCGGCCACCGGAGACGTACGCTGTTCCCGATCGTGCAACGCGAAGAGAGGAATTCCTGTGAAGACAAGGCTCAACTGCCCCTGTGGTGAGCACCTGACCGGCGCCACCGAGGACGAACTGGTCGACGTCGTGCGCAAACATCTCACCGAGAACCATCCCGGCCACGATTACTCGCGCGACGAGATCCTGTTCATCGCCTACTGACCTGGCACGCCGGCCCGTCCGGGCCGGTGATCCGCGGTCCGGTCCGCGGAACCGTGTGACGAGTGCACCGGACGCACCGTGGTATATGGATCTGGGCGGCACCGCTCGCCGGGAAGGATCCTCATGGACGACCACACACTCGCCGCGACATTGGCCGGCGAAGCCGGGGAACTGCTGCTCGGCATCCGGGAACTCGGTGGCGCTGTCGGCGACCGGCGGTCCGACAGCTTCCTGCTCGGGCGGCTGGCCGCCGAACGCCCGGCGGACGCGGTGCTTTCGGAGGAATCACCCGACGACGGCGACCGCGTCCGGCACTCCCGGGTGTGGATCGTCGACCCGCTCGACGGGACCCGGGAGTACGGCGAACCCGCGCGAAAAGACTGGGCGGTACACGTGGCGCTCGCGGTGGACGGAAAGCCCGCCGCGGGGGCGGTCGCGCTCCCGGCCGAGGGTCTGGTGCTGCACACCGGCCGGCCGCCGGTCCTCCCGCCACCACCGCCGCCCGGGACCGTGCGGGTGGCGCTCTCGCGCAGCCGGCCGTCCTTCGAGGTCCGGCGATTGGTGGCCCGGCTGGGGGCGACCGAAGTGCCGATGGGCTCGGCCGGCGCCAAGGCGATGGCGGTGGTCCGGGGCATCGCCGATATCTACGCTCACTCGGGCGGCCAGTACGAATGGGATTCCTGCGCACCGGTCGCGGTGGCGGCCGCGGCGGGGTTACATGTCTCCCGTCTGGACGGAAGCCCGCTGATCTACAACCGCCCCGATCCCTATCTCCCCGATCTGCTGATCTGCCGCCCCGAACTGGCCGAACTGGCCCTGAAGGCGCTGTCGGAGTAGCACGCCCGACGGCCCCCGGCCCGCCGCGCACATCCGCACGGTCCTGGCCCGCACGTGATTCCGGTGCGTGCGCAGCGCGTCCCGGTCGGCACACAATGGTCGGATGTGTTCGCAACGACAGGAGAACGGCAAGTGAGCGGTCGACTATCCGGCAGAGTAGCTTTCGTCACCGGCGCGGCGCGCGGTCAGGGCCGGGCCCACGCGGTCCGGCTGGCGGCCGAGGGCGCCGATATCATCGCGGTGGACCTGTGCGGTCCGCTGCCGCCCGCGGTCCCCTACGACGCCGCGACTCCCGGCGATCTCGACGAGACCGTCGGACTGGTCGAGGAAACCGGACGCAAGATCGTCGCCGACGCGGCCGATACCCGAGACCCGGCCGCACTGCGGGCCGCCGTCGATGCCGGGATGGCCGCGTTCGGCCGGCTCGACGTGATCGTCGCCAACGCCGGGATCTGCATCCCCGAACCCTGGGACGCCATCACCCCGGAGTCGTTCCAGGCGGTTCTCGACACCAATGTCACCGGCACCTGGAACACCGTGGCGGCCGGTGCGCACCGGATCATCGAGGGTGGGCGGGGTGGCTCGATCATCCTGATCAGTTCCGCCTCGGGGGTGGCGATGCAGCCGTTCATGGTGCACTACACCGCCAGTAAACACGCCGTCACCGGGATGGCCCGCGCCCTGGCGGCCGAACTCGGCAAACATTCGATCCGGGTCAACAGTGTCGCCCCCGGGCCGGTCGCCACGCCGATGGGTTCCGGGGACATGGTCGGCGCGCTCACCCGGGCCGCGGAGACCAACGAACTCCTGGCGCGGATGAACACTCCCCTGCTGCCGGAAGGTATCGCACAGCCCGAGGACATCTCCGACGCGGTGTGCTGGCTGGCAAGTGACGAATCCCGGTTCGTCACCGCTACCAGTATTTCGGTCGATCTGGGCGCGGCGCAGTACTGAGCCGCCGGTTCGCGGCGCACCGCCCACGGATCCGCGCGGCCCGTGGGCGGTGCGGCCGTGACCCCGGGCCCGGCGGACACCGTGCAGGGAAAATTCGATATAACACTTTTCGAGAACGCCATTATCGGGCAATCTGGGTACTGCCGCGAACCGACGCGCGACACCGCCACGACAGTAAGGGAAGCCGATGAAATCCAAGGGTGCATTGATCTGGGATTACGCGCAGCCGTGGTCGGTCGAGGAGATCGCGATCGGCGACCCCCAGGACGGCGAAGTGAAGGTCCGGGTCGAGACCGCCGGGTTGTGCCAGTTCGATCAGCGCCTGGCCAGCGGCGATGTGCCCACCGCCGCATTCCCGATCCTGGGCGGGCACGAGGGGGCGGGTGTGATCATCGAGGTCGGCGCCGGGGTGGAGCAGCTCGCCGTGGGCGATCACGTGGTGTTCTCCTTCATCCCGGCCTGCGGGATATGCCAATCCTGCCTATCCGGTCATCACAATCTGTGCGACAGAGGCCAGGATCTGCTCACCCGGGGCGCGGTGTCCGACGGCACCTTCCGCATCCGTGCCCGCGACCGTAATGTGCACCCCACCTCGCTGATCGGCGCGTTCGCCCCCTATGCGGTCGTGCACAAGAGTTCGGTCGTCAAGATCGACCCGTCGATTCCCTTCGATATCGCCTGCCTCGCCAGCTGCAGTGTCACCACCGGGTACGGAGCGGTGGTCAATACGGCGACGGTCCGCCCGGGCGAGGACGTCGCGGTGGTCGGCGCGGGCGCGGTCGGCACCGCGGCGATCCAGGCGGCGGTCATCTCCGGCGCCCGCCGCATCTTCGCGGTGGACCCGATCGAATCGAAGCGGACGCAGGCGGCGAAATTCGGTGCCACCCATATCTATCCGACGATCGACAGCGCGATCGGCGGCATCGAGGAGGTCACCGGCGGCCAGATGTGCCGTACGGTGATCGTCGCGGTCGGGCGGTGCGACGGCCACGATCTGGCGAAATGGATGCGGATCACCGCCAAGGGCGGCAGCTGCGTCCTCGCCGCCACCGGCGATGCCGCGGAGACCAATCCGCGCATGAACCTCTCGGCGCTCACCTTCCAGCAGAAGAGTCTGTGCGGCACGTTGTTCGGTGGCGGAAACCCGCAACTCCTCATTCCCGAGGTACTCGCGCTCTACAAACTGGGCGACCTCGGGCTCGGCGATATGATCACCCGCGAATACACCCTCGAGCAGATCAACGAGGGTGTCGCCGATATGCTCGAGGGCCGCAATATCCGCGGAATCATTCGCTTCACCGACGCGGACCGCTGACCCGTGGCGCCGGGTCAGAACACGACCCGGCTCACCGCCTCCGCGATCAAGGCCGGCTTCGACCCACCCTCGATCTCCACCGTGTGCTGCACGACCAACTGCAGCGCACCGCCGGATACCTCGGTCGCATCGGCCAGCGCGGCCGTGGACCGCACCTTCGCGCCGACCGGCACCGGACTCGGGAACCGGACCTTGTTCGAGCCGTAGTTGATGCCCAGCTTGGCGTTCGCGAAGCCGAAGATCTGCGAGCCGAGCAGCGGCAGCAACGACAGCGTCAGATAGCCGTGCGCGATGGGCCCGCCGAACGGACTCTCCCGTTTCGCGCGCTCGGGATCGACATGGATCCACTGATGGTCTCCGGTGGCCTCGGCGAACTGGTCGACCATCCGCTGGGTGACCTCCACCCAGTCGCTCGTGCCCAGGGTCTCCCCTACCGCGGCGAGAATCTCATCCTTGCCGGTGAATGTGCGCACTGTCCGTCTCCTCGGATTTGTGCCGCGCGGTCGCGGCGTCACCTGTTCCCCTAATAGGTATTCCGCACTTCGGGCACGAGTTCAAGCCTTTAAGAGACAATTTCTCTATTCGTCGCAAATTCCGTGGTGCGACACCATACGCCCCGCCCCCGACGATCGGACAGCCGCGGGCCGTCACCCCGGTAACCCGTACGACCGTTATGCTGCGGCAGATCGTCCCCGGCACGATCCGGCAACGGCGCCGCGACGACCGGCACACCGAGGGTGCCCCGGCCGTCCAACCCCCGACCTCGGCGGCGCCGCCCGCCGGCCTCCGTTCCACGAGGAGATCCACCCTTGACCGTGCTCACCTTCTGCCTCGTCACGGTCGCCGGATTCTTCGCCGGGCTCGTCGGCTACGTGACCGGGATCGCCTCGCTGATCTCGTATCCGGCCCTGCTCGCCGCCGGACTCTCGCCGGTCTCGGCCAATGTGACCAATACCGTCGCCATGGTCGCCGTCGGAGTCGGCTCGACCGCCAAGGCGGGCGCGGCGGTCAAGGACAACTCCCGGGCGCTGCTGGTCCACGCCGGTTGCGCCGCCCTCGGCGGGCTCGGCGGCGCCGCGCTGCTGCTCACCACCTCGGCGGAGGTCTTCGCCGCCGTCGTCCCCTTCCTCATCGCCATGGCCTCGACGAGCCTGCTGCTCCAGCCCACACTGCGCGAACTCGCCGGCGGCCGGACCTTTCCCCGGCTCTACCCGCTCGCCACCGCCGTCGTCGCCCTCTACGGCGGCTACTTCGGCGCGGGGGTGGGCATCATGTTCCTCGCCCTGATCCTCGTCTGCACCTCGGAGACCATCTGGCGGGCCAGTGTGCTCAAGAGCGTGCTGACCGGTGTCGCCAACCTGGTCGCGGCCGTGGGCTTCGCCGTCTTCGGGCCGGTGCACTGGCTTGCCGCGCTGGCTATGGGCCTGGGCGCGTTCGCCGGCGGATGGTACGGGCCACCGCTGGTCGCCCGCCTGCCGCCGACCGCCATGCGCATCGGTGTCGCCCTGTGCGGATTCGGGCTCGCCGGCTATCTCGCGATCAGCTGACCGGGCCGGTGGCCGGGGCCCGGCTCACGCGGCGGGGTCGAGCACCACTTTGACCGCGCCGTCCTGCTTGGCCTGGAACATCCGATAGGCCTCCGGCGCCGCCGACAACGGCATCCGGTGGGTGGTGAACGAATCCACGCCCAGCGGATCGCTGTCGTCGAGCAGCGGCAGGATGTCGTCGGCCCAGCGCTTCACATTCGCCTGACCCATCCGCAACTGGATCTGTTTGTCGAACAAGATCCGCATCGGCATCGGATCCACCGTTCCGCCGTAGACACCGATGATCGAGATGGTGCCCCCACGCCGGACGATATCGATCGCCGTGTGCAGCGCCGCGAGCCGGTCCACACTGACGGTTTCCATCGCGGGCCGCGCCAACCGCGTCGGCAGAAACGATGCCACACGCTGCGCCGTAGCGGCCAGCGGCGACCCGTGCGCCTCCATCCCGACCGCCTCGATCACCGAATCGGTGCCCCGGCCCTCGGTGCGGTCGCGAATGGCATCGGCCAGGCCGTCACCGACCGCCCGCAGATCGATGGTTTCGATACCGCGGGCGGCGACCCGGTCCAGCCGCTCGGGAACAAGGTCCACCCCGATCACCCGGAACCCGCGATGATGCGCCACCCGGGCGGCCATATCGCCGATCGGCCCCAGCCCGAGCACCGTCACCGACCCGCCCTCCGGAACGCCCGCGTACTCCACGGCCTGCCACGCCGTCGGCAGCACGTCGGACAGGAACAGGTAGCGCGTATCGCCCGCGTCGGACGGCACCCGGATATGGGTGAAATCCGCGTGCGGTACCCGCAGGTATTCGGCCTGACCGCCGGGCACCTGGCCGTACAGCTTCGAGTAGCCGAACAGCGCCGCCCCGCAGCCCTGATCCCGGACCTGAGTGGTCTCGCACTGCGTCATCAAACCCTGCCGGCACATCTCGCACCGGCCGCAACTGATCTGGAACGGCACCACCACCCGGTCGCCCGCCGACAGATTCCGCACATCGGGCCCCACCTCTTCCACGATGCCGATCGGCTCGTGGCCCAGCACATCGCCCGGGGTCATATAGGCACCGAGCAGTTCGTACAGGTGCAGATCCGAGCCACAGATCGCCGTGGAGGTCACCCGGATTACCGCATCGCCCGGCTCCCGGATCCCGGGATCCGGCACCTCCTCGACCGATATATTCCGCTTTCCCTGCCAGGTCACCGCCTTCATCTCCGCCACCTCCGGACTCGAGTACTGCCGCCCCGGCAGAACGAGTGGGCCGCGATCCGGTCGGGCCGCGACTGCCGGGGCCGATCCGTCAGCGGCTACCCGCGACCTTCGGGGACAAACGCGCAACGCCTCAGACGCCGGCCGCCGCGGGCAGCAGCGGCTCGGCCTGTTTCGGGGCCGCGGGTCCACTCCCGAAGTGGCTGTACGACCTTTCCGTAGAAGTCTTCGACCGCGGAGGTCACGCTGGTGATGGAACTCGCCGCCGAATCAGTTCGGGCCCAGGAAGGTGTGCAGGCGCTGGGTTTCCGCGTCCAGGGCGGTGACGAAGGCCCGGCCCTTCGGGGGGCTGTCCACGTATCCGACCTCGACCGCGCTGCCCGGACCCGCGCAGTTCGCCCAGCCGATCACGCGGTCGCGCCACAGCATGGGCATCGCGTAGTACCCGCGGACCCGCTGGGCGACGGGGGTATATGCCTCGAATCGGTAATCCCAGCCCCAGATCCGGCCGAAACGTTTCCGGTCCCAGACGAGCGGATCGAAGGGCGCGAGGAAGCGGACCCGTGCCTGCGGCGCACGGTCGGCGGACTCCAGATCCGACGGCCACAGGTAGCGGACTCCGTCGACGGTCAGGGCGGACAGTTCGCCGGTGGCCAAAAGTTCGCGGAGAGTCGCCGAACCGGTCGCGCCGCCGATCGGCCGGACGATGCGATTGACCGTGGCGGCGAGGGTCGATTCGGTGGCGGGGGCGAGCGTGCGCGCCACCCGCAGCGCCAGGACCCGCCGGCGCTCGGCCGGGTCCAGGATGACGTCCGGGAGCTCGGCGATCTCGTAGCGGCGGATACCGGAAACGCGGTCGGCCACCCGTAGCAGCCCGTAGCGGTGCAGCTCCTCGAGCGCGACGGTGGTGGCCGACGAGGTGCCGCCCCACGCGTTGACCACGCCGCGGTGCCCGAATTGCGCTTGCAGCTCGCGCGGGTGCACTACGCCGCGTTCCCGGACGAAATCGAGTACCGCCGACGACTGCCCGGTGTGCGGGAACTCGCCGTCGGTTCCCCGCGGGTGGTGGCGGGGATGCAGGTAGGGGCGTAGCCGGGGGACGGTGTAGCCGTAGGCGTAGAGGAGATCCTCGTCGATTCCGAGTGCGCGGTAGGCACGGTCGAGATCGCCGGCCCGGTAGCCGCGCACCCGGTGCCGCAGGATGAGGTCCTGCGCCCGGGCGGGCGAACGGATGGGGTCGGCCTGCACGAACTCCAGTTCGGCCAGGGCCGTGGCGAGTGAGCCCGGACTGCGCGGCAGTGACCAGGCGACGGCGTGGGAACGCAACCATGCCAGTGACATGGGCCCGAGGGTATCGGCGCTCTCCGACAGCGTGCCGCGCCGCTTGCGCCCGCCCGCCTCGAACTAGGTCGTGAAAGGCAGGATTCAGCGTTCTCCCCGGCCCGGTCGGCGCAGCGAACTCGGCACGCCGCCGCGACCACCGTCCGTCTTCTCGGCCGCGCCGGTGATGTTGCGGGTCATCCCACCGAAGATCAGGGCGTGGAAGGGGACGATCGACTTCCAGTACAGATGCCCGGCCAGTCCATGCGGCTCGAATACGGCTCGCTGCCGGTAGATCGCGCCGGTATCGCCGTTGCCCGGCCGCACTTCCAGCTCGAGCCAGGCCCGGCCCGGCACCCGCATTTCCGCGCGCAGGCGCAGCAGGGTAGGCCGTTCTATCTGTTCCACCCGCCACCAGTCCAGGGCCTCCCCCTCGTGGAGCCGGTGCGGGTCGCGCCGGCCGCGGCGCAGTCCGACCCCGCCGGCGAGGCGATCCAGCCAGCCGCGCAGCGACCAGGCCAGCGGGAACGAATACCAGCCGTGTTCGCCGCCGATCGACTCGATCACCGTCCACAGCGCGGCCGGATCCGCGGTTGTCGGACGTTCCCGGAGGTCCTGGTAGAGAGATCCGCCGGACCACGCCGGATCCGTGGGCAACGGTTCGGCGGGCGCGGGCCCGGCATCCGACCAGCGGGTCGGCACATCCGCATCCCGGATGCGGGTCAACGCCAGTTCCACGGCGCGCCGGACCCCGATGAGACCTCCGTCGGGGTCGGGGATGTGTGCGGCGATCTCGTGCTCGGCGCATACAACATCGTGGACCAGGGATTCCATCAGAGGAACCGCGATCGCCCGGGGTACCGGCGTCACCAGGTTCACCCACTGTGCCGACAACCACGGCGTCAGCACCGGCACCGGGACGATCACCCGCCGCGGCAGCCCGGCCACCTGCGCGTACACCCGCATCATCTGTTCGTAGGTGAGGACATCCGGCCCCCCGATATCGAAGGCGCCGGTCACGGTGGCCGGGAGTTCCGCCGCCCGGGTCAGGTAGTACAGCACATCCCGGACGGCGATCGGCTGGATCCGCGACCGTACCCAGCGCGGGGTGACCATCGCGGGCAGGCGTTCGGTGAGGTAGCGCAGCATCTCGAAACTGGCCGAACCCGAGCCGATCACCACCGCCGCCTGGAGCACCAGCGCGGGCACGGCCCCGTCGAGCAGGATTCGGCCGACCTCCGCGCGCGAGGACAGGTGCCGGGACAGGCCCTGTCCGACGGGCGCTATCCCACCGAGGTAGACGATCCGGCCGAGCCCGACCGCCGCGGCCTCCCGGGCGACGATGGTCGCCGCCTCGCGGTCCACGGTGTCGAAATCCGAGCGGGTCAGCGAATGGACCAGGTAGTACAGGACCTCCTGGTCGGCCAGCGCCGTACGCACCTCCGCGGCGACCGTGACATCACCGCGCACGATCTCCACCCGGTCACGCCACGGCGCGTCGGTGAGCTTGCCCGGAGTCCGCGCGAGCACCCGCACCGTATGACCGGCGCGCAGGAGTTCCGGAACCAGGCGACCACCGAGATAACCGGTGGCCCCGAACACCACACAGCGCATGGGACCTCCTCCGTCGGGGTCGCCTGTGATCGCGGCCCGGCGAGAACCGCTGCTGAGCGCTCACCGCGACCGCCCGCCTCGCGGCCGCGCCGTGCTCTGCCGAGTACGGGGGTCCTGCCCACCGCACCCTTGCAGGCTAGCCCGGGGGCGGCGCTGCGGGCATGCCGACACCGCTGCACCCGGGCACCGACTCGCACTCGATACCTGCCGCCGCGACCGCGCTCCGAGCAGCGGATATGCCGGTCGGCAGCGTTTGACCGGGCCTGCGCAGGGTAGGCGCTCACCTATGGGTCCCTCTGTGCGAAGCATGCTGTCTCCCCGCTTGTTGACCGCTCCGGTTTCCACGGCGGCCGCGGTGGTGCGCACCGGAACCGGCCGTGCCGTCGACACCGGTGTCCGGGCGGTCGAGGTGCCGTGGCGGGCGGCGGAGAAAATCGTCACGACCGTCGCCTCCGGTCTCTCGACGCTCGAATCCGACGAGGCGGCGAGTCTGCGCGACGATCTGGCGGCATTGATCGACCCGCGTGACCGCCGCGCCCAGCGCCGGGTCGAGGTGACCGAGGATCACGCGACCATCGAGGTGCGCGGTCTGGACAACGGTCAGGGGTCGGCGGTGACCCGCTCGCTGGAACAGCACCTCGGCCGGCTACGCGGCGTGGAGTGGTGGCGGGTCAACGCGGTCACCGGCCGGATCGTCACCGCGCTGTCCAGCGGCGCCGACCTGGAGAAACTGCTGGCGGTGGTGGAAGAGGTCGAAGAGGAGTCCGCTGTCGCCGACACCGACTGGAGTCGCGCCGCCGAATTTCCGGCCGACCGGGAACCGGTCCTGGCCGCGGCCATCGAAGTGGCCGGTGACGTGTGTGCCATCGCGGTGTCGGCCGCGGGTACGGTTCCGCCACTGCGCGGTGTGATGCACAGTGTGCGCGCGGTGGCGGCGTTCATCGACGCCCAGCCCCGGCTGCGCACACATCTGGAACAGCGGCTGGGCCGCTCCCGCGCCGACCTGCTCCTCGCCATCGCCAACGCCGCGGGGGCCGCGCTGGGTGAGGGCGCGGCCGGTGGCGTCACCAACCTGCTGGCCGATACCGTCCAGCGCGGCTTCATCCTCACCGAGGCACTGGCCCGGCGCGGGCAGTGGCAGCAGTGGGAGACCGATATCGTCGACGCCGAGCATTTCGGGGTCGCCGAACCGCTCCCGTCCCATACCCGGCCCGCCGACATGCCGCGGGGCCCGGTGGAACGGGTCGCCGACGAAACGGCGGCCGCCTCGCTGGCGGGAGCCGCCACGCTGGCCGGTCTGGGCCGGATCGGTGACGTGCCGGACGCCCTCTTGCTGGGCGCACCGAAAACGGCCCGCGCCGGCCGGGAGGTGTTCGCTGCGACGGTATCCACCGCGCTCGCCGGCGCCGGGGTACTCACTCTGCATCCGGCGGTGTGGCGGCGGCTCGACAGGCTCACCGCTCTGGTGGTCGACGGCGAAGCACTGGCCACATCCGGGCGAGTGGTGCTCGAGGTGGAGACGACCGATGAGGGCTGGCCGGAGGCGCGGGTCTGGAGCACCGCGCAACGGCTGCTGTGGGCCGGCACCGACGAGGCCGATCCAGGGGAAAAGAAGGCGGTGCGGCTGGTCCGCCCCGAGTCGGGAGCTCCCGACCGCGGTACCACCAGCCGCCCGGTATGGCGTGAGCTACGTGAGGGCAAACGGATCCTCGGCCGTGTACTGATCGGGCGGGAGCTCGACCCGCGGGCACACGATGTGCTCGGTACGGCGCGGCGGGCGGGGCTGCGGGTGGTGCTCGCCGGCCACCGGGACGCCGGTGAACTCCGCAGCCTCGCCGACGAGTTCGTCAACGCCCACGGTTCGATCAGCTCCCATGTCCACCGCCTCCAGAAGCAGGGGCATGTGGTCGCCGTGCTGGCCACCCGCGCGCACAAGGCACTCGACCACGCCGACGTCGCGGTCGGCATCATCGGCGGCAAAGGCGGCGGTATCCATGTGCCCTGGACGGCTGATCTGCTGTGCCGTGACCTCGGCCAGGTGCAGCGCGCCCTCGCCCTGGTGGGGCCCGCCCGGCAGGTCAGCGAACGCGGCCGCACGCTGGCGCTGTCGGCGTGCAGTCTGACCGGGTTACTGCTCGCGGCCTCGCCCGCCTCCCGCTCCCGGACCGCACCCATGATCGCCGCGAATTTCGCCGGCCTGTTCAACGGCGCGGTGGCCGGTGCGCGCGCGGTCCGGGCCCGGCCGTCCGCCGAGCACGCGCCACAGCTGCCCTGGCACGCGCTGGAACCGGACGAGGTGCTGGCCCGGCTGCCCGAACCGGCACCGGCGACCGACCGCGCCACCGACGAACCGGCGGACCGCGGCGCGGTGGCGGCCCGGCTGTCGTCGCTGAGCGATTTCCTCGGCCATATGCGCCGGGAACTGGCCGATCCGCTCACGCCGATCCTGGGTGTCGGCGCCGCGGCGACCGCGATTCTCGGCTCACCCTCCGACGCGGTACTGCTGTCGTCGGTACTCACCGTCAACGCCATGATCTCCGCGCGCCAGCGCCAGGCCGCCGAGAACGAGCTGTTCGATCTCATAGAGGGCGAGCGATTGTCCGGGCGGGTGATCGACCGCGCCGATATCGATGCGGAGGACCCGGCCGGCGCGGATCTGCCCGCCGACTGCCTGCTGGTCGGCGATGTGTTCACGATCCGTGCCAGTGAAGTGGTGCCCGCCGACGCCCGGCTGTTGCGCGCCGAGGATCTGGAAATGGACGAGTCCGGACTCACCGGCGAGTCGGTGACGGTACCCAAACAGGTCGAGGCCACGCCCGGTGCGGCGCTCGGCGACCGCGCCTGCCTCGTTTTCGAGGGCACGACGGTGGTGAGCGGATCCGCGGTGGCCGTGGTCGTCGCGGTCGGTGCCGATACCCAGGCGGGCCGCGCCACCGCGGGCGCGGTACCGCCGGAGAAGGGCGGCGTCCAGGCGCAGCTGCGGGCACTCACCGATCGCGCGCTGCCGCTCACGCTCTCCGGCGGCGCGATCGTGACCGCGCTCGGCGGTCTCCGCGGCCGCACCCTGCGGGCGGCGATCGCCGACGGGGTCGGGGTCGCGGTCGCGGCGGTACCCGAAGGGCTACCCCTGGTCGCCACCGTGGCGCAGCTCGCCGCGGCACGGCGGCTGTCCCGCTACGGCGTTCTGGTCCGCGCCAACCGCGCGGTCGAGGCCCTGGGCCGGGTGGACACCCTGTGCTTCGACAAAACCGGCACTCTGACCGAGGGCCGACTGCGGCTGACCGCGCTCGCCGATCTGGACGAGCAGTGGGAGCCCGGCAGCGACAGCGATGCCGCCCGGCGGCTGCTGCGGGCCGCGGCGCGCGCCTGCCCCGACCCGGACAACGGGCCGGTCCTGCACGCCACGGATCGGGCCGTGCTGGACGCTGCCGCCGACATCTTGGGCGAGGACGCGCACCGGTGGGACCCGATCGACGAGATACCGTTCGAATCCAACCGGGGGTACGCGGCGGCATTCGGCCGGACCGCGCACAAACTGCGCCTGGTGGTCAAGGGTGCGCCGGAGGTCGTACTGCCCCGATGCACCCGGGTCCGCGGCGGCGCGTCCGGTAAGACGGATGGGGCGTTCACCGACGGTCAGCGCGAACGGGCCGAGGCCACCGTGCACGATCTCGCGGAACAGGGTCTGCGGGTGCTGGTGGTCGCCCGGCGCGACCTCTCCGATCCGCCCGACGATGTCGAGGACGTGGTCGAGGGGCTGACCCTGATGGGATTCCTCGGGATCGCCGATACGCCCCGGCCGCAGACTCCGTATCTGGTCCGTGCGCTCGAGGACAACGGTGTCGGGGTCCGGATGATCACCGGCGATCATCCGGTCACGGCGGCGGCCGTCGCGCGCCGGCTGGGTATTACCGTCGACACCGTCACCACCGGCGCCGACCTCGACGAACTCGACGACACCGCGCAGACCGCACTCATCGAACGCAGCACCGTGTTCGCCCGCGTCGACCCCGAGCAGAAGGTGCGTATCGTGGCCGCGCTGCGCCGGACCGGACATGTGGTGGGTATGACCGGCGACGGCAGCAACGACGCCGCGGCGATCCGCACCGCGGATATCGGGATCGGGATCGCCGCGCACGGTTCGGCCGCCGCCCGCAATGCCGCCGACCTGGTCCTCACCGAACCGGATCCGCGGGCACTGCTGCACGCGCTGGTCGAGGGCCGCAGTATGTGGCAGCGGGTGGCCGACGCGGTGGCCGTCCTTGTGGGCGGTAACGCGGGCGAGGTCGCGTTCACGCTGTTCGGTACCGCCGTCGGCGGCCGCGCTCCACTGGGGACCCGCCAGTTCTTGCTGGTGAACCTGTTGACCGATATGTTCCCCGCGCTCGCGCTCGCCCTGGCCGGCGATCAGGAGACCCCCGAGCCGGACAGCGATCCGCGCTGGGTCGAGCAGCGCGCGGATCAGCTGGCCGCGATTCCACCGGCCAGTCTCGGCGCCGATCTGCTGCGCACCATCGGGGTTCGTGGGGTCGCGACGGCCACCGGCGCCTCGGTCGCCTGGATGGCCGGCCGCTACACCGGTACCCAGCGTCGCGCGGACACCATCGGTCTGGTGGCGCTGATCGGCACCCAGCTCGGTCAGACTCTGGTAGCGGGCTACCGCAGCCCGCTCGTCTGGCTCACCACCGCCGCCAGCGGCGCGGTGCTGGGGGTGATCGTGATGACACCCGGTCTGGGGGCGTACTTCGGTTGCACTCCGCTGGGGCCGGTCGGGTGGACGATCGCGAACACCTCGGCGCTGGCCGCGACCGCGGGAGCGACGGTACTGCCGCGACTGCTGCCCGGGATGGAGCAGGACGGACAGGCCGACGCGGTCCCGGCTCCCCTCGAACTCGATGAGTCCCCGGCGCGAGCGGAGTCGCCGCAGTACGCCTGAGGTTTCGCGGCGCCGGACCCGGACGGTCCCGGATCTCCGGTGGGTCGACCCACCGGAGAACAGCGCGACCCGCAGATCGCCGTTCATCCCGCCGTCGACCGTGACGAAGGTGGTGCCGCCCTCGATCCGCTTGACCGACATCACGCGGCACACCGTGACCCCGGCCCGCGCGACGATGGCCCGGTCCGGCTCCATCGCGATCGCCGGGCGCGGGAAACGATGACGGGCGCAGGCGGCGTCGAGCGCGTCGTCGACGATATCGGCCAGTTCGGCCAGGTTCAGTTCGGCATCGCCGGGACGGTAGGCCACGGCAGGTCCAGGACTACGCGCCCGCCGGAGTACCGGACGCGGTCTTGACGTGACCTTGACCTCCCGCGACCCGTTCCTGACCGGACATTGACCGCGCGCCGACGACGGCCGTGCCCCGACGCGGCATACTCGTCGGGTGAGCTCTCCCGCTACCAGCAAGCCCGCCATACTCAGCGTCGACGACGACCCCGGGGTGTCCCGGGCCGTCGTGCGTGATCTGCGGCGCCGGTACGGCGCCGAGTACCGGATCCTGCGCGCCGAGTCCGGCCCGCAGGCGCTCGAGGTGCTGCGGGAGATGAAACTGCGGGGGCAGCCCATCGCGATACTCATCGCCGATTTCCGGATGCCGGGTATGGACGGTATCGAGTTCCTCGAACAGGCGATGGACCTCGACCCCTATGCCCGCCGGGTACTGCTCACCGCCTACGCCGATACCAATGCCGCCATCGATGCGATCAATGTCGTCGATCTCGACCACTACCTGCTCAAACCGTGGGATCCGCCGGAGGAGAAGCTGTACCCGGTGCTGGACAGCCTGCTGGATGCCTGGCGCAGCAGCGAGCACCGGCCGGTACACGGGACCAAGGTCATCGGTAACCGGTGGTCACCCCGATCGTCGCAGGTCAGGGAGTTTTTAGCTCGTAACCAGCTGCCCTACCGCTGGTTCCTGGCCGACGAGCCCGAGGGCACGCGCCTGCTCGAGGCCGCCGGCGCCGACCCTCTCCGCTGCCCGGTGGTGATCACCGAGGGCGGGCAGGCGCTGGTCCAGCCCAGTGACGGGGAATTGGCCGCCGGCGTGGGGCTGAGCACCGAACCGGCCGGCGACTTCTACGACCTCATCGTCGTCGGCGGCGGGCCGGCCGGCCTGGGCGCCGCGGTGTACGGCGCCTCCGAAGGATTGCGCACCGTCCTGGTCGAACGCACGGCCACCGGCGGCCAGGCGGGCCAGAGCTCGCGCATCGAGAACTACCTGGGATTCCCGGATGGGTTGTCCGGGGCACAGCTGGCCGACCGGGCGCGCCGCCAGGCAGCGAAGTTCGGCGCCGAGGTGGTCACCACCCGCGAGGTCGCCGGACTGGAGGTGAACGGGTCGGCCCGGACCGTGCGGTTCGCCGACGGCGGCGCTCTGTCCGCCCATACCGTGATCATCGCGACCGGCGTGGACTACCGGCGCCATCCGGCGACCGGTGTGCACGAGTACACCGGTCGCGGGGTCTACTACGGGTCGGCCATGACCGAGGCCGCCGAATGCGCGGGCCACGACGTCTATATCGTCGGCGGCGCGAATTCGGCCGGGCAGGCGGCGATGTTCCTGTCCCGCAACGCGCGCACGGTGCACCTGGTGGTGCGTGGTGACGCGCTGGAGAAGTCCATGTCGCACTATCTGATCCAGCAGATCGCCCAAGTGCCCAATATCCAGGTGCACACCGAGACCGAGGTGGTCGCGGTGGACGGTGACGACCATCTGGACACCCTGGTCCTGCGCGACAACCGGACCGGCGCCGAGGAGAAAGTTCCCGCCGAACGGCTGTTCCTGTTCATCGGCGCCGCCCCGCAGACCGAGTGGCTCGGCGGCGTGGTGCACCGTGACGCCGCGGGTTACGTCCTGGCGGGCCCGGATCTGCTGATCGACGGTGACCGGCCGAAGGGCTGGGAGCTGCCGCGACCGCCGCACCATCTGGAAACCAGCGTGCCGGGGGTTTTCGTGGCCGGGGACGTCCACGCCGAATCCGCCAAGCGGGTGGCCTCGGCCGTCGGAGAGGGCGCCATGGCCGTCATGCTCGTGCACCGCTACCTGGCCTAGAGGAGACCGAGAATGAGTATCTGCGATCCCGCCGAACTGCGGTCGCTGTTCCTGTTCGAGAAACTCGACGATCAGCAGCTGGACTGGTTGTGCGCCGACGGCCGCATCGAAACCGTCGAACCAGGGCCGGTGTACCAGGAGGGCGATCCGGCGACCTGCTTCTATGTGCTCATGGACGGTGAGGTGCGACTCACCAAACTGTCCGGGGGGCGGGAGATCGAGATGGTGCACACCGACCATCGCGGCTCCTACGCGGGAGCGTGGACGGCGTATCTGGGCGAGCGGGCCGAAACCCACTACGCCACCTCGCTCTACGTGACCCGTACATCGCGTTTCTACGTGCTGGACGCGCAAATCTTCGCCCGGATGATGCACAGCTGGTTCCCGATGGCGGTCCATCTGCTCGAGGGCGCGTTCTTCGGTAACCGCAACACCAACGCGCGGATCGCCCAGCGGGAGCGACTGCTCGCCCTCGGTTCGCTGTCGGCGGGGCTGACCCACGAACTGAACAATCCGGCCGCGGCCGCGGTCCGGGCGACCTCGGGCCTGCGCGACCGGATCGCGGGAATGCGGCACAAACTCGCCATGATGGCGCAGGGAAAGTTCGATACCGCGGTCCTGGAAACACTGGTCCGGCTGCAAGAGGAGGCGGCCGCCCAGGTCGCCAAGGCACCGGAACTCTCGGCGCTCGAGGCGGCCGACCGGGAAGATCTGCTCGGCGAATGGCTCGAGGACCACGGGATCCGCGACGGCTGGGAACTGGCGCCGAACTACGTCCAGGCGGGCTTCGACACGGATTGGCTCGAACGCGTGGCCGCCACCCTCGAGGGCTGTTCGCCCCAGGTACTCGAAGGGGCGTTCCGCTGGCTGAACTACACCATCGAGACCGAGTTACTGATGAACGAGATCGCCGATTCCACCACGCGCATCTCGACCCTGGTGGACGCGGCCAAACAGTACTCCCAGATGGACCGTGCTCCGTTCCAGGTGGTGGACCTGCACGAACTGCTGGACAGCACACTGGTGATGCTCAGCCGCAAGATCGGTGACTCGATCGAGGTGGTCAAGGACTACGACCGCACTCTGCCCCAGGTGCCCTGTTACGCCGCCGAACTCAACCAGGTGTGGACGAACCTGATCGACAACGCGGTGTACGCGATGGCGGGCAGCGGGACGCTGACCCTGAGCACCCGGCTCGAGAACGACTGCGCGGTCGTCGTGGTCGCCGATACCGGGCCCGGTATCCCGGACGAGGTGCAGGGCCGCATCTTCGAGCCGTTCTTCACCACCAAACCGGTCGGCGAGGGCACCGGGCTCGGCCTCGATATCTCGTTCCGCATCGTCGTCGACAAGCACGGCGGGGACATCCGGGTCGATTCGCGGCCGGGCGATACCCGTTTCACGGTGTGGCTTCCGCTCACCCGCGCCGAGGACGAACCCGCGGACACCGCCGACGCGGAAGGCGCATGAACCGGCGGCCGTCACCCACTACCGGCAACGGGATCCGGGCGTCGGCCGCGGAGTCCGGCCGCCGGTCGTTACGCTGACGCCATGTTGGTGGGGCGCGACGACGAGCGCACCGAGATAGACGGTCTGCTCGCGGACGCGCGCGAGGGCCGCAGCCGCGCCCTGGTGTTGCGCGGCGAGGCGGGGATCGGTAAGTCGGCGTTGCTGGACTACGCCGTGTCCGCCGCCGACGGTATGCGGGTGATCCGCGGTGTGGGTATCGAATCCGAGGCCGAACTGGCGTTCAGCGGTCTGCACCTGCTGCTGTATCCACATCTGGATCGTCTGCCGGGACTCCCGCCGCCGCAGGCGCGGGCGCTACGGGCTGCGCTCGGCCATATCGAGGAGACCGATACCAATCGGTTCCTGGTGGGCGCGGCGACCCTGACCCTGCTGGCCGAACTCGCGTCCGAAATACCGACCCTGCTGGTCGTCGACGATGCCCAGTGGCTGGATCAGAGTTCCTCCGATGCGCTGCTGTTCGCGGCGCGGCGCTTCCACGCCGATCCCCTCGCGGTACTGCTGGCGGTCCGCGATTCGGCCGTGCCGTTCCCCACACCGGGTATCGATATCAGGCCGCTGGCGGGCCTCTTGCCCGCCGCGGCAGCGGAACTGCTCGGCCGGCACGCCCCCGGCCTCACCGTCCCCGGCCGGGACCGCGTACTCGCGGAGTCGGCGGGGAATCCACTCGCGCTCCTGGAACTCGCCTCGGCCCGGCACAGCTCCGAACGCACCGGCCGGACCGAACCCGGCCACGAGGTGGGCCCGCTGCCGGTGACCCGCCGGGTCCAGGAAACCTTCCGCACCCAGATCGCCGGATTGCCCGCCGATACCCGCACCCTGCTGACCGTCGCGGCCACCGACACTGGTGCCGGGCTGGAAACGATCCTGCGCGTCGGATCCGGATTCGGGCTCACTGCGGCCGATTTCGAACCGGCCGAACGGGCCGATCTCATCGCCCTGTCCACCGACCGTCTCCGGTTCCGGCATCCGCTGATCCGCGCGGCCGCCTACCAGCACGCACCCCATCATCTGCGCACCGCGGTCCATCTCGCCTTCGCCCGCACCCTGGTGGCGAGCGCGGACGCCGATCGCCGCGCCTGGCATCTGGCGGCGGGTACCAGCGATCCGGACGAGCAGGTGGCCGCCGAGCTCGAACGGACCGCGCGACGCGCCGCCCACCGGGGTGGCGCCATGGCCGTCGCCGCGGCCTACGACCGGGCCGGGCGGCTGAGCACGAACCGGGAGCACCGGGCGCGACGTTTCCTGGCCGCCGCCCGCGCCGCCTACGACGCCGGAAAACCGGACCGGGCGACCCGGCTGGCCGCCGAAGCCGCCGCGCTCACCGGCGACCGGGGTATCGCCGCCGACGCGATCCATATCCGGGCCCAGGTGGAGTACGAGCGCACCTCACCGGCGGCAGACGGCGAACTCGCGCTGGAGGCCGCGGCTCTGGTCGCGGGCGCGGATCCCGAGCGGGCGGTCTCGATGCTGGCCGAAGCGGTATGCGCCGGCCGGGACGCGGCCGACGCCGGACTGCTCGGCCGCGTCGCGGCCATATCGCGTGCGCTGCCGCTACCGGCCGATTCCGTGCTGCTCCCTCATCTCGACGCCCAGGCGGCCTGGGCCGAATTCCTCAGCGGCCGTTACGATATAGCCGTCGCCGCGATGGCGCGGCAACTGCGCCAGGCGCGCGACGCGGAAACCGACTATCTCTACGAGATCGTCGCGGCGTTCAGCGGCCTGATGCTCGCCGACGACGACACGGTACTGGTCCTCATGGACAGAGCGCTGGCCCGGGCCCGCGCCACCGGATCACTGCAGTGGATCCCGTACGCCGCCGAAGTGGCCGCCCTCGCGCAGGTTATGCGCGGCCGGTTCCACGGAGCCCGGACCTCGGTGGCCGAAGGACTGGCGATCGCCACGGAACTCGAGATGACCACCGAAATCGCTGTGCTCCGGGCGATCGAGGTGTGGCTGGCGGCGGCCGGTGGCGACCTCACCGGCGCCCGAACTCTCGCCGAAGAGATTCTGCCCGGCCTCACCGCCCGCCACCGAACCCATGCCGCGCTCACCGCATGGGGGCTGGCCGGCGGTGAGCTGGCCGCGGGGCGATTCGATATCGCCCTCCCCCTGCTCGACGGGGTCTGCGGCGGTCCGGCTGCCCACGATTTCCTCGTCCGGGCGATCCCGGACCATATCGAGGCGGCTGTCCGCGCCGGTGAGAAAGCCCGCGCACACGACCATCTCGGCCCCCTCCGGGAGTGGGCCGCCGCCGTGGTGAACCCCGTCTCGGAGGCCCTACTCCAGCGGTGCCTGGCACTGCTGGCCGATACCGGGGACGCCGAAACCCACTACCTTGCCGCGATCCGCCGGCATCGGGACCACGGCGGCGCCTACGATCTCGCCCGCACCCGGCTCCTGTTCGGCGAGTGGTTGCGACGGCGGCGGCGCCGGGCAGAGGCCCGCACCGAACTGGTGGCCGCGGTGGAGATTTTCGATCAACTCGATGCTCGGCTCTGGGCGGAACGGGTCCGCGCCGAACTCGCCGCCCTCGGTGAACCGGCCGTGTCCCGGCGGCGCGACCCTCTCGCGAGCCTCACCCCCCAGGAGACACAGGTGGTACGGCTGGCGGCGGCCGGCTACAGCAACAAGGAGATCGGCGCGCAGTTGTTCCTCAGCCCCCGCACCATCGGTCACCACCTCTACAAGGCCTACCCGAAACTCGGGGTCACCCGCCGGATCGAGCTCGCCCAGCTCGAGCTCTAGGCAGTCGGCGACCGATTCGGCGGTACCCCGCCGGCCCGGGACACCGGTCATCCGACCGATGCGGCCGGCGCGACCGTCGCACTAGCTTTTCTCCCTGTCAGATCACGCACGACAGGAGACGATCATGCTGCTGGAGAACAGAACCGCCGTCATCTACGGCGCCGGGGGCGCCATCGGTTCGGCATTGGCCGCCGGGTTCGCGGCCGCGGGGGCCCACTGCCATCTGGTGGGCCGGACCGCCGCCACACTCGACGCCACCGCCGAGAAGATCCGTGCCGACGGCGGCCGCGCCGAAACCGCGGTCGTGGACGCGCTCGACGCGGCGGCGGTCGACGACCACGCCGACTCGGTGGTGCGCGAGAACGGCGGTATCGATATCTCGGTCAATGTCATCACCCTGAACGGCGTTTTCGGTCCCCTCATCGATATCTCGGTACCCGAATTCGCCGGCACCATGGCCGAATTCCTGACGTCCCAGTTGATCACGACCAAGGCCGCGGCCCGCCATATGATCGGCCAGGAGTCGGGCGTGATCCTCTTCTTCGGTGGGTCGGACCACGCGAACAAAGCCCCGGGGCTGGGTAATGTCCAGATCAGCTTCGACGCTCTGGAGGGGCTGCGGCGCCAGTGGGCCTGCGAACTGGCGCCACACGGTATCCGGGTGCTCACGCTGCTGACCGGCGGTATCCCGGAGACCTTCCCCGATATTCCGGCGACCGAACCGGCCCGGCAGGGCATCATCGACGCCACCATGCTCGGTCGGGCGGCGACTCTTTCCGATATCGGCGATGTCGCCGCCTTCATGGCCTCCGACCGGGCCCGCTCGATCACCGGTACCCAGATCAATATCTCCTGCGGCGCCAGCGGCGCCTGATCCGGTTGTGCCGGTCCACTGCCGAGGCAGTGGACCGGCACTGTTCTGTCTGCGAGAGGACCGCGATGCGACCGGCGGTAGATAATCGGCCGGGCGGTGATGCCGTGCGCGGCGACGTTCGCTTGTTCGAGCGGGCCCCTCGATCAGCGACGGTCGAGACCGGACAACCGCCAGGCCAGCTTGTTGCGCACCTGTGCCGTCCGGCCCGCGAGCCGCATGGCGATATTGCGGATCGGGCGCACCGCGGTCGGCAGCGTCGCCAGCGAGGTGAGCCGGCCGGCGATCGCGACCACCGACTCCGTAGCGCGCCGCTGGGCCGCCGCGTGCTCGTCGAGCAGGTCCGGTGATTCACCGCGCAGCACCCGGGACAGGGTCGTCGCGGCAGTGACCGCGTCCTCGATCCCCAGGTTCATGCCCTGTCCACCCGCCGGCGAGTGCACATGGGCGGCGTCGCCCGCCAGCAGGATGCGACCGTCCCGGAAACGATCGGCGATCCGGTGGTGCACGCGGAAACGTGAGCCCCAGACCACTTCCTCCACCACCGCCGGTTGCGCTTTCGGACCACGTTCGTCCAGCAGCTGTTGCAGGAAGGCGACGTCGGGCTCGTGCGGTGCCTCGTCCACGGTGGCCACGATCCGGTACATATCGTCCGGCAGCGGTGCCACGACGACGAGCCCGGCCGGGGAGAAGTACAGGATCACCTCGTCCTTCGGGACCCCACCGGAGACCCGCACATCGGCCAGGGTGAACGACTCGGCATAACTGCCGCCGGTGAACCCGATACCGACCTGTTCGCGCACCGTGCTGTGCAGACCGTCGGCGCCGATCAGGTACCGGGCGCGGATCTGCTCTCCGTCGGCGAGGGTGACCGTCACCAGATCGGCGTCCTGGACCACCGTGGTCACCTCGACGGGGCGCCGCACCGATACGCCGAGTTCGGTGAGCCGTTGCAGAATGAATTTCTCGGTATCGGCCTGCGAGATCATCAGCGTGTAGGGGTAGGCGGTGGGGAGCCGGCCGAAGGGGACGGCGATCAGCACCTGATCCCGATCCCGGATGGTGAAGTCGGGAGTGTGCAGACCGCGACCGACCAACGGCCGCGTCACCCCGTAGGGCTCCAGCAACTCGAGGGTGTGCGGGTGGACCACCGCCGCCCGGGAGGTGTTCGCACCTTCGGCCTGGCTGTCGACGATCACGACCTCGTGGCCGAGCCGGGTCAGTACGACGGCGGCGGTGAGACCGACCGGGCCCGCGCCGACGATCAGGACATCTGCGATTTCGGTGGTCATCGTTCTACCTGCCCTCCGGAGGTCAACACTTGTTGGCATCAAGATTATGCCGAGCCGCGCACATTGTCAACAGTTGTTGGCCTACACTTGTTGACATGAGAAGGACCTCGGAAGAAACGAAGGCGGTCATCCTCACCGCAGCCCGGGAGCGCTTCGCCGCCGACGGGTACGACCGGGCGACGATCCGAGCGATCGCCGCCGACGCCGGAATCGACCCGGCCATGGTGATGCGGTACTACGGCAACAAGGAACGCCTGTTCGCGGCAGCCGCCGAATTCGATCTGGAGTTACCGCATCTGACGGAGGTGCCACGCGACCGGATCGGTCCGGCCCTGGTGGCGCACTTCCTGGATCGCTGGGAGCGCGACGAAACCCTGCTCATCCTGCTACGGGCCGGGGTCACCAATCCGGCGGCGGCCGACCGCATGCGATCGATCTTCGCGACACAGCTGGGTCCGGTGCTCGCAAAAGCCGACGACGACCCCCGGGAAGCGCCCATGCGCGCCGGTCTGGCGGCCTCCCAGATCCTGGGTATGGCGCTGTGCCGTTTCGTCCTCGCCTTTCCGCCGGTGGCCGCCATGACCGGACCGGAGGTCATCGCCTGGCTGGGGCCGACTATCCAGCGCTATCTGACCGGGCCGGTTCCGGAAATCGGGCCGGCCCGGTGATCGCCGGTCGCGCTCCGGACGAGTGGCCGGTACCGGAGCGGGCCGTTACCGATGCCAGGCCGGCACCGCGCCGGCGACACTGCTGATCCGCGCCTGGTACCGCTCCACGAACGGCAGCACCTGCTGCGCGATCACCTTGTTGTATTCGGCGGGACACTGCCGCGGATTCGCGTGGCCGGTGCCCCGCGGTTTCACGACGAGCAGATTCCCGTTCACGCCCCCAACCTTGTCGATCAGGACCTGCTGGGTGCGCGCGACATCCACCACCCGGTCCCGGCTCCCATCGTGCGGGCGGATGAAAACGATGGCCGGCCGTGGTTTGCCGTGCGCCGGCTCGGACACCGCCCGCAGATCGTCGGTCGCGCCACCGGCCACGATCGCCAGGAACTGGGCCTCGATCAAGCCGTTGCTGGCGGCGTCGGCATTGAATATCTTGTCGTGCAACACCTGTCCCACCGTTCTCCGGAAATCCGCGAACCGGATACCTGGGACACCGCTGTGGTCGAGGAAACCCTCCCGGCGCGCATAGGTTTCCACTGCGGTGCGCAATCCCCGGCTCTCCCGGGCACCGGGGAGCCAGCCCATCCAGCGCACCATGTCCTCACCCAGGCCGCGACTCTCCGGACGGACCGCGTCGAGGTCCAGCGGTGTGCAGTCCAGCAGCACACCCACCAATCGGCGGTCGCTGCCGATATGGATGTGCTCGGCGACCTCGAGTGCGATCACCCCGCCCATGCTGTGCCCGGTGAGCACGATATCGCGCACTCCCGCCATGGTCGCGGCCCGGATGATCAGGTCGGCGATCACCTCGGTGTCGATACCTCGATTGTCGTAGCGGATCGCCCAGACCGCGCCCATCTCGCGCAGCGCCGGCAACGCCGCGGCCGTATCGCCGGCATTGAGATTGCCCAGACCCACCAGGTCCACGACGGCGGTATCGCGCTTACCGGGGTCCGCGGGTTCGGCGATCGGTAACAGCGCGGGCTCGGTCAGCGCGAGGCGTACGCGCTCCGGCTCGACATCGTGCTCCCAGTACTGCGCGAACGCGACCCCGACGATCATCAGCAGTGCGGCTACCCGAAACAACGCCAGTCTGGTGCGGCGTAACGTCTTCCCTCCGTGGCCCGGACGCGTCTCGCGCAATCCGGCCCGGCGACGTTCGTCACTCCAGTCCGCGACGGTGGACGGATGCCATTCGTCCAACGGCGACATCTCTCCACTGTATGTGCACCCGCGCCGGTACTCCGGGTAGCGCGGCGGTGAGAATCACCGCAGCGGCGCGGTATCAGTCCTTGCGGACCCCGTCGACCAGCAGCCGCCGGATCGCCTTGTTCAACGCGGCGATGGCCGCCTCGTCCGGATCGCGCAGCCCGTGTGCCACCCCGGCGAGCAGCATCCCCGTCACCGCCCGGGCGGTGTTGATCGTGTCGAGGTCCGCGCGCAGATAACCCAGTTCGACGCCGTGCTCCAGATATCCGGCGGTCAGCGTGTCGGCGGTGTCGAGCAGCCCGTAGAGACGCCTGGTGAGTTCGTCGTCGATACCGGTCGCGTGGAACAGCAACAGCCGGGCCACGCGCCGATCCTCGAGGAGGATGCGGCTGAGCGCGACACCGATCCGGTCGACCTGCTCCCGATATTGGTCCAGGGAGGTCGCGGCATCGGGTGCGTTGTCGGTCCCCAGCGCATCGATGATCCGGGCCGCCAGATCGTCGATCACATGGTCGATGATGTCGCGCTTGTTGCTGAAGTAGCGGTAGAAGGTGCCGTGGCCGATGCCCAGCTGGGTCGCGATATCGGCGATCCCGGTCGCGTGATAGCCCTTCTCGGCGAAACAGACGAAGGCGGTATCGATGATCTCCTGGCGCAGCTCGGCCTTACGGCGTTCGGCCCGCGTCGATGGCTTCGTCACGCCACCGATGATACTGTCATCACAATCGGAATGATGTGTCATTCTGTGATGAATCGTTCAGCGGAACAGCAGGAGGTTCGGCGTGGCACCTCGATACGACGCGGTCGTGGTCGGTGCGGGATTCGGCGGCATGGGGGCGGGTATCCAGCTCGACCGCCTCGGTCTGCACGACTACGTGATCCTCGAACGCGAATCCGATCTCGGGGGCACCTGGCACGTCAACCGCTATCCCGGCCTGGCCGTCGATATCGCCTCGGTGACCTACTCCTATTCCTTCGAACCGAACCCGAACTGGTCGCGCCTGTTCGCACCGGGCGCGGAGCTGAAGAAGTACGCCGAGCACGTCGCCGACAAGTACGGCCTACGCGAGCGGATGCGTTTCGGCACCTCCGTCGACAGCGCCCGCTGGGACGCCGAGCACCAGTACTGGGTGGTCACCGTCGCCGGCGGCGAAACACTGACCGCGCGCTATCTGCTCACCGCGACCGGTTTCCTCTCCCAGCCCTACACCCCACCGTTCCCCGGTATCGGTACCTTTACCGGCAAGATCATCCACACCACGGCCTGGGACGATACCTACGACCTCACCGACCGCCGGGTCGCGATCGTCGGCACCGGCGCCACCAGCGTGCAACTCGTCCCCGAGGTCGCGGCCCGGGCCCGCGAACTCACCGTGTTCCAGCGCACCCCGATCTGGGTGGTGCCCAAGGTCGATATGCCGATCCCGCCCGCGGTGCAGCGCCTGTTCGCCCGGGTCCCGCTCACCCAGAAGGCCGCGCGGCTGGCCAACACCACCGCGCTGGAAGCGCTCATGGTGATCGGTGTCCTGCACTACAAGCAGGCCAAACCCCTGAACAAGGCGGCGGCCCTGCTGGCCAAGGCGCACCTGCGCGCTCAGGTCCGCGACAAGCGGACGCGGGAGCAGCTCACCCCCGACTACGATTTCGGCTGTAAACGCCCGACCTTCTCCAACCGCTACTTCGCGACCTTCAACGAACCACACGTCCGGTTGGAGACCGGCGGTATCGAACGGATCGAACCCGACGGGATCGTCACCGCCGCGGGGACGAAGACCGAGATCGACACCCTGGTGCTGGCCACCGGATTCAACCTCTGGGATGTGAACTTCCCGGCGATCGAGATCATCGGCCGCGGCGGAGTGAACCTCGGTAAATTCTGGCGGGACAACCGGTTCCAGGCCTACGAGGGCATCACCGTGCCGAATTTCCCGAATTTCCTCAGCCTCAACAGCCCCTACTCCTACAGCGGCCTGTCCTACTTCACCACCATCGAGGCACAGATGAAACATATGGCCAGGCTCTTCGGGGAACTGGCCCGCCGCGGTGAGACCACCTTCGAGGTCAGTGCCCGCGCCAACACCGAATTCCTCGACCGGGTCACCGGCAAGCTCGGCTCCTCGGTGTTCTACGGTGGCGACTGCGCCACTGCCCGCAGCTACTACTTCAACCAGCACGGCGAGGCGGCGCTGCTCCGCCCGACCAGCACGGTCAACGCGCATCGCGAGGCGGTGCGGTTCCCACTCGGGGACTATCTGTACGGCCGGGCCGGCTGATCCGACTACCCCACCGCGTCCCGTCGGCCGCGCCCCGGATCACGGCAGGGGAAACCGGCGACCGGGCGGTTCGATCATCTGCCTCGTGCACCTTCAGCGCACCGGCCCGTGGCCACCGCGTTGCCGGCATCCTGTGGACCACCCGATCGGACCGCGCGCGCCGTCCGCCGAACTCGGCAGGGCATCCAGGCATCGGAGGCCGAAAGCAAGATCCCGAGTCCTGTGATCGGTCCAGCCGTACCGGCCGATGATTATGAATTCGCGCAGTTTTCTCGGCCCTTCGGACACGATCATCCGCTTCACCCGCTAGCGTCGTATCGTTGCTCGTCGGGCCGAACTCCGGGCGCGGCCACAAGCCATCGCAGACAGTTCGTTTCGAGCGATAACCCGCCGTTCGCGGGCCGTCGCCGCGGTTCACCTGTGACAGCGACCGATGTCGTTCGCTGCCCCACCGCGCACCCTCCACGGCGACGGCCGTCGCGGCATCACGAATGCCGGGCCGGGCGCCGGTCGATTCCAGCTGTCCGAAAGAAGAACGTGTCCAGAGTTTCCACCCGCATCCTGGTCCTGCTGTTGACCCTCGTCTCGGTCGGGATTCTCGGCGGTGGCGCCAGCGCCGAACCGCTGTACCCGCAACCGGATCCGGACCCCTTCTACACCGCACCCCCCGAACTCGCCGAACTGCAGCCCGGCGAGGTGGTACGCACCCGCAAGATCGATACCGGTATGTACGTGGGCACCGAAGGCTGGCAGGTAGCCTTCCGGTCCACCAACTCCCTCGGCAACCCGATCATGGGTGTGACCACGGTGCTGCTGCCCGCCGGCGTGAAGAATCCGCCACTGGTCTCCTATCAAGCGCTGATCAATTCGCTGGGCACCCGATGCAATCCGTCGCGGTCGCTGTTCAACGGTGAACTACAGGACGCCGTCGGCGCGATGCTGCCGATCGGGCGCGGCTGGGCCATCTCGGTGCCCGATTACCTCGGACCGAATGTCGCCTATGCCGCCGGGCGGCTCAGCGGAATGGTCACCCTCGACAGCGTCCGCGCCGTCCAGCGGGCCGCCGAACTCGGCCTCGCGGACTCCCCCGTCGCCCTGGCCGGTTACTCCGGGGGCGGTCTGGCCACCGGATGGGCCGCGGCACTGCAACCCTCCTACGCACCCGAGCTGAAGATCGCCGGCATCGCCGCGGGCGGTATCCCGGCCGATCTGGAGCAGATGGCGCTGGGCCTCGGTTTCGCCCCGCATCCGGGTTTCGGCCTGGCCTTCGCCGCGGCAATGGGTCTGGAACGGGAGTACCCGGACCGGCTGCCGATCTCGGAGCAGCTCAACGAGAACGGGCTGTGGTTCCGGGAGTTCACCCATGACGCCTGCCGGCGGTTCCTGCTGTTCCACGGCGCTTTCCGCAGTGCGGAGCAGATGGCCGCGTCGAAGAGTCTGATGGACAGCCCCGAAGCGCACCAGGTCCTGCGGGAGAACAGCCTGCGCTACTTCGACGGGGTGCCGACCACGCCGACCTATCTGTGGCACGGCCGCTACGACGAGCTCACCCCGTACGACGGGGTCGCCGAGTTCGCCGACCGCTACTGCCGCGCGGGCGCGCCGGTGAAACTGACCACCTACGACATCGCCGAACATATGACCGCCGCCGCCGCGGGGTTCGCCGACGCCTGGAATTTCGTGGAGGCCAGGTTCCGCGGTGAACCACTGGCCAAGGGCTGCTGATCAGCGGCCACGCCGGTGATCAGCGGCCACGCCGGTGATCAGCGGCCACGCCGGTGATATGCGGCCACGCCGGTGATATGCGGCCACGCCGGTGATATGCGGCCCGTCCGGTGCACTTCACCGGACGGGCCGCACCGGTGTCCGGGGCGCCGGCGGTGGGGATACCGCCGGTTCAGCCGTCGGTTTCGCGTTCCACCAGCCGCGGATGATCGGGGTGGCCGGCGATCGAGTACCGCGTCGCGAGCCGGCGTAATCCGGCCAGATCCATCCGATCGGCCATCACCTCGGTGTCGAGATCGAGAATGAAGTGCCCGGGCCGCACGAACCGCGCCGAACGGCCGAGATCGCCGTCGGGGTGCACGACGGTAACGACCCCCGATACCGCGGTGATCCGGCCGTCCTGGTCGTATTCGATCTGCACGCGCACGGGTCCCCCTCAGACGGGTATCGGCTCGGACCAGGCTATGTAGAAGTAGTAGTAGACCGGTTCTCCCGCGCCGTCGTTGTGTATTTCGAAATGGGTTTCGTCGTGACCGCCGCGATAATGCGTGATGTTGCGGACCGCGATCTCGGCGCCGCCGTCGCAATAGGCGGTGAAGAGGTAGAGCCGGTTCTCCCGGCCCCAATCGCCGCCGGCCGTCCACCAGTGGTCGGTTTCCCCCGGTGCCAGCGGACCACCGAAATTACAGAATGAACCGAGCCAGTTCAGTGGCACAACCTGGACCATCAGGCCTCCCTGGAAAGATCGGCGAAAATGCCGTCACATCACCCGGGCGGAACTTCGAGGTCGAACCGGTTCGTGGCCATTATCACCCACCCGGGCGGCGGCTGTCACGGGTGGAAAACGCGGCTCATCGATCGGGGCGGTGCTCCGCGGCGTGCTCCCGAAGCGACCGCATCGCCACCTCCACCGCGTGCCGGGCATTGCGGCTGCCGTGCAGGGCGACGCCTTGTTCTCCGGGTTGCAAGGGTTCGAGGGCGGCGAGTTGGGAATCCAGCAGTGCGGCCGGCATGAAATGTCCGGTCCGGCCCGTTATCCGTGCCAGTAGTTCCGCACGGTCGGCGGTCAGAAGCAGGAAGTAGGTACCGGGCGCCCCTGCCCTCAGTAGGTCGCGATAGTGGCGTTTGAGCGCCGAACAGGCCATTACGCCGCCGGTCCCCTCGGCGGCGCGTGCCCGCAGCCACTCGCCGACCCCGGCGAGCCACGGCTCCCGGTCGCTGTCGTCGAGCGGGAGCCCGGACGCCATCTTGTCGATATTGGCCCGGGGGTGCAGATCGTCCGCGTCGGCGAAGGGCACCCCGAGTCGCAGGGCCAGCAGCCGGGCCGTGGTGGTCTTTCCGGTCCCCGAAACCCCCATCACCACGACGCACGGGGCGCGGGAAACGGGGTGTTGCGTCGATTCCACGACCGTCATCGATTCCTGTCGATCCCGGGCGGTCCGAGCGAGCCCGCCGGGTACTCCGCCAGCGGGACGAGGTCGCGCGCCCACCCGGACAGTACCGGTTCCAGCACCCGCCATGCCTCTTCCGCCTCGTCGGCGCGAAGGGACAGCGCGGGATCACCCCGCAGGACGTTCCGCAGGAGTATGCCGTAGGCGGGCAGTTCCGGTGGCTCGATCCGCGCGGTGAGGGTGAGCGGTGCGAGAGTGTCGACGCTGGTCCCGACCGCGTTCAACGCGAGGGTGAGGCTTTCGGGGTCCAGGCCGAAGCGCAGGACATTGGGCGCCGTCGTGCCGTCGTGGCCGAACGGCATGGCGGGTACGGGACGAAAATGGACGGCCACTTCCTTGCGGTCCTGCGCGAGCGCCTTCCCGCTGCGCAACACGAACGAGGTACCCGACCATCGCCAGTTGTCGATGGCCAATTCGATCTCGGCGAAGGTTTCGATCCGCCGCTGCGGCTCCACCCCGGCTTCGTCGACATAGGACGGCACCGCCCGCTGCCCGACGGTCCCCGCGCAGTATCGTCCCCGCCTGGTGCGCACCGGGATATCGGCATCGGCAAGGGGACGCACCGACCGCAGCACATCGACCTTCCGATCGCGCAGGTCACGTTCGGAGAGACTGATCGGGGGTTCCATCGCCACCAGGCACAGCAACTGCAGGAGATGGTTTTGCACCATATCCTTGAGCGCGCCCACCCCGTCGTAGTATCCGGCACGATCCTCGAGGGTCAGTGTTTCGTCCCAGACGATCTCGACCTTCGCGATATGCGCGCTGTTCCAGATCGACTCCAGGACGCGGTTGGACAGCCGGCTTCCCAGCAGGTTCTGCACCGTGGTCATCGCCAGGAAGTGATCCACCCGGAAGATCGCCTGCTCGGGCAGCAGATCCGCGAGTAACCGGTTCAGTTCCCGCGCGCTCGCCAGATCCTCGCCGAAGGGTTTCTCCAGCACGATCCGGCTACCGGCGGGCAGCTTCGCGGTGTGCAGGGTCTGGATGGCGGCCGGGAACAGGGCCGGTGCCAGGGCCAGATACACGGCGACCGGTGCATCGCCGTGCACCGCCTGCGCGACATCGACGGCATTGCGGATATCGGCGCGGCGGTGGCGGGCCGCGGCGACGATCGCCTGCCGCGCCTCCGGCGGGGTCTCGCCGGCGTGCCGATCGAGCTGGTCGCGGGCCCAGTCACCGAATCGCCGGGCGTCCCACTCCTTCCGATCGACACAGACCAGATCGAAATCGTCGTCGATACCGCCGGCCACGCGCAGCGCGGCCAGCGCCGGCAACAGGTAGCGGCCGGCCAGGTCGCCGGTGCCGCCGAAGATCACCAGCCGGTCGATCACCGGGCCACCTCCGCGCGACTCCGGTCACCACGAACAGCGGGGGTACCGTCCCGCCGCGAGTGCTTCGGCCGGGCCGGGCATCGCCGGTGAATCATCGAGACCTGCATCCTTTTGCCTTCCCGCGTGCTCGGATGATCGGTACGGCTTGCCGACGGATAGCGGTGTCAACGTAACAGGAGGTCCAGGGGCCGTATGGGATCACGGCCGGGAGGCGGGACGCATGCGGCCCCGACGCCCCGCCGACGGTCCCTACCCATGAGCACCCGGCCGGCGGTCCGGGTCAGTCCAGGCAGAACTCGTTCCCTTCGGGGTCGGCCATCACGATGAAGCCGGTCTCCAACGGAGGAGCGGGCTCGTGGCGACGGATCCGGGTTCCGCCCAGCGCCACGAGCCGATCGCATTCGGCCTCGAGCGCGGCCATCCGTTCCTCTCCCTGCAGCTCCGGCGCCACCCGGACATCGAGATGGACGCGGTTCTTGGCGACCTTGTCCTCGGGAACCTCTTGGAAGAACAATCGTGGACCGTTACCGTCCGGGTCCTCGAGCGCCGACCTCGAATTGCGCTGCTGCTCCGGGATGCCGAGCCCGGCGAGAAAGTCGTCCCACGCGGCGAGCGGATCGGCTCCCGCCGGTAGCTCGACTCCCGGCGGACCGGGATGGATATAGCCCAGGGTCTCGCGCCAGAAGGACGACAGCGCCCGCGGGTCTTGGGCATCGAAAGTGATCTGGATACCGCGGCTCATCGAACTGCTCCGTCCGCAGAGATATGAGTGTGCATCATGGGGCCAGTCTGGCAGGGCGGGCGGACAGAATCGGTCCGCAATACCGTGCGGGCCGGGCGCGGGACGTGACAGATTCTTCCGGTCCGGGCCCGGCCGGAACGGCGTGCCTCTGCCGGGGCTACCGCACCCACACCTTGGGTTCGGTCTCGAGCGCGCCGCCGCATCCGGTCGGTGCGGCGCGAACACCCGCCGAGTTTTCGACCCATCGGTCGCGCACCCTGAATTCGTTGGCGCGAAACAAGTTCCGTGTTTCCTGCCGGATTCGATGCGCGTATTGCGGTTACGCCCGGCGCACCCGATGAGGACAGAACGGCCGGGCAATGGTTCAATTCCCGGCGTACGGCCCGGAGTGCAGGAGGAAATCGAATGGCAATGCGTTACTCGAAAAGAGAACAGACCAAACTCGTCAACCGAGTGAAAAAACTCCTCGCCCAGGGTAAATCGCTCAATGCGGCGTGCACACAGGTCTCCGAACGTGAAGGTGGGCTTCCCGCCACGAACACACTCGCCAATTGGGTCCGCGCCGCGGGACTTTCCGAAAGCGCCGCCACCGCACCGGTCGCGGACACGCCGGCGCCCGCGAAACCCCGGCGCCGCACCCGCGGTGCCGGCAAGGTGACCGTGAAACCGGTCGCCGCCGCCGAGACCGAGGCGGCGCAAGCTACCACGGAACCGGCGGAGAACACGGCCGAGGCCGTGGTGGCCGAGCCCACCGAGGCGGCATCGGAAACCGCCGGACCGGCACCGGAAATCACCGCCGAAACCACTGAGCCGGCACCGGAGACCACCGCAGAGCCCACGGCCGAACTGGTCCGGGTACGTCCCGCGGGAACCGCCGTGGACTCCGTGCACGAACTCGACGACCTGCTCGACGAGAACCACCGGTTACGCACCGCGTTGAACGAGGCCAACCGGGAGATCCGCGCCATGCGCGACCTTCTCGTCGTGTACGCGAGCCGGTAGACCGGCAGTCCGCTCGCCGGTCGACCGGCCGCGCTTCCCCACCGTGGCAATCCGTGGTGCCCGGCCCGGCGGGACGAGCAAGGTATGGACTCGTTCCTGCTCGTTCCCGCCAATGTACTGCGGCCCTGCGAGGCCGGCGATCATTTCGCCGGCGGGGCCGACGCCGTCCGGGCCACGGGCTTCGACGTGGTCCTCGTGGACCACGACGCGCCGAGCCGACCGGACGGCAGGGACAGCGCGTTGCGGAAGATCCGCGCGCACGGCCCGACCGGATATCACGGGGGAGCCGGGTGGAGGTCGGGTCAGCGACCGGCCGGGCACGATCGCACCGCATCCTTTCCTCGCTGCGCTGTGAGACGAGTGAGGCGAGCACGGCAGGATCGTCACGGGTGCATACGCGCACCCTTCACGACTTTGTCGACGAGCTTGCGGTCCGCGCGCAGCGCCAGACCGACCAGGTCGAGGTCGTTTCGGCCCACGGCCCCGACCGCGGCGCGGTTGTCGTGATCATTGCCGGTGGCGAAGAGATCGGCGGTGAAGATCGAGAGGGCGAGCCCGCGGTCGAGTGCCCGCGTATGTGCGGTGCACAAGGTTTCCTTGGTACCGGCGAACACCAGGACCGGCTGACCGAACATCGGCAGGTACCCGGTGCCGTCCGCGTCGGCGTACGGCGCACCGATGAGGTCCGGATTCGCGGCGGCGATCCCGCTGACGAGAAACGCCGAGACATTGAGGCGTTGCCAGCCGGCGAGATCCTCGCGCAGCAGTACGGCGATCTTGGTTTCGAATCGGACGGGCGAGGTGTCTGTCTCCACTCCGCCGATCCTGCCGATCGCCCACACCGCTGGTCTTGTACGTTCTTGATGTGGTGCACCTACCGGAGATCACCGCGTGGCGCCCGCGGATCGCGGGCATCCACGAAGTCTTCCACGCCCGCTTCACCGACCACGCCTATCCCCCGCACACCCACGACGCGTGGACCCTGCTCATCGTCGACTCCGGCGCGATCAGCTACGAGTTGAACGGCCGGGAACACGGCTCGGTCGAGCAATGGGTGACGCTGCTGCCGCCGCATGTGCCACACGACGGCCGGGCGGCCGGGACCGCGGGGTTCCGCAAACGCGTGCTCTACATCGAGGACACCCGGCTCTCGGGTATCGGCCCGGCGGTCGACACTCCGAGCACCCGGGACCCGATCCTGCGCGATCGGATCCACCGGCTGCACCAGACGCTGCGGTATCCCGGTGACGAGCTGGAAGCCGAGACCCGCCTGACCTTCGTACTCGAACGCCTGCAGAGCCGGCTGCGCCGCCGGCATCCGGCCCCGCCGCCGCCCCGCGACCCCGCCCTGGCCCGTGACCTGCGCGCGCTCCTCGACGAACACTCGGTCGCCGGGATCACCCTGGCGCAGGCCGGCCATATTCTCTACGCGGACCCGGCACATCTGGCTCGCGTTTTCTCCCGCGAGTTCAGTATCGCACCGCATCGGTATCTGATCGGCCGCCGGATCGATCTGGCCCGTCGGCTGTTGCTCGCGGGCCGGCGACCGGCCGAGGTGGCGGTCGCGGCCGGATTCCACGACCAATCCCATCTGAACCGGCATTTCAAGCGAATGATCGGCACGACGCCGAAACAGTTCGCCTTCTCGCGTCCGGCCGGAACGCCCCACCATTGACCCCGATGTGGTGCGCGGAAGCGCGATCGGCCGGCCCACCTCCCGATCACACGACCTCGCGCGCACACTCCGCACAGCGGCCACGGCCCCTATCCCCTGCCACTTCCTCCGGTGTTCCGGGGCGGGCGCGCGTCCCGCTCACCGGCCCGGCGGGCCTGCATACTGGACGTCATGTCGTGGTCCCGGCTCGTCGAAGCGGTACTCGACCTGCACGTGACGACGACCGCGGCGACCTTCGTCTTCGTCTCCGTCACGGCGGCGTGCCTGGCGGCGCTGGTGGTCCGCCGGCACCGTCGCTGGATGCGCACCGGGGTCGCCGTCGTGGTGGCGGCGGCCGGGCTGTCGGTGGTACTCGCCGCGGTGCTCATCGAGAAGGTCTGGCGGCCCTTTCCCGATCCCCTGCCCCGGTCGGTCTACGTCTGGTCGGCGCTGGCGGTGCTGGCGGTGGCACTGGCCGTCGGCCGCGGGTTCGTCCGGCGCCGGGACCGGTCGCGGCCGCTGGTCGCGGCCGGGCTCGTCGCGGCGGCCGTCGCGGTCGTGCTCTGTGCCGCCGGCGGGATCAACGCGGGATTCGACGCGTATCCGACGGTGCGGACCGCGCTCGGCATGACCGACTACCGGACCGTGCCGTTCGATACCGCGCTGGCACCGCAATCGGTGCCCGGCGGATCTCCGTCACCGGCGAACTGGGCCCCCTCCGCCGATATGCCGGAGACCGGCGCGGTGACCCGGGCCGCCGTTCCTGGTGCCGTGTCCCGGTTCCCCGCCCGTGACGCGCGGATCTATCTGCCCCCGGCGTACTTCACCGAGCCTCGGCCCTTCCTGCCGGTGCTGGTCCTGCTGGCCGGGCAACCGGGCAGCACCGAGGACTGGCTCGTCGGCGGCCGGCTCACCCACATCATGGACGCCTATGCCGCCGAACACCGGGGGCTGGCGCCGGTGGTCGTGCTCGCCGACGGCACCGGCGGCCGGTTGGCCAACCCACTGTGTGCCGACTCGCGGCTCGGTAACGCCGCGACCTACCTGGCCGTGGACGTACCGAATTGGGTACGCACCCATCTGCAGGTGAACCCGGATCCGCGCGGCTGGGCGGTGGGCGGGCTGTCCTACGGCGGCACCTGCGCGCTACAACTCGCCACCACCCGCCCCGAGGTCTATCCCACCTTCCTCGATCTCTCCGGACAGGCCGAACCGACACTCGGGGACCACACGACCACGATCCGGGAGGCCTTCGGCGGCGACGCCGACGCCTTCGCCCGGAACAACCCCGCCGATCTGCTGACCCGCTATCGCTACCCCGACTCGGCCGGCGCGTTCGTCGTGGGTCTCGGCGACACCCAATACCGCGCCGCGATCGAGCGGCTGGCCGACGCCGCGCGCGCCGCCGGAATGGAAGTCCACCTCACCGAACTGCCCGGCGGGCACAGTTTCGCCGTGTGGTCCGCCGGTCTGGAGAAGGAGCTGCCGTGGCTCGGCCACCGTCTCGGTCTGGACGCGTCGTGACGACCCGCGTCGTAACGGGGCTCTCCCGCGCACCTGTATCCCTCGGGTTGCTGGCGGTGATCTGGGTTCTCGCGGTGATCACCGGGGCGTGGGCGAAGGGCCCGTCGCACGAGCTGGCCGCGCACGTCTCGCTCGGCCTCCCGAGCCTCGACGAAGGCTACTTCTGGACCCTGTGGACCTCAGGACTGTTCGCCTCCGGGACGGGCGGCTATCTGCTGGCGACGGTGCTCGTCCTTGCTGTCGCGGTGCCGGTGGAACAGCGCATCGGCAGCCGGCGTTTCGCGATCGCGGTATTCGCCGCCCAGGGCGCGGGCGCCGCGCTGGCGCTCGCCGCGGCGCGGCTCGCGTCGGCGGTGCCGAACTTCTGGGGTCTGGAACTGCACGGCCATCTGACGGCGGACCCGCTGCCCTGGGTCTTCGGGGCGCTGCTCGCCGCCAGCGCGGCGATGCACACTCTGTGGCGCCGGCGTATCCGCGCGCTGCTGCTGGTGATCCTGGTGACCACGGCCCTGTTCGCCGGGCATCTGCCGGATATGACGCGATTGTGTGTCGCGCTGGCGGGTCTGCTCATCGGACCGCTGTTGTTCGGACGCTCCGCACGCAGCCCGGTGCTCGGCGGAACGATCCGGGAGCGCCGCACCCTCGTCGCTCTCGTCGTCGCGGCCAGTGTCCTGGGCCCGGTCTTCGCCGCGTTCTCCCCGCATGCCATCGGCCCCCTGTCGTCCCTGCGGGAACTGTTCGATCAGGTGCCTTACAGTGCGCGCGAACTCCTCGACATCTGTGCCGATCCGGCCCTGCACGACGAGTGCCGAAAAGGGCAGCAGGCACTGCGCCTGTCCGGTATCGGACCGCTGACCATGAACATCTTGCCGACGATGCTGCTGCTCGTCGGGGCCGAGGGACTGCGTCGCGGCCGGCGAGCGGCCTGGCTGCTCTCGGTCGGCGGGCATATCGTGCTCCTCGGCCTCGCCGGCGTCAGTGTGATCGTGCGGACCATCGAGCAGGACGAGGCGCGCTGGGTGCTCTACGGCCTCCATCGGCACAGCACGGTGTACCGCGATTTCGCTCCGCTGCTCGCCCTGATCGCGGTCCTCGTGCTGTTACTGGCCACCCGGTGGCTCTTCGATGTGCGCGCCGCGCGCGGGACGTATCGCCGGGTCTGGCTGGGTACACTCGCCGCGGCCGGGGCCGCGCTCGCCGTCTATGCGGTGGCCGGGACACTGCTCGCCGGCGGTTTCGACCGCGACCCCGGGATCGGCACTCTGCTGCGCGATGCCCCGTTGCGGCTGCTGCCGCCGGTGTACCTCCAGCTCTTCGAACCACCGGTCCTGCCGCTGACCCCGGCGGCGACCCTGCTGTTCGAGTGGATCGGCGTGCTCGTCTGGGTGACGTTGTGTCTGTTGATGCTGCGCAGTTTCCGCACCCCGCCGGCCGGATACGACCTCGGCAGTGTCCGCCGGGTGCGGGAGCTGCTGCACGACCCGGGCGGGGGCTCTCTGTCGTGGATGAGCACCTGGGCCGGCAACAGCTACTGGTTCAGCGCGGACGGCCGGCACGCGGTGGCCTATCGGGTGCATTCCGGTGTCGCGTTGACCACGACGGACCCGATCGGTGAGCGATGTGGTCTGGCCGAGGCGGCCGACGAGTTCGCGACCTGGTGTCTCGGCAACGGGTGGACTCCGTGCTTCTACTCCGTCGGTCCCGATACCGCGGCCCTCGCCCGGGAACACGGCTGGAGTTGCCTGCAGGTCGCCGAGGAGACGATCGTCGACCTGGCAGATCTCGCGTTCAAGGGCAAGAAGTTCCAGGATGTGCGGACTGCCCTGAATCGAGCGGGCAAGGAGGGGATCGAGGCGCGGTGGACAACAGTCGCCGAGGCGCCGCTGGCGGTCACCGAGCAGATCGTCGAGATCTCCGAGGAATGGGTTGCGGACAAGGGCCTGCCCGAGATGGGTTTCACCCTCGGGGGTCTGGCCGAACTGCAAGATCCCGAGGTCCGGCTGCTGCTGGCCGTGGACCGCGACGACCACGTCCACGCCGTCACCTCCTGGATGCCGGTGTACCGGGACGGCGCCCTCGTCGGCCTCACCCTGGATTTCATGCGGCGCCGCGCCGACGGATTCCGTGTGGCGATGGAGTTCCTCATCGCCTCGGCCGCCTTGTCCGCCCAAGAGCAGGGACTCGAGTTCCTCGGTCTGTCCGGGGCACCGCTGGCCGGCGCCGACAGCACCGAACCCGACCTCGACCGCAGTGCACTCGACAGTTTGCTCGATCTGCTGGGCCGCACCCTGGAACCGGTCTACGGCTTCCGGTCGCTGCTCGCCTTCAAGGAGAAGTTCCAGCCGCGGCACCGGCCCGTGTACATGGTGTTCCCCGATGCCGCGGCACTGCCGACCATCGGGATCGCCGTCGGCCGGGCGTACCTACCGCATCTGTCGCTGGAGGAGAGCGGGCAGTTGCTGACCCATCTGCTCCGCCGCTGAACCACCGCAGTGGTCCGGGGAAGGGACCCCGGCTGTCAGCGGCGCAGGGAGGTCTCGCGATCCAGGCGCGCGAGCTTGACCGGGTTCCGGACCGCGTACAGCCCGGTGATCAGCCCCTCATCGATACGTATCGCCACGACGGTGTCGGCCTTACCGTCGAGTTCGACGATCAGCGCCGGATGACCGTTGATCCGGGCCGGACGCAGCACCGCGGCACCCGCGATCCGGCCCAGGACCTCGGCGACCGGTCCGGAGCCCACCATCGGCGCCGTCGCCGCCCGCACGACGCCGCCCCCGTCGGTCAGCAGTACTACGTCGGGGGCGAGGATATCGAGCAGGTTCCGCAGGTCACCCGTATCGACCGCCCGCTGGAAGGCCGTGAGGGCGCTGCGGGTCTCGGCCGCCGAGACCGCACCGCGGGGACGCCGCGCCGCGATATGGGCGCGGGCACGGTAGGCGATCTGGCGGACCGCCGCCGGGGTCTTGTCGACGGCCTCGGCGATCTCCGCGTGGTCCAGTCCGAACACCTCGTGCAGTACGAACACCGCGCGTTCCACGGGGGCGAGTGTCTCCAGCACCAGCAGCATCGCCATCGATACGCTGTCGGCCAGTTCGACGTCCTCGGCCACATCGGGTGCGGTCAGCAGCGGCTCGGGTAGCCACGGGCCGACATAGGACTCCCGACGCCGGCCGAGCGCACGCAGGCGGTCCAGCGCCTGCCGCGTGGTGATTCGCACCAGGTAGGCACGGTGATCCCGGACCGCGCCGAGGTCGACGCCCGCCCATCGCAGCCAAGTTTCCTGGAGCACGTCCTCGGCGTCGGCGGCCGAGCCGAGCATTTCGTAGGCGACGGTGAACAGCAGGTTGCGGTGGGCTACGAAGAGTTCGGTGGCGGGGTCGGGCCCGCCGACGGCCGGATCGTCGCCGGGCGTGGTCTGCGCTGAACCGTCCATGGGTGGCGCCTGCTTCCTCTCGACAGTGTCACCATCAGACGCCGCGCACAGCGCTGCCGTAACACCGGGACGCAGTGGTTCACGCCACACCCCCGGGCCGGGACGGCACGACCTCCAGAACCAATCTCCCTGTGGTGGCACCCGATTCGATGCGCCGGTGTGCCTCGACCGCCCGGTCCAAACCCAGTGTGGCCACCCGAGCAGTCAGTTCGCCGCGGTCACCGCGTTGACCGCCCGCCGCAGCGCGGCGCCGGTTTCCACGGGGTGCGCGGCGGCGAAGGCGGCCGGGTTGAAACCGGAGACCGTCTTGTTGGTGAACCACAGCCTGTTGGCGGAACAGACCCATATCGGCGGCGCCGGACGCGTTGCCCATCACCACCACCCGGCTCATCGGCGCGAACGGGTCCAGGCTCGCCCGGCGCGTGGGGCCGCCGACCATATCGAACTCGCCCGCGGCGTCCCGGCGCAACCCGGGTGTCCGGTGCCGGCCCGTATCGGGCAGCCCCGCCGCCGCGGGGGTCGGCCGTTCGCCGCGGCTGCGTAGGAACCCACGGAGTTCCGTGTGCCGCCGATCACGGACGGCCGCGCGTTGCGGCCGGTCAGCGGTGCTCACTTCGCCACGATAGATGGGCCGGGAGCGGGGGCGGCGACACTGTCCCAGGCGTGCATCGCATGGTCCACCACCTGCTGGGCATCCGCCCGCGAACAGCCGTCGCGGGTGCGGATCGCCAGACCGTGCAGGACGGTCAGATAGAACGAGGCCACGGCTTCGATATCGGCACCGGCGAGTAGGTCGCCGTCGGTGCGCCCGCGCTCGAGCCGGGCGAGCAGTTCGGCACGGTCCCGGGCCCGTAGTTCCGCCAGCAAGTCCCGAACGTGGGTGTTGTCCGGGGTGACATTGGTCGCCGCGAGTACCACCATGCAGCCCAGCGGCGTCGCCGGGTCGAGGTTGGCATCCACCTTCTGCCGCAACATCGCCTCTACCGCTTCCCGTGCGGTGCGCATCCGGTCCATAGGGCGCGGGGCCGCGCTCCCGTAGAGCGCGACGGCCTCGCGGAACAGCTCCTCTTTGGAGCCGAAGGCGGTGTAGAGACTACGCGCGCCGATACCCATCGCGGCGGTGAGATCGCTGATCGAGACGCCCTCGTACCCGTGTTCCCAGAACAGGTACATGGCGGCGCGCAGCGCGGCGTCCCGATCGAAGCCACGCGGGCGGCCAGGACCCGGCATCACACCTCCCACTCTGCGCTGTTGACATGCCCATGCTATCCACGGTACCTATTTGTGCAACGATCACTGCATAAATATCGGGAGCTGAAATGGGTCTAGAAGGAAAAGTGGCATTGGTGACGGGGGGGAGCCGGGGTATCGGCGCCGCGATCGCGCAGCGACTGGCCGCCGACGGCGCGGATATCGTGCTCACCTACAACACCGCGGCCGGACCCGCCGACAAGGTGGTCGCACGGATTCGCGATACCGGCCGGCGCGCGCTGGCCGTGCCCACGCCCGCTACGGACCCGGCGGCGGTCCCGGCCGCGGTGGATCGGGCCGTGGCCGAGTTCGGCAGGCTCGACATCGTAGTCAACAACGCGGGAATTTTCCCCTACGGCACTATCGACGAGCTGACCATGGAACAGTTCGACGAAACCATGAACCTGCACGTCCGCGCCGCGTTCGCGGCCGCGCGCGCGGCGAGCCCGCATCTCGGTGCGGGCGGCCGCATCATCAGTATCGGAAGCAACCTCGCTGAACGGGCCACCCGCCCGGGCCTGAGCCTGTACTCGATGAGCAAGGCCGCGCTGATCGGTTTCACCAAAGGACTCGCCCGCGATCTGGGCCCGCGCGGTATCACGGTCAATGTGGTGCAGCCGGGTTCGACCGATACCGAGATGAATCCCGCCGACAGTGCGCCTGCCGACGCCCAGCGGGCGGCCACCGCGCTCGGCCGGTACGCGGCGGCCACCGAGATCGCCGCCGCCGTCGCCTATCTGGCCGGCGAGGGGGGTGCCTTCGTCACCGGCAGCACCCTCACGGTCGACGGCGGCGCCAACGCCTAGAGTTCACAGCCCCGCCTCCGCCTGCTCCTCGATCCGGCTCAGCGCCTGATAGATCTCGCTCTCCAGCGCGAGCAGTTCGATACCGCCCTTGCGGCGCGGCCGCGGCACCTCGATGGAGAACTCCCGGTACACCCGGCCCGGCCGCGGCGACAACAGGATCACGCGGTCGGCCAGGTACACCGCCTCCCCCACATCGTGGGTGACGAAGACGACCGTCCGGCGGCGGCTCTCCCACAGCGCCAGCAGATCCCGTTGCAGCTGGATCCGGGTCAGATGGTCGACGGCGCCGAACGGTTCGTCCATGAGCAGGACCGCGGGTTCGGTCGCCAGCGTCCGGGCGATCCCGGCCCGCTGCCGCATACCACCGGACAGTTGGTGCGGATACTTCCGTTCGAAACCGGCCAACCCGACCTGGGCCAGGTATTCCGCGGCGGCCGCGCGGCGCTCGGCGCGCGGCACCCCGCGGAACTCCAGGCCGAGTTCGACATTGCGGGCCACGGTGCGCCACGGATACAGCGAGGCATCCTGGAACACCACGCCGATCCGGCTGTTCGTACCGGCGACCGGCTCGCCCTCGAAGAGCACCTCGCCCTCGGTCGTGTCCTGGAGCCCCGACAGGATGTCGAGCAGTGTGCTCTTGCCGCAGCCGCTGGGACCCAGGAGGACGACGAATTCACCTTCGCCGATGGTCAGGTCGATTCCGTCGAGCGCCCGGACCGGCGGGTCGGTGGGAAATTCTTTGCCCACACCACGTACTTCGAAGGTTGCCACGGACATACCTCGCTGATCGTGTCGTGCTGTCGCGGGTCAGCGCGCCGGCCGGGGGTAGGTGAAATCCTGCACGTACTCCTGCGGGATGAACTGCGTGTCGATGTACTTGTCGGCGTCGTAGCGCACGTCCTGCAGACCCATTTCGATTTCGATGTCCTGGGTGTCGCGGATGGCCACCGGATCGACGGCCGGGTTGTTGTCCCAGATATCGTCTTCCTGCCGCAGGGCGAGTTCCACCGCCTTCGGATCGATGGTGCCGAGCTTGGATTTCAGCCACGGCAGGTACTCGTCGTAGTGCTCTTTCGCGTAGGTGTAGGCCTTGAAGTAGGCGCGCAGGCTGCGGCGCAGCAGGTCCGGATCGTTGTCGATCACATCGTTTCCGGCGATCAGCACGCCGGTGTGGTAAGTCGGCAGGTAGTCCCAGCCGCGGGCCAGTGTCACCGATTTGCCCTGGAGTTCGCCCAGCGCGGGGAACGGCTGGTGGATGATGGTCGCGTCCACCTGACCGCTGGTGAGAGTGCCGTAGGCCTGCTCGTTCACGCCGTTGGCGATAAAGCTCACCTCGTCGGGGTCGACACCGTTGGCGGTGAGGATCTTGCGCGTGTAGGTCTCCATACTGCTACCGGCCGTGGCGATCCCGATGGTCTTGCCGCGCAGATCGGCGAAGGATTTGATCTCGGGGCGCGCGATGAGGAAGAACGGCCCCTTGCTCCGGAACGCCGAACTGATGATCTTGATCGGTGCGCCTTTCTCCGCCGCCCGCAGATAGTTGCTGGTCGGGCCGAAGGCGTAGGTCAGCTCTCCGGTCGCGACACCGGTCACCGCGTCCTGGACCTGGGTGAATTGCACGTCGAGGTTCTCGGCGTCGAAGAAACCCTTCTCCACACCGAAGCGGATCGGCAACTGCGTATAGGAGGTGCTGTCCTGCAGGGTCAGCACGCTGCGGCCGTCGGCTGCGGCACCGCCCTCACCCGCGAGGGATTCGACGGTGCCGGAGCAGCCGGTCGCCGCCAGGACCAGCGCCACCGCGCCGGCGAGAACGGCCAGAGATCTCTTCTTGAACACAGTTGTTCCTTCGATATGGGAGTCGGCGATGCCGGAGGTCAGGCGTACTTCCAGCGGAGAAGGACTTTCTTCTCCAGCAGATTCACGCCCGCGATGATGAGAACCGAGAAGACCGTGATGGACAGGACCAGCGCGAACAGGGTCGCGGTGTCGTAGACGCCGATAGCGCGGTTGAGCATATTGCCCAGTCCCGCCTTGGAGGCGATGATCTCCGCGAACAGGGCCGCCACCAGCGCGGTGCCCGCCTCGATCCGCAAGGCGGCGACGATACTGGGCGACGCGGACGGCAGGATCACCTTGACGATCGTCTGCCACCGGGAGGCCCCGTTCGCCCGGGCGACTTTGAGATGGCTCTCCTGGACCTGTTTGATCCCGGCGATCGTGTTGAACACGAACAGGAAGTAGCCGAAGAGGAAGACGATCACGATCTTGTGGTTGACGCCCACCCCCAGGTAAAGGGTGAGCAGCGGGATGATGGTGACCTTCGGTACGGCCATGGCCCCGCCCACGAACGGATTGAGGAACCGCTCGGCGGTACGCGACAGACCCATATAGATTCCGGTCGCGACACCGAATACGAACGCCAGGGCCGTCCCCACGACAGCCTCGTACAGGGTGATCAGCAGATTGCCGAAGAGGTGCTCCTCGGTGATGAGCCGCGGGAACACGCCGAGCACCTGGGTCGGTGAGGCCAGGTAGATCGATTCCACCCGCCCCGAATCCACCAGCCACTGCAGGATCGCCAGCACCACGGCGACCACCGCGAGCTGGCCGGCGACGATGGCGAGATTCTTCGGGGACACCGCCGCACGCAGCCGCCGGCCCGCGGACTGCTTCCGGGGTCGCACTGCGGCCGGGCGTATGACTACTGCCTCGGCTTGGTCGAGAGCCACCGTCATGGTCCTTTCAGTTCGGTTCCGACAGGAGCGGGCGCCGGTCGCTGTGCCGGTTGCCCGGACGTTCGAGGCTCAGGTGATCGCGGAATGTCGGGCCCGTGTACTCGGTACGGAACAGGCCGCGCCGCTGTAGTTCGGGCACCACCAGCTCGGTGAAGGCCTGCACCGAGCCCGGCACGAAATCGGGGAAGATATTGAAACCGTCGGCCGCGCCATCCTCGAACCAGCGCTGGATGTGGTCGGCCACCTCGACGGGGTTCCCGACCACGGTGCGGGAGCCGACGGTGATGCCGTTGATCAGGTCGAAATAGGTGATCGGCGTAGCGCCGTCGACGGTGCGCCGGGTCGTCTCGGTGATACCCGCAAAGACCTTCCGACCCGCCGGAGCCGAGGAGTCGAACACCTCCCGGGACACCGGGTCGTCGATGCCGTATCCGGTCACGTCCACCTCGAGGACCTGGGAGACCGAGGCGAGGTTGCGTTTCAATCCCTGCCCGAGACCACCGAAACGCACCGAATCGACGGTTTCGTGTGCGGGATCCAGCGGTACCAGCGAATTCAGCCGGTCGTAGATTTGCACCGCCTCCGCGGTGGTGGGGGCCACCACCACGCTCAGACCGGGCAGGATCTGGATCTCGTCGGCGGTGCGGCCGTATCGGGCCGCCCGCGCCTTCACATCGGCGTAGTACTCCTTGGCCGACTCCAGATCGGGCTGGCCGGCGAAGATCACATCGGCTTCCCGGGCACCCAGTTCCCGGGATCGATCCGACGTTCCCGCGTGCAACAGGATCACCTGCCCCTGCGGGGGCCGTGCCACGTTCAGCGGTCCCTTGACCGAGAAGTGTTCTCCCACATGGTCGATGGTGTGCAGCTTGGTCTCGTCGATATAGCGCCCACCGGTTTTGTCCCGGGTGAACGCGTCGTCCTCCCAGCTGTCCCACAGCGCGCGCACCACGTCCACGAACTCGTCGGCCCAGTCGTAGCGCTTCTCGGTATCCCAATGACCGTCCCGGCCGAAGTTGTACGCCGCGGCGCCGTCGGCGCCGGTGACCAGGTTCCACGCCGCCCGGCCCCGGCTGAGATGGTCCAGCGAGGCGGTGAGCCGGGCGACGGTGTAGGGGTCGTAGTAGGTCGGGTTCGCGGTGACCGCGATACCGATATGGGAGGTCGCGGCCGCGATGGCGGAGGCGACGGTGAACGGTTCCATCCGCGACATCTGTGCCGGGTTGGTCTTGGCCAGCGCCGGATCGGTGGCCAGCCGGTCCCCGAGGAACAGGAAATCGAATTTCGCCGCCTCCACCAGCCGGGTCACCTCCTGGATGAACTCGATATCGAAAGCGCCGTCGGCCCGGGCGCCGGGATACCGCCAGCCGGCGGTATGGGTGCCGGTGGCCCAGAACATGAGCCCCAGATGTAGTTCTCTGCGTGTGCCGGACATGGGTCACTGTCCTCCCGCTCGGGTGTTCTCACGGGCCCAGCGGTTGTCCGGCCGGTTCAGGCCGAGGTGTTCGCGCAGGGTCCGGCCGGTGTACTCGGTACGGAACAGTCCGCGCCGTTGCAGTTCGGGCACGACGAGACGGACGAACGCCTCGAACTGTTCGGTGAGGTAGGCGGACTGGATATTGAAGCCGTCGGAAGCGCCCGACTCGAACCACGCCTGGATGTAGTCGGCGATATCGGCCGGACCGCCGACCACCACGTGACCGCCCACGATATGGGTGTTGAGCAGATCGCGAACGGTCAGCGGATCCACGCCGCCCACCGTGCGGCCGGTCCGGGCCGCGGTGGAGTTCAGCAGGGCCCGGCCGGCCGGATCGAACTGCTCGACGGTCGCGTTCTCCAGCGGATCGGTGAGTTCCCGCGCGGTGAGGTCGACACCCACGCGCTGCGACAACGCCCCCAGGTTCCGCAGACCCGGCCCCTGCGCCGCACGCGGCGCGGCGCTGCCCGCGCCCCACTGTCCGGGGTCGCGGCCGCCGTAGCGGATATCGTCGTCCAGCACGAGCAGCTCGTTGAGCCGATCGTAGAGGGCGCGGGCGGCCTGCCGCGTCTCGGCGACGAGGGGAGTGAGGCCGGGCAGTATCGCGAGCGACGACCGCGCCCGGCCGAAACCGGCCGCGCGCCGCCGGATCTGCTCGGCGTAGGCCTTGCCCTGCTCGATCGTGGCGGCGGCGGCGAAGAGGACATCCGCCTCGCGCGCGCCGAGATCACGCGAGCGGTCGGAGGTACCCGCGTGCAGGATCACCAGCTGGCCCTGCGGTGGCCGGGCCATGTTCAGCGGGCCCCGGATACTGAAGGACCGCCCGCGGTGGTTCACCGGGTGGATCCGATCGGCGACCACGAATTCGCCGGTTTCCGCGTTGCGGACGAAGGCGTCGTCCTCCCAGCTGTCCCACAGATCGCGGACCACGCCGACGAATTCGTCGGCCCGGTCGTACCGGACCGACGCGTCGCCGTGTTCGGTGCGGGTGTAGTTGGCCGCGGCCCGCTGGTCGGCGCCGGTCACGATATTCCACGAGGCCCGCCCCGCCGAGATGTGATCGAGCGAGGCGGTGAGCCGGGCCAGATTGAACGGTTCGTAGTAGGTCGGATTCGCGGTGACCACAATCCCGATCCGGCTCGTCGCCGTGGCGATATAACTCGCCGCCGTGAACGGTTCGATCCGGGCCAGCACCGAGGTGTTGGTGAACTGGTACTCCGGCCCGGTGGCGAGCCGGTCGCCGAAGAAGAAGAAATCGAATTTCGCCGACTCCGCGAGTTGCGCGAGTTCGACGAGGTATCCCCCGTCGAAACCTCGGTCGTGTACAGCCTCGGGCAGGCGCCAGCCCGCCGGATGGGTGCCGTTGGACCAGTACATGTAACCGAGGTGCAGCTGCCGGTCGGCGCCGGATTCGTCGGACATATCCGCCTCTGCGTGGATCGAAGGATGGATGGAGCTCAGGGCCGCGCCGCGGTACCGGTGACCTGCCCGGGCGCTCCGCTGAGATCGCCGGCGAACAGCGCGGCGAGTTCGGCGGACTCGGCCGGGGTGGGCCGCCAGCGGGAGGCCGCGAGATTGTCGTCGAGCTGGTCCGGTGCGGTCACCCCGGCGATCACGCTGGACACCGAGTCGTGGGCGAGCAACCAGCCGAAGGCCAGTGCGGTCGGCGTGACACCGCGGGCCCGGGCGAACTCGGCGTATCGCTCCAGCGCCTCCCACGGCGCGGCGTCGAGCAGATGTTTCTTGAGATTGGTGATCTTGCGACCGGCCGGTACGGAATCGCGTCGGTACTTGCCGGTGAGCAGTCCGTTCTGCAGCGGGAAGTAGGGGAAGAACCCCAGCCCGTAGGCGCCGAGCGCGGGCAGCAGTTCTTTGGCCGGCTCCCGCCACAGCAGGTTGTACTCGTTGGTCGCCGAGATGAACCGGGTGTGCCCGTTGATCCGGGCGAGGTATTCGGCGTCGGCCACCTGCCAGCCGGCGAAATTCGACGTGCCGAGGTAGCGGACCTTTCCCTCGCGCACCAGATCGTCGAGTACCGAGAGGGTCTCCTCGATCGGAGTGACCGGGTCGGGGGTGTGGATCTGGTAGAGGTCGATCCAATCGGTCCGCAGCCGGCGCAGCGACGCCTCCACCGCGAGTCGGATATAGCGGCGCGAACCGCGCACTCCCCAGTCGGGGCCGTTGAGTCCCGCGAGCCCGATGCCGAACTTCGTACCGATGACGACCCGGTCACGCCGGTTGCCCAGCGCCGCGCCCAGCATGGTCTCGCTCTGGCCCGGCCGGTCACCGTAGACATCGGCGACATCGAAATAGGTGATCCCGAGGTCGAGCGCCCGGCCGACGATCCGATCGACCGCTTCCTGCGTATCGGCGATCATCCCGGTCCGGCCGAAGGTACTGGCCCCGATCCCGACTTCCGATACCACCAGTCCCGAACGGCCGACGCTGCGGAAACCCTCCGGCAGCGCGCTGCGCACCGGTGCGCCGGGCAGGGAGGTACTGGTGGCGGCTGTGGTCATGGTCTTCTTTCCCACGATCCGGAGCACAGGCCCGGCGGCCCGAGAACTGGCCCGGAACTGACTTTTCGAACACCGTCACGCTAGAAGCGCAGACAACTCCGAGCAACACATCTCGTTCCACAAAGCGGAATAGTTGACGGAGACAGAAATTCGTGCTCACGCAGGTAGAGGCGCCAAAGATTCGATTACGCTCGCATCCGCCCGCTCGCGACAGCGGCTAGTATTCCGATTATCGGAATCTGGGCCCCTCCCATTCCAGGGCGGCCGGCCGGAAAGGACACCACGTGGCGGTCAATCGGTCCGGGCTGCAGACGGTCTCGCGCGCGCTCGCGGTACTGCGGTGTTTTCAAGGGGATGCCGAACTGGGTGTCACCGAGATAGCTCGGTCGCAGAACCTGCCGATGAGCACCACGCACCGGTTGCTGCAGGCGCTACTGGAATCCGAGTTCGTCGAACAGGACGAGCGGACGGGCCGATACCGGCTCGGCGTCGCGCTGGCCGAGTACGGCCAGCTCTCCTATCGGCGCCACCTCGTCTACCTCGCCGAACCCCATATCGAGCAACTCGCCGCCGAGACCGGTACCGCCGTCTCGCTGGCGACCCGGCACGGTAGCGACGCCATCAATCTCGTATTCACCCGCTGGCGAGAAGCCCACGGGCACAATCTTTCCGAGGTCCGGTTTCCCCTGCACGCCAGCGCGATCGGCAAGGCACTGCTGGCCTGGTCGCCGGTGACCCGGGAAGAACTCGAGACGCTGCCCTACCATCAGGGCACCGACCGCACGCCCGCGGACGCGGAATCACTCACCGCCGAACTCGAACTCGCCCGCAAAACCGGGTACACGATCAACGACGAGCAGACCGAATGGGGCTACCGCATCATCGGGGTCCCGGTCCTGGACCGGGCCGGTAACGCGCGATTCGCCCTCGGTATCCGGGGGACCACCCAGCTCATGATCCCGGAGCGCATTCCGTTCCTCGCCGATCTCGCGCGCGTCACCGCCACCGCCATCGCCGCCACTTTGTTCCGTGACGCGACACCGACCCACTGACGTGTCCTGACGGTCCGGTCCGGCCCACAGCCGTCAGCCGACGATCAACGGCGCGATATAGGTCCGCGCGAATTCGGCGAGCTGCGCCTCTGTTTCGAGGTCCAGTGCGCTGACGGGTTGCAGGATCAGCGAGTGGACCACCCGGCTCGCGATCTCGACCCGGGTCGTGAGATCGGGGATCTCGGGGAGCCCCCGCCGGCGCATCGCCTCGGCGAGGAGGGTGGTGGCCACACTTACGGCCATGATGAAGAAGGGCCCACCCTCGGTGGTGACCTGGGGTAGTAACCGGCCGGGCTCGAGCGCCAGCACCCGCTTGATCATGCCGTGGGTTCGCCAGCGCGTGATCACCGTGACGAACATGTCGGCGACAATGGCCTCCGGGCCGACATGTCGCGCGGGAATGTCCTCGAGTTCGGCGAGCAGGGCGCCCACCTCACGCGCGCTCACCGCGCGGACGAGATCGTCGCGCGAACCGATCCGCCGATAGATGGTGCCGCGGTCGACCTCCGCCTGCCGCGCGACATCGCCGATGGTCGTTTTCTTCACCCCGAACGTCTCGAACTGCACGCGCGCGGCATCGAGGATGCGGGTTTCGATACCGTCGGCAGCGGACCGGTCTTGCGAGGTAGAGGCAGGGGCGGACACAGGACCACGCTAGCAGCGATCCCTATTTCTGCAACAATCAGAAAGAATTTGTTGCGACAACATTGCAAGGCAATCTGTTGCATTGTACGGTCGACGTATGGCTGACGACAGTGCCACCACGAGCACCTACCGGGAAGAAGCCCACGCGATCCACGCCCGCGATGTGAGCTTCGACTTCTCGACGGTTCCCATGCACTACATCCCCGGAGAAGTGCTGGCGACCCATGTGACCAATGTGATGCACCTGGTACTGCCGGAAGGTGAGCGGGCCATGGCCGCCTGCCTGGCCGAAGCGCTACCCGCGATCGACGACGAACGCCTGCGCGAAGAGGTGACCGGGTTCATCGGGCAGGAGTCGATGCACGCGAGCAGCCACGAGGGCGCCCGCAAACATCTGCAATCCATCGGGCTCGATGTCGACTCCTACGTAGAGAAGATCGCCTGGCTGGTCGACCGGGTACTGGGCGAACACGGACTGAGCGGCCGCGCCGAAGAAGAATGGCTGAAGGAACGCCTCGGGCTGTTCGCGGGAATGGAACACTTCACCGCGGTGATCGGCGAGTGGCTGCTCGAATCGGACGTGCTCGAGGAACTAGGCATGCATCCGACGATGCTCGATCTGGTGCGGTGGCACGGCGCGGAAGAGGTCGAGCACCGCAGCGTGGTCTTCGACGCCTATATGCACGTCGACGGCGGGTACGCACGGCGCGTACGCACGGGCCTGCTCGCCAGCGGGCTGCTGCTGCCGCTGTTCGTGGTCTCCACCGCCTACCTGTACCGCAAGGATCCGAGCCCGGCCAAGGGCCGGTTCTGGGGTCAGCAGTTCGTCAGCGCCACGCTGCGCGGTGTGATTCCCAGTTTCACCACCTTCTTCACCGAGATGCCGCGCTACCTGCGGCCGAGCTTCCATCCCTCCCAGCTCGGATCCATGGACAACGCCCTGCGCTATCTGGCGCACTCCCCCGCCGCGCGCTCATGACCGCCGCGCACCCCGCGCCCCCGAGCCTGCGGATGCTCGGTCTGGCGGTGGACGTGTACAAGAAGGTGTTCACCAATCCCGCCTTCTCGGCACCGAAACCGGTGCGCCGCAGCGGCTTCGACCTCGACGTCGTAGTGGATGCGGTACGGGAGGAGGCCCGCGATGTGGTCTCGCTGACCCTGCTCCGGGCAGACGGTGAGCAGCTGCCAACGTGGCGGCCAGGCTCCCATATCGACGTCTTCCTGCCGTCGGGGCGGCAACGCCAGTACTCGCTGTGCGGCGACCCCGCCGACCACCACCGCTACCGGATCGCGGTACGCCGGATCCCGGACGGCGGCGGGGGCTCCCTCGAGGTCCACGACCTGCGACCCGGTGACGCCCTGCGGATCCGCGGACCGCGCAATGCGTTCACCTTCGTCGATTCCGCGCCGTCCTACCTCTTCGTCGCCGCCGGAATCGGCATCACCCCCCTCCTGCCGATGGCGCATGCGGCCGGGAAGCGCGGGCGACTGATCTATCTCGGCCGCTCCCGGGAAACCATGCCCTTCCTCGGCGAACTGCCGGCCGGCAGCGATATCCGTCCCGACGACGAGGCCGGTGCACCCGATATCCCGGCGCTCCTGGCGACCGCCCGGCCCGGCGCCGCGGTGTACGTCTGCGGACCGCCACCGGTCCTCGAGGCCGCCCAGCGTTCCCTGTTCGCGCTGAACCCGGCCGGATCGCTGCATACCGAACGGTTCTCGGCGCCACCGGTGCGCGACGGACACGAATTCGACCTCACCCTGGCCAGGTCCGGACGCCAGGTCCGGGTCGGCGCCACCGAGACGACCCTCGACGCCATCCGCCGGGTCCGGCCCGATGTCGTCTACTCCTGCCGCCAGGGTTTCTGCGGCACCTGCAAGATCGGCGTCGCGGCCGGATCGGTCGACCACCGCGACCGTCTGCTGAGCGACAGCGAACGCGCCGGTCACATGCTCACCTGTGTCTCCCGGTCGGCCGGCGGACCGCTGGTACTCGATCTCTGATCCCGAAAGGCCCTCAGCCCCATGAGCCCACGATTCGCCCTGTCCCCCTCCGACGACGCCTTCCTGGACACCGCCGCCCACCGCTACACCCATATCGTCGATATCCCGGCCCCGCCGCCGCAGGTATGGGACACGCTGATCGCCGACGACGCGCTGGTGTCGTGGTCGACGGTCGTCACAGCGGCGAAGTGGACCTCACCGCGGCCCTTCGGTGTCGGCACCACCCGGAATGTCACACTCGGTGGCCTGATCCGGCTGGCGGAACGTTTCTACCGGTGGGACGAGGGTTCCCGGATGACATTCACCGTGGACGCCGCCTCGGTGCCCGGGCTGAACCGGTTCGCCGAGGACATCACCCTGCTCCCCCTGGCCACGGGGACCCGGATCATCTGGACCTTCGCCCTCGAGGGCAGCGCGGTACTGCGGCCGCTGCTGGCCGCGGCGAGCCCGGTGAACCGTTTCGTCACCAAGACCATCGCCGCCGGCACCGGCCGCCGGGTCCGCACCGAGACGGTGGGGGCCCGATGAACGACCGCACACCGGAACACCACAGCATCGTCGTACTCGGCGCCGGATTCGGCGGAATCGGGCTGGCGATCAAATTGCGCGAGGCCGGTTTCGATGACCTGGTGCTGCTCGAACGCGCCGACGATCTCGGCGGAACCTGGCAGGCCAACACCTATCCCGGCTGCGCCTGCGATGTCCCGTCCCAGCTCTACAGCTACTCGTTCGCGCCCAACCCGGATTGGTCCCGCACCTACGGCAAACAGCGCGAGATCCTGGAGTACCTGCGCCGGGTGGCCACCGACCACGATGTGGTGCGCCATATCCGGCTGGGCACCGAACTGACCGAGGCCCGCTGGGACGAGGCGGCCCACCTGTGGCGGATCCAGACCTCGCGCGGTGCGCTCACGGCCGATTTCTTCATCTCGGCCGCCGGTGTCTTCGCCGAGGCCAAATACCCCGAACTCCCTGGTATCGACACCTTCGAGGGCACCGCGTTCCATTCGTTGCACTGGGACCATGAGCACGACCTCACCGGTGAACGGGTGGCGGTGATCGGCACCGGCGCCTCCGCGGTGCAATTCGTTCCCGAGATCGCGCCACAGGTGGCCGCGCTGACGGTGTTCCAGCGATCCGCACCGTGGATCGTGCCGCGGATGGACCGCCCGACATTGAATGTCGAGCGCACTCTACTGCGCCGTCTCCCACTTGCGCAGAAAGCGATCCGCGGTACCTGGTACACCCTGATCGAAGGATTCGGCCTGGTCGGGTTTGTCGACAATCGCTTCCGTCACCCGTACGAGATGCTCGGCCGGCTCCAACTGCTGCGCCAGATCCGCGATCCGGAGCTGCGCCGCAAAGCCACCCCCGATTACATCATCGGCTGTAAACGCGCGATCTTCTCCGACGCCTACCTGCCGGCGCTGGACCGGGCGAACGTCGAGGTGGTCACCGACGGTATCGCCGAGGTGCGCCCGCACTCGATCCGCACCCGCACCGGTGTGGAGATCCCGGTCGACACCATCATCTACGGCACCGGGTTCACTCCCATCCCCACCGCCTTCGAGCACATCATCGGTCGCGACGATCTCTCGATCGCCGACCTGTACCACAAACGGCCGCAAACCTATCTGGGCGCGGCGATGGCCGGTTTCCCGAACTTCTTCTGCACGCTCGGCCCCTTCGGCGCCGCCGGCAACCAATCCGCCATCTTCATGCTCGAATCGCAGATCGCCTACATCGTCGACGCGCTGCAGACCCTGCGCGCCCGCGGCGCCCGCCGAGTGGAGGTGCGGCAGGAGACCCAGGACGCGTTCGTCGAGGAAATGGCCCGGCGCAGCGCGGACACGGTCTGGCTGACCGGCGGCTGCCAGAGCTACTACACCACCCCCGACGGCGGCAATGCGGGTCTCTACCCGAATTGGAGTTTCGAATACCGGCGGCGCACCAAGCAGTTCGATGCCGAATCCTATGAGGTGACCGCATGAAACCCACGCTCCCCGACCCGCTGGGCTGGCTCTCGCCTTCCGCGACCTTCGACGTGAAGGGCAAGACGGTGCTGGTCACCGGCGCGGGACAGGGCATCGGGCTCGAACTCGTCACCCTCCTGCACCGGCGCGGCGCGGTGGTGGTCGTGGTCGATATCGACGAGGCCGCCGCCGAGCGCACGGCGCGCGACCTGGGTTCGCGCGCGGTCGGTCTGGCGGGAGATGTCGCCGATCGCGGCCGGATGGAAGAGGTGATCGCCGAGGTCGCCGAGCAGTTCGGTGGTCTCGATGTGGTGGTCGCCAATGCCGGGGTCACCCCGGTACCCGCGACCATCCGGAGCATGGATCCGGCCGATTTCGACCGGGTCATGAGTATCAACCTCACCGGGGTGTTCAACACCGTGCATCCGGCGCTCGACCATATCGTGCGGTCCCGGGGTCATGTGGTCGTCGTCTCCTCCTGCGCCGCTTTCGCACCGGGTATGGGCGGCTCGCCCTATATGGTCAGCAAGGCCGCAGTGGAGCAGCTGGGCCGGGCACTGCGGGTGGAGCTCGGCGCCGCCGGCGCCACCGCCGGGATCGCCTACTTCGGGGTCGTGGAGACCGCGATGACCCATGACATGCTCGACGCCGACGATCTGGGCCGCCGGATCAACGATCTGCTGCCCTGGCCGCTCAACGTGCGCATCACCGCCGAAGAGGCCGCCCGGACCATCGCCGACGGCATCGCGCGCCGCGCCGCGCGGACCATCGCCCCCAGCGGCTGGCAGCCCTACGCACTGCTGCGCGGGGCGATCAACACCGTGCTGGACCGGCGGCTCGCCGCCGATTCGACAGTGCACGAACTGGTCCGCGCGATCGAGCGGCGCCGATGAGCGAACCGGCGCGCGGATCGCTGCGGGCCCGGTACGTCCGGCAACTGTCCGCGCTCACCGCGCGCCGTCTGGCGCAGTTCACGCCGGTGAACACCTATACTCTGCCCGCTGCCCGGACCCTGATCGACCAGGCGCTGCGCGCGGCCGCGCCCACGCTGCGCGGCACAACAACCGACCGGGTACGGCACGGCACGATCACCGGTGAATGGGTCCGTGGCCCGCAGGCGACCCGGACCGACGCCGTGATCCTCTACCTCCACGGCGGCGGATTCGTCGCCGGATCCGCCGCCGGGTACCGCGGGGTGGCCGCGCGGCTGTCCACCGCGACGCGGTTGCCGGTGTTCACGCTCGACTACCGGCTCGCGCCCGAACATCCGTATCCAGCGGCGCCCGAGGATACCGCCGCCGCCTTCCGGTGGCTGATGTCACGAGGGCACCGCCCCGGCCGGATCGTGGTCGCGGGCGATTCGGCCGGCGGCTTCCTCGCCGCCGACTTCGCCATCTCCCACGCGCGCGACAGGTCCAACCCGCCTGCGGGCCTGGTTCTCTTCTCACCGATGACTGATCTGAGTCTCGCGCTCGCCACCGGGTTCCCGGGGGCGGCGGCCGAAGGGCTGCTGTCGCCGGGGCTGTCGCGACGTGCGGTCGCGCATTTCACCCCGGCTCCCTACGATCTGCGGCCCGTGCGCGGGATGCCACTGCCCCCGGCCCTGATCCACACCAGCGATACCGAATTCTTCGGCGGCGACGGCGTCACCCTCGCCGAACGCTGGACCGGCGCAGGCGCCGGCTGCGAATTGCGGGTGTGGCGCGACCAGATGCACGCCTTCCAGGTGCTGCCCGCCCTCGTGCCCGAATCCCGCCTCGCCTACCGGGAGGCGGCCCGCTTCGTCTCCTCGGTCCTCGACACCACCGCCGCCGCGGTCTGATCCGGAAAGGCCCAGCAGTGAACACAGCTCGCTTTCCCACCCTCCCTGCCGCGTTCCAGCACATCGCCACCGTGGAACCCGCCGCGGTCGCGCTGCGGACCCCGGGCGACGCGCAGACCCTGACCTGGTCCGACTACGCCACCCAGGTCCGCGAGTTCGCCGCGGGCCTCGACGGGCTCGGTGTGCGCCGAGGTGACACCGTCGCCCTGATGATGGGCAGCCGGGTCGAGTTCTACCCGCTCGAGGTGGCCGCACAGCATCTCGGCGCGACCTCCTTCTCGGTCTACAACACCCTGCCCGCCGATCAGCTGAGCCATGTGCTCGGTAACGCCGGGGCCCGGGTGGTGATCTGCGAACCGCAGTATGTCGCGCGGTTGCGCTCCTGCGGGGTGGAACTCGACCACATCATCTGTCTGGACGAGGCCCCCGCGGGAACTCTCTCCGTATCCGACGTGACCGCCGCGGCACGTGCCGATTTCGATTTCGATGCCGCCTGGCGTGCGGTGCGCGGCGACGATGTCGCCACCCTCATCTACACCTCCGGCACCACCGGCAGTCCCAGAGGTGTGGAGACGACCCACGCCAACCTGCTGTTCCAGGTCTACGGGATCGCCGAGGTGCTGGGTATCGAATTCGGCGACACCATCACCTCGTTCATGCCCAGCGCCCATATCGCCGACCGGCTCACCGCCCTGTACGTGCAGGAAGTACTCGGCATCCAGGTCACCTGTGTCGCCGATCCCAAGCTCATCGCGCCGGCGCTGGCGGATTTGCGGCCGACCCTGTGGGGCGCGGTACCCCGGGTCTGGGAGAAACTCCGGGCCGCCATCGAGTACAAGGCCGCCGCGGAACCGGACGCCGAGCGGCGGGCGGCGCTGCAGTGGGCGCTCTCGGTGGCCACTGCCCGGGGCGAGCACGAACTGGCCGGTACTCCGCTGCCCGACGACCTCGCCGCCGAATGGCGGCGCGCCGACGACCTGGTGCTACGCGGGCTGCGCGCGGCACTGGGGTTCGACCGGATGCGCTGGGCGCTCTCGGGCGCCGCGCCCATACCTCCCGCGACCCTGGGGTTCTTCGCCGGACTCGGTGTCCCGATCACCGAGATCTGGGGTATGTCGGAACTGTCGTGCATCTGCAGCGTCAGCCCACCGGCCGAGGTGCGACTGGGCACGGTCGGGAAGTTGCTGCCGGGAATGGAGTACCGCATCGCGCCCGACGGGGAGTTCCTCGTCCGTGGTCCGCTGGTGATGAAGAGTTACCGGGGACAGCCGGACAAGACCGGCGAGGTGATCGACGCCGAGGGCTGGCTGCACACCGGCGATATCGTGACTGTCGACGAGGACGGATACCTCAGGGTCGTCGACCGCAAGAAAGAGATCATCATCAATGCTTCCGGCAAGAACATGTCGCCGACGCATATCGAGAACACCATCAAGGCGGCGACTCCGCTCATCGGCGCCATGTCGGTGATCGGTGACGGCCGCCCGTACAACACCGCGCTCATCGTGCTCGACGCCGAAACCGCCGGCCCGTACGCGAAACAGCACGGACTGGCCGACGATTCGGCCGCCGCCCTGGCCGCCGACCCGTCGGTGATCGATGCGATCCGGGCCGGCGTGGCCGCCGGCAACGCGCACCTGTCCCGGGTGGAACAGGTGAAACGCTTCCTCGTACTGCCGGTCTTCTGGGAGGCGGGCGGCGACGAGGTCACGCTCACCATGAAACTCAAGCGCAAGGTCGTCGCGGAGAAGTACGCGGCGCGGATCGCCGACCTCTACCGGGATCCGCCGGCCGGCGATATTCGCGAACCCGCCGACGGGCCGCAGCTCGCCGCCGCGACCTGACGCCGGCGCCCGGTCCGGCTCAGACCTCGAGCTCTTCTTCGATCCCACGCAGCCGGTGCCGGGCCAGTGCGAGGTTGGCCCGGCTGCGATCGAGGGCCAGATACAGGAACAGGCCCCTCGACTTGCGGCCGGTCATGGGCCGGATGAGGTGGTACTGGCTGCTGAGCGAAATGAGGATGTCCTCGATGTCCTCCTGCAGGCCCAGCTGTTCGATGGTGCGCAGCTTTGCGCGCACCACCTCGGTGTTGCCGGCCGCGGCCACGTTCAGGTCCAGCGCCTTCGAACTCCCGAGCGTGCCCAGTGCCATACCGCTGTTGTAATCCACGACGGCCGCGCCGAGGGCGCCGTCGATCGACATCATGTCCTTGAGTGCCAAATCCATATCGGACACAGGTCGTTCCTCTCGATGGTTTTCGTTTACTGCGTTCTTCTGTTACCGCCGGCGTCCTTCACCACGGCGGAGAGATGTTCGGCGATCCGGCGTGCCACCGGCCGCGACTCCAGGTGCAGCCGGCCGATATTCACCTCGGGGGCGGCGAGCACGGTCAACGACGCCCAGCCGGCCGCGTAGATCACCACGTGTCCCCCGGTGCCGTCCACCACGACCTCCTGGAATCCACCGCCCTGCGCCGTCTGGGCGAGCCGATCCGACAGCGACAGCTGAGCCGCCGCCAGCGCGGCCAACCCGGTCGGTTCGATATGCGCGGGTAGGTCATGGGTAACCAGCAGGCCGTCGCTGGAGGCCACCAGCGCCCCGGTCAACCGGGGTACGCGTTCGCGCAGCGCGCGGAGTTCCGCCGTCACCGCGGCGTGGGGATCGGAAACGGTCATCGGCACCTTGGTACGCCTTCCCATCAGTTCACCGAGCAGATTCTTGCGCGCCGTCACGCGAGGTCCTCCAGAGCCGCTCGAAGCCGGGTGAGCAGTTCGCGATCCACCGGTTCCCACTCGTCGCCATCGGGAACCGGTGTGGCGTTCCGGACCCGGCGCCGCAGCGGCGGCTCCGCTCCGGTAGCCGGATCGGCGGCGGGCGGGCCGGCCGCGGAAGCCGGTGCGCCCACTGGTGGTTCGATCAACCCGGCCATGGTCAGATCCCGGACCGCCTCCAGACAGCCGTAGGCGGTGCGGCCCAGGTCCCGGGCGATTCCGGTGACGCTACGGCGATTGTCGGCGGCGGCCAGCACCTCGGCCTGGCCGCCGGTGAGCAATACCCGGCGCCGCCGGATCCGGCGCACCGGGACCACCGCGGCACGGTCGACCAGTTCCGCCGGCCACGGCCCCGAGTCCGGGTCACCGCGGCGCGCGCATTCGCGGACCAGTGCCCGCGGCCGGATGGTGCAGACGGCCGACAGCCAGTGCGCCGGGGCCGCCCGGAACTCCGGCACCACCGGCGTCGGCAGCAGAAAATAGGCCGCGTCGAAAACGGCCAGCAACGCCAGGGTTTCCAGCAGCGGCCGACCCAGCAGCGGGCCCGGATCACCGGTACCCGCGCGCTCCCAGTCCTCGGCACTGGCCACCCCGGCCTCGACCACCAACCGGTCCAGCCCGGTGGTGCGCGAGCAGGTGGCGGAGGCGATGGCGCCGTCGGCGAGATGGAACTCCCCGTCGCCTACACGCAGGACACCGGTCCGGCCTTCGTCTTCCAATCGCTCCAGTTCGTCCGCGAGCTCAACGCGCATGACCGTCCTCGGCCAGTTCGGCGAGGATGCCGCGTAGCCGGAACCGGGCCATCGCCAGATTGCCGGACTCCTCGTCGAACAGCACATGAACGAAAAGGCGGCCGCCGAAATCCCCGTCCACCAGATTGAGCAGGTGGTATCCCCCGGTCCCGCAGACGATGATCTCGTCGACGTCGTCCCCGGTCGGGCCCGTGGTCAGCGCCGGACAGTCGAGTACCGCGCGCACCACATCGGTAGTGGTCGCCGCGTCCTCGTGCTGATCGACCACGTCGTGCCGGCCCGCCGCGGCCACCGCCAGCCCACTCGCCCCGTCCACCAATGTCACGCTGCGCGCACCGGGGATGTCCATGATCCGTTCCAGACATCCATCGATTCCGCTCATGCACCCCTGCCCGTTCATGCGTGTTTCAGATCCCTGGAAACACTACACATACAAGGCGTTCGCCGCCGACTGAACGCATGACCTGATCGGTTACCCGGGTCGTCCGGATCCGAAACGGTGCCGCACCTGCATACGAGATGCCCAGCACGGCAGCACGGTTGGCAGCCTGCGCCCGGACCGGGGCCGCCGATCGATGTTTTCTCAAACTTGCGCACGCATGCGAGAAATTTTCTAGATCGAGCGGCAGCGGGCGAACTACGTTCAACATATGACCGAGTTGTCTCCCGGGCGGGGGCGCGCACTGCTCGCCGCGGCCGTCACCGTCGTCCTGTGGGCCTCGGCGTTCGTCGTCATCCGCACCGCCGGAGCGGATTTCTCGCCGGGCGCGCTGGCGCTGGGCCGATTGGCCTCGGGTTCGGTGGTTTTGGTGGCGCTGCTGCTACTGACCGGCACCGGCTTCCCCCCGCGTTCGGCACTGCGCGGGATCATCGTATCCGGAGTGCTGTGGTTCGGGATCTATATGGTGGCCTTGAACTGGGCCGAGCAGTACGTCGACGCCGGCACCGCCGCGCTGGTGATCAACACCGGGCCGGTCATGATCGCACTGCTCGGCGGACTTTTCCTCGGCGAAGGTTTCCCGAAACGGCTCATGGCCGGTATCGCGGTGGCGTGCACCGGAGCGGCCGTGGTGGGGTTGTCCAGTTTCGAGGGCGCGGCAACCGTGCTCGGCGTACTGCTGTGTGTGGTGGCGGCCGCCGCCTGGGCGGTGGCGGTGCTCGTCCAGAAGCCCGCGCTGGCCCGCGCTTCGGCCCTGCAGGTAACCACGGGCGGATGTGTGGTGGGCACGATCGCGTGCCTGCCGTTCACGGGGCAGCTGATCGGAGAGGTGGCCACCGCACCGCTGTCCGCCACCCTCGGCCTGGTCTATCTCGGCGTATTCCCAACCGCCGTCGCCTTCACCACCTGGGCATACGCTCTGGCCCGGATGACCGCGGGGCAGGTGGGCGCGACCACCTACGCGGTACCGGCACTCGTGGTCGTGATGTCCTGGCTCCTCCTCGGCGAAGTGCCCGGCCCGGTGGCATCGGCCGGCGGGGTTCTGTGCCTGGCGGGAGTCGCGATCACCCGGTGGCAACCGCGCGCACGCCGGGGTCCGGCCGTATCCCCCGACCGCGACCTCGACTCGGATCTGGTGTGACGGCCGCGGGGCGGCAGGCGGACCGTCCCGGTGGCGACTGCGCTCGCGGGCCGACCCGCCACGCGGTAGCGGGGTGGTTCGCGCAGACCTGCGTACGGTGAGGGAGATCAGCGCATCCTCCACCACGACCAAGGAGAGTGGGATATGCTCGCGGCCTTCTCGATCACCCCTATCGGCACCGGCGAGAGCGTCGGGGATCAGGTCGCCACCGCGGTCCGGGTCATTCGGGACAGCGGACTCGCGTACCGGACCGCCGCCGGTTTCACCGAGATCGAAGGCGAATGGGACCAGGTTATGGGTGTCATCAAGGCCGCGACCGATGCGGTACTGGCCGAATCCGATCGGTGCAGCATCGTCATCAAGGCCGATATCCGGCCCGGCCGGACGAATACGTTGCACACCAAGGTCGAGTCGGTCGAACGCCGTCTCGCCGAGTGATCCCGCCCCGCGGCTCCGGGTCTACCGCGCGAGCGGCGCCGATACCCGGCCCCGCTTCGCGTATCCGAGAACGGCGAACAGCGGTTTGAGGAAGGTCCACTCGCCGAAGCGGTATTCCGCGCCGCGCACCAGCCGGTCCGCGAGATCGGGGCGCATAACGGCCAGGTAGCGCCGGGCCTGCTCCGCGTGCAGCGGATTCGAGACGATTTTGATCCGGTCGGCGGTGTCGATCAGTGCGAGAGCGTTAACGATGTTCTCCCGGGTGCTCCGCGAGGCGGTATCCAGCGCGACCGGTCCGGACCAGCCGCGTTCCCGCGCATAGGCGGCCATCAATTCGGCTTCGGACCGCGCGCCCCCGACCGCGCCGCCGCAGAAGACCATCCGGGTGTCGAGCCGGGGATCGCAGGAGCGCAGTCCGGCGCGCACCCGCCATCTGTTCAGCGCGTTGACCGTCGGCGCCGCGTTGCGGAACCCGAGTACGACGACCGCTTCGCTCGCACCGGTCGCGGACCCGACGAGCCGCCGCGACGACCGCCAGTTCACCCACTCTCCCCAGGCCAACACGGCGACACCGGCAACGAGCACTATCCGTGATGTCCTCACGAGCATCGGAGCGTACCCATACGCGCGCGGCTGTTCCGCGATACGCCAGGGAAACGGTTCCGTCCCGAGCGAGTACGCACGCGTGGCCGACTACACCCCCTGTTCGCCGTATTCGCGTACCGCGCCGAGGTATTCGGTGATTGCGTCCCGGTTCCGTTCCAGGCAGCGGATCCGTTCGTTCATCCGGTCCCGTTCGCCCTCGAGGGTCGCGAGCATCTCGGGCGTCGCGTCCGGGAAGTAGATGGAGCGCGGTTTGTCCAGGCACGGGAGAATCTGTTTGATGATCCGGGTCGGCAGCCCGGCGTCGAGCAGGCCCCGGATCTGCAGTACGCGGTCGACGAACCGCTCGTCGTAGCTGCGGTAGCCGTTCGCGCACCGCTGGGCGGCGATCAGGCCCTGTTCCTCGTAGTAGCGCAGTAACCGGCGTGACGCGCCGGTGCGCTGTGACAGTTCCCCGATCCGCATTCCACCGACCTCGTCCGAACGATTTGACCTTCACATCTGTGTGATGGTTCGACCATAGCCGAATGGACAACGAACTGTTCGACTACAGCGCCATCGTCGACCGCGAGCCGATCCGGTGGCCGGGCGGGGCCCGCGTAGCGTTCTACGTGGGACTCAATATCGAGCACTACCAGGTGGACCGGCCCTCCACCAGTATCTTCGCCGGGACCGCCGGGCAGGTCCCGGATCCGCTCAACTACGGCTGGCGCGATTACGGCCCCCGAGTCGGGTTCTGGCGGATCCTGGAATCGCTGGACCGGCACGGCATCCGGGCCAGCGCTCTGCTCAATTCCGATGTGGTCGAGCGCTACCCGCGCATCATCGCCGCGGGCCGGGAACGCGACTGGGCCTGGCTGGCACACGGCCGGAACAATTCCGTCCTGCAGGCCGAGATCGCCGCCGCGGACGAGCGTGCCTACCTCGCGGACGTGCTCAGCACCATCGAACGCGGCACCGGCAAGCGACCACGCGGCTGGATGGGCCCCGCCCTCTCCGAGAGTTTTCGCACTCCGGAGTTGCTGCGCGAACTCGGCGTCGACTACGTCCTGGACTGGACCAACGACGACCAGCCCTACCCGCTGCGCGTCCCCGGCCTGTTCAGCGTGCCGTACTCGGTGGAGCTGAACGACAACACCCTGTTCCTCGGCACCGGGCTCACCGGTCCCGATTTCGTCCGGATCGTGCGGGACCAGCTCGACCGGCTGTGGGCGGACTCCGAAACGAGCGGCCGCGTCCTCGCCCTGGCCCTGCATCCCTTCGTCACCGGGCAGGCGTTCCGGGCCCGGTACCTCGACGAGGCGCTGGCCTACATCGTCGAGCATCCCGGCGTATGGGTCACCACCAGTGACGAGATCGCGGCGCACTACGCGGCCACCCGGGCCGGGCAGGAGGTCAGAAGTACGTCCCGCTGAACGGATGCTCGTCCACCTCGAACAGCGCGTCCGCGGTCGCCGCGGCGCCGGGCCGGTGCTCGGTGACGCGGCCCGCGAGCGCCAGGTGGCGCCAGCGGGTACCGCCGAGGTAGGCGGCCGCCAGGGCCGTCACATCGGTGCCGAGGTCCGCGGGCTCGTCCACCCGGGTGACCCCGCCGTCCTCGATCCGGTAATTGCCGGTGTTGGCGGACAGAATCGGATCGGTGACGGCGATAACCAGCGGCCGGCCGGGACGATAGGCGCGCCGGGCCAGTGCGGCCGGGACATCGACGAGCCGCAACCAGGTCTCGTCGTGGATATCGGTGACCCGGACCGTCCGCTCGTCGGTCAGCAGATGCCGCAGCGGGGTGTCGGGCGAGATCGCGGACAGCACGACCACGTCGACGATATCGGCGCTGAGCAGATGGCGGACGAGACCGACAAAGGCAGCGGGGGTCGTGGCGACAAGATCGTCGACCACCACGGTCCGGCGCGGGCCGCGCACCCATTCCAGGGATTCGGCGGCATGGTAGCGCACGAACCCGTCCTCCGCGCCGGGTTCCCCGTGCACGGCGACATGACCCAGGGGCCGCAGCAGCCCCTGTAGCCGCCACCAGTACGAAGGGCGATCAACCGCCGCGGTCCACGTCACATCCGCTGTCGCGTAGATCTTGGCCGGTATCTCCCAGCCGTCCGCAGGCGCGAGCAACCGGACCGGACCCGCGGCCGGTACGGTCTCGCGGAAACGGGCCCGGTGCACATCGATCTCACAGCGCGCCGACGAGCCGGCGACGCCGTACCCGTAGCGCTCATAGATGCCGCCCTGGGTAGCGCGCAACGAGGCGACGACCTCCCCGCGTGCGGCGATCTCGGTGAGCTGGCGGCGCAGCAGCCCGGCCGCGATCCCCTGCCGCGCGTGGGTGGGCAGGACACCGACGTGCGTCACCGCGGCGTGCGGCAGGCGCGCGCCGCCCGGCGCGATCAGCCAGCTGGTGTAGGAATTCACCGTCCCGACCAGTTCACCGCCGACCCGGGCGCCGAGAGTGCGTCCGGGTTCGTTCAACCCGTCCGCGGCCTCGGCCGAGATCGGCGGGCCCCCGACCATCGCGGTACGGAACACCTGTTGCGCGGCACGTGCATCCGCCGCGTCGGTCAGTATGTCGATTTCGACGGTCATCTCGGCTCACTCCGGAGGTTCGGGATCGGTGCGGGAATCCGGCGAAGCCGCAGGGCGCCACGGGACACGGTTAGTTTCTCTCATATGACGCGCCGTCCGTCACACCGTGCACGGTGCGGATCCGGTGCCCGGCCCCTCGGTCAGGCCGGGACGGGTCTCCGGAACCGGGTCCCAGCGGCCGTCCGAACAGGCGTAATCCCACTGCGGTCCGGCCGCGACCAGAGTCCGCACGGCGTCGAGTAGCCGATCCACGTCACCGGCGGTGGTGCCGAGTCCGATACTGGCGCGCAGGGCGGCGTGGAGCCCGAACCGGGCCAGCAGCGGGTGGGCGCAGAAGCGGCCGTCCCGCACGCCGATCGCATGTTCGGCGGACAGATAGGCCGCGACCCGGCCCGGTTCGAAACCGTTCACGGTGAAGGCGACGATTCCCACACAGTCGATGCTGTCGCCGAAGATCCGGAGGCATCGGACACCGGCGATGTCCTCCAGCCCGGTGCGCAACCGGTCGGTGAGCGCCCGTTCGTGCACCTCGGCGGGGGCGGCGAGTTCGGTGAGCGCCTCGCAGGCGGCCGCCAGCGCCACGGCGCCCAGCACATTGGGTGAACCGGCCTCGTGCCGATGCGGTGCGGCCGCCCAGGCCGCGGTGTCCGCGGTCACCTCGGTGACCGCGCCCCCACCGGCCAGGTACGGCGGTGCGGCGTCGAGCCAGTCGCGGCGACCGGCCAGCACCCCGGCGCCGTACGGTGCGTACAGCTTGTGCCCGGAGCAGACCACATAGTCGATATCGGTGGCGCACAGGTCGATACGCCGATGGGGCGCCAGCTGGGCCGCGTCCACCAGGATCCGCGCACCGTGGCGATGAGCGAGCGCGGCCAGCTCGGTCAGCGGCAGCACCTCCCCGGTGACATTGGACGCGCCCGTGATCGCGAGCAGCGCCGCGGGCTTCGCGCCGAGTTCGGCGGCGAGACGCTCGACGGTCTCGGTGAGCGTGCCGGCGGCGGGCACCACCCGGCGTCCGCGCCCGGCCCAGGGCAGGAAGTTGGCGTGGTGTTCGATATCGAGCACCACGGTATCGCCGGGGACGCAGGCGGCGAGCAGGTTGAGCGCGTCGGTGGTGTTCCGGGTGAACACCACCTCCTGGTCGGCGGCGCAGCACAGGAACTCGCGGACCGTTTCACGGGCCGCCTCGTAGCGGCGGGTGGAGATACGCGAGGCATACCCGGCGCCGCGGTGCACACTCGCGTAGTAGGGCAGCAGATCGGCCACCCGTGCGGTGACCTGCGCGAGAGCCGGAGCGCTGGCCGCGTAGTCGAAGTTGGCGTAACTACAGGTACCGCCCTGTACCAGCGGAACCCGCAGGTCGTCGCCGGAGACACGGGCCGGGGCACGGGTGGGGTCGAGTACAGCGGTCATCACGCAATCCCTTCGATCGAGGGACTCCGGGCTTCGATTCGACGGAGTCCGCGCTTGCCGCGCTCGGTCGAGCAGCGGCCAGGTCGTCACCCGGGGCACCCCACCGCGGAGGAGGGTTGCCGGCCAGCAAGCCGGGGCTTCACGCTGGCACTCGTGACCTGCTGTGAGGTTGGCAGACGGCCACCGGCTTGTCAACTCGCCCCCGATCCACGTCCGCCGGTCCGATGCGTGTCTCGTCCCGGGAACCACCTGCCCTTCGCGGTCCGCAGATTCGCTGTGCTTCCGCTGATTTCGAATCACCGTGATCCGGTCCGTAGCCCGGAAACGGTTGGCGGCGCAATGTGTTTGCCCGGGTGATCCTCCGGCCATCCGGTGCGCCTGTCCCGATCCACCCGGCCCCGAACGGAGATCCGCGATGCCAGACCGAACAGGAACCGCCCCGACGGCCGAATACCTCTGGTACATCCCCAACCAGGTGATTCCCGGGCATCGCGGTGACGCCGTCACCGCCGACCACAACAGCCTGGAGACACTGACCGCGCAGGCACGCGCACTCGAGGAATACGGGTGGCAGGGGGCGCTGATCGGCACCGGCTGGGGTCGCCCGGATACGTTCACCGTCGCCACCGCGCTCGCGGCCCGGACCACGACCTTCGAACCGCTCGTCGCCGTCCGGCCCGGGTATTGGCGGCCGGCCCATTTCGCCTCCGCCGCCGCGAGCCTGGATCATCTCACCGGTGGCCGACTGCGGATCAACATCGTCTCCGGCAAGGACGATCTCGCGGCCTACGGCGAAGCCGAGGAGGACCAGGCCGATCGGTATGCCCGCACCCGGGAGTTCCTCCAACTGGTCCGGCGGCTGTGGACCGAGGAGAACGTCACCTACCGGGGTGAGCACTACCGGGTGACCGATTCCACCGTCATGCCGCGAATCGCCGTGCGCGAGGACCGCCCGCACCCGCTGCTCTACTTCGGTGGCGCGTCCGCGGCCGCCGAACGAGTCGCCGCGACCGAAGCCGATGTCCAGCTCTTCTGGGGTGAGCCGCTCGCGGGCGTCCGGGAACGCATCGAACGGTTGCGCGCGCTCGGTGACGAACTCGGCCGGGCCCTGCCGCCGCTGCGATTCGGCCTGCGGATCACCACAGTAGTCCGCGACACCACCGAACAGGCATGGGCCGATGCCGAAGCCAAGGTCGCCGAGATGGCGAAAACGCACGATCGGAGCGCATCCCGGCGTGCGGCGGTCGGACAGCAGCGCCTGCTCGATCTCGCGGCGCGCGGCGAAGTGCTCGACGAGCACCTCTACACCACCCCGGGCACCGTCGGCGGCGGTGGCGCGGGCACCACGTGGCTGGTGGGTTCCGCCGAGGATGTCGCGAAATCACTGCGCCGATACCAGGATCTCGGCATCACCCACTTCGTGCTGTCCGATACTCCCTACCTGCCCGAAATCCGGCGCCAGGGCGCCCAGCTCCTGCCGCTGCTGCGCGGCTGAACCGGGCGCACCGGATCAGAGATTCAGCCCGGTTCCGTGGATGCCGTGCTCGTCGATGAGGGCGAGCTCGGCATCGGTGAGTTCGGGGAACTCGAGCGCGGCGAGGTTGTGGTCGAGCTGCGCCGTGCTGCTCGCCCCGATCAGCGCCGAGGTGACCTCGGGCCGCCGCAGCACCCATTGCAGCGCGAGCTGGGCCAGTGACTGGCCCCGCGCCGCGGCGATCTTGTTCAGTTCGGCGGTGCGCTGCCGATAGGTTTCGTCGATGGCATCCGGGGACAGGAAGGTGCTGTCGGCCGCCCGGGCACCCTCGGGGATGCGCTCGAGGTACTTGTCGGTCAGCAACCCCTGCGCCAGCGGCGAATAGACGATGGCGCCGAACCCGTCGCGCCGTGCGGTGTCCAGCAGACCGTTCTGTTCGGGACGGCGATCGTAGATCGAATACCGCGCCTGATGAATGAGCAACGGCACGCCCGCGGCCTGGAGCAGTCCGGCGGCATCGTGGGCGCGGTCGGGCAGATAGTTGGAGATGCCGATATAGAGCGCCTTGCCCTGCTGTACCGCGCTGACCAGCGCACCCACCGTTTCCTCCAGCGGAGTCCCGGGGTCGGGGCTGTGGTGGTAGAAGATATCGACGTAGTCGGTGCCGAGATCACGCAGACTGTGGTCGAGCGAGGTGAGCAGTGATTTGCGGGAGCCGCCCTTCAGATAGGGGCTCGGCCCGATCGGATTCCCGGCCTTGGTCGACAGGATGAGCTCGTCCCGGTAGGGCGCGAGATCCTTGGCGAGCACCCGGCCGAAGTTCTGCTGCGCGGCCCGATGCGGCGGGCCGTAACGATCGGCATTGTCGAAATGGGTGATACCCAGGTCGAAGGCGTGCAGGATGATCTCACGCTGGGTCACGAAGGGGTAGTCGGTACCGAACTTCTGCCACAGTCCGAACGAGAACGCGGGCAGGTCGAGGCCGGAGTCGCCGGTGCGCCGGTACGGGACTCTCTCGTAACGCTGCGCGGCGGCGGTATGGGTCAGGTCGTAGGGGCCATAGCTCATCCGGACAGTTGATCACCCACGCGGCACCGGGTGCGACGGGTCGGCTCACCCTGATCGAAATCCCCGCTCGAGCCGCCAGCGGCTCGCGGCAGTGGATCAGGCCAGGCCGCCGTTGACGTAGAGAACCTGTCCGTCGACCCAGCGGGCCGGGCCCGCCAGGAAGGCCACCGTCTCGGCGATATCGGCCGGTTCGCCGAGACGTTCCAGGGGTGACAGCTGTGCGAGCCGTTCGATATCGGCATCGTCCTTGCCGTCGAGGAACAGCGGAGTCGCGGTGGGACCCGGCGCGACCACATTGACCGTCACATCGCGGCCGCGCAACTCCCGCGCCAGGGCCAGGGTCATCGCTTCCACCGCCCCTTTGCTGGCGGCATAGGCGGCGTAGCCGGGTTGCTGGAGCCGGATCACCGAACTCGAGAAATTGATCAGCGCGCCGCCGGGGTTCAGTGTGCGGGCGGCAAGTTGCGAGACGACGAAGGTGCCGCGGACATTGGTGCGGTGCATCCGGTCGAATGCGTCGAGATCGAATTCGGCCACCGGTCCGAGCAGCATGATGCCCGCGGTATTGACCACTACGTCGATCCCACCGAAACGGTCGGTGATCTCGGTGAACAGCTGCCGCATCCGGGCGGGGTCGGCCACATCCCCGCCCATCGCGACCGCGGTGCCGCCGCCACCGGTGATGGCGGAGACGACCTCCTCGGCCCGGCCGGCGTTTCCGGCGTAGTGGACCACCACCGTCGTCCCGGCTGCGGCGAGGCGCTCGGCCACCGCCCGGCCGATACCACCGGAGCCGCCGGTGACCAGGGCGATGCGATCGGACGACGCGGGCACGAGGACCTCCTGGGACGACACCAGAGTGCGGCACCGGGGCGGCGGCCCGCACGAGTTCCGCGTCGATCCTCGCACCGGCCGCCGCGATCGACCTCCGACACGCGGGCAGGGCGCCCCGCGATCACCGTGCCGTCCTGTCCGGCCGCACCGGGTGCGCCGGCCTTGCCCACGGACACCGGCACAAGTTCGGACCGCGACCATCGTGAGCGGCGGACAATTCCCGCTACGAGCGGAATACCGGCGACCCGGTGCGGCAGCGGTCCGCAGCGGGATATCAGTGCAACGGAAACCCCTGGGCCGCCAGTGATTCGCGCAGCCGGTCACGTCCCTTGAGCGCCGCGGCCGACTCGAGCCGGGCCAGCACCCGGTCGGTCCACGAATGCGCCAGATCCTGTTCGGCGTAGAACTGCGCGATGCGCTGCTCGTAGTCGTCGATATCGGCAAGCCGAGCGGGTGCGTAGGTCTCCTCGTGCAGCACCGCGGCCTGCGGCAGGCGCGGTTTGACCCGGGCGTTCTCCGCCGGATCGGGCCGGCCCACCACCAGGCCGACCACCGCGAACACCCCGGAGGGCAACTCCAGTTCGGCGGCCACCTGCTCCGGGTTGTTGCGGATCGCGCCGATGTAGACGGTGCCCAGCCCCAGCGATTCGGCCGCGACCACCGCGTTCTGTGCGGCCAGCGCCGCATCCAGGAACGCGACATAACTGGATTCCAGGTAGTCGGCGCCGTCCAGTGGCGCGCCGCGCTCGGCGGCCAGACCGCGTAGCCGGGCGAGGTCGGCGGTCCACACCAGCAGCAGCGGCGCCTGCCGGATCTGTTCCTGGTCCCCGGCGAGCGCGGCAAGTCGGGCTTTGCGCTGCGGGTCGCGGACCGCGACCACACTCCACACCTGCAGGTTGGAGGAGGTGGGGGCGGACTGGGCGGCCGAGATCAGCAGCTCCAGCACGCCGTCCGGCAGCGGATCGGGCAGGTAGCGGCGTACCGATCGGTGTTCGTGCAGCACCCGCAGCACCGGATTCCACTCGGCCGGGGCCGCCGGTACGGGATCACGGTAGCGCTGCGCCACCACCTGGTCCGGCGAGGGGGCGGTCTGAGTCATGCTGCCATCGTCGCCGCCGTGGCGGCCGCGGTCAGCGGTTGGCCGCAGCTCGAGCCGAAACCCCGCCGCACCCCGAGACCGTCGCTCAGGCCCCCGAAAGATCCGCGGACAGATCCCTGGCCTCGGCACCCTCCGGCAGTTGAACCTCCTCGATCGGCTCCGGCCGATCGTCGTACTCGAGTCGCAGGGCCCGGCAGATCGTCGCGTGCATGTCGTACAGCGTGGTGATGTAGGTGAGTTCGAGGATCTCCTGATCGCTCAGCGCACCGCGCAGCACCTCGAACACCTCGTCGGGGACCCGGCCGCCGTCGTAGACGAGCCCGTCGGTGTAGGCCAGCACGGCCCGCTCGAGCGGGGAGAAGACCTCGCTGACCTGCCAGTGCGGGATGGCCGAGATCTTCTCCTCGGGCATCCCCAGCGAACGCATCTGTTTGCAGTGCTGGGAGAAGACGAACTGGCTGCCGCGGGCGAAACCGGCCCGGCTCTGGCCGAGTTCGCGCAGGGCCGGGTCCAGCGTCGCGTTGCGGTAGACGGCGAAACCCCGTACCGCGTGCCGGAACACCTCGGGTGACTGGGCGAAAACCGTCCACCAGTCGCCGGGGGTGGCATGGACGGTGCCGTGGTCGACGGCCGGATCCTTGTCCGGACCGAAGAGCCGGTCGTAATAGAACAGGATCCGCTCGTCGGTGACTTCGGCACGGGGTACTTCACGCAACCTGGGCACGGTGGCGCTCCTTTCGGCTCAGTGCGACGCGGGGACGCGGCGGTCGGCGGCGGTCTTCGGTTCGTGCGAGATATCGGCGTCGGTGAAGGTGCGTGTCCAGCAAGCGAATTCGAGCAGTACGCCGTCGGGGTCCTGGAAGTAGAACGAGCGCACGAAGGTGCCCGGGTGCACCTCCCGGGAGACGCCGGCGCGGCTGTCGTCGTGATTGAGCACGCGACTGACCTCGATCCCCTCGCCCCGCAGCCGCTCGTAGTACTCGTCGAACTTCTCCGGCGGTACGGCGAAGGCGACGTGGTTCATCGAACCCACCGCACTCACGAGCTCGCCGGCGTCGGGCAGGCCCTTGGGTGCCGCCACGCCCGGCGCCGCGTCGGGTGCGTCGGCGAGCCAGAAGAAGGCGAGCGTATCGCCGTTCCCGCAGTCGAAGAAGAAATGCTGCCCCAGATCTCCGGGCAGTTCGATGGTCTTGATCAGCGGCATACCGAGTACACCCGTATAGAAATCGATGGTCCGGCGCATATCGGAGCAGACCAGCGCGAGATGGTTGATCCCGCGTAGTTCGTACCTCGGGTTGGGGGCGTTCATCGCGATCCTTTCTCTGGGCGACAATGTCGCGTGAGCGGCCGTTCCGGCGGTCGCCGCAGGAGCGAAACATGACTTGACAGTCATGTCAGCTTCGGGAATAGTCTGTCCCGTGGCGAAGTCATCTGTCAACAGTTCCCCCGCCTCGGTCGACACGCTGACCCCGCGGGGACGCAAGACGCGTGACGCTCTGCTGGACGCGGCCCGCCGCGTCTTCGAGACGGTGGGATTCCTGGACGCACGGGTGGAACTGATCGCCCAGGAGGCCGGGGTCTCCTACGGCACCTTCTACCGGTACTTCGAGTCGAAGGACGATGTCTTCGGAGAATTGAGCAACCGGCTCTTCGAGGATATGCACCGACGCGAGCCCGCGGCGGCCGATCTCTCCCCCGCCGAGCGACTGATCGCCTCGAACCGGTCCTACTATCAGGCCTACCGCCGCAACGCACCTTTGATGGCGATCATCGAGCAGGTCGCCACCTTCAACGAGGAGTTCCGGCTGCTCCGGCACGAGCACCGCCGCCAGCTGATCGACCGCACGGCCCGCGCGATCGCCCGCTGGCAATCCGAAGGCCTGGCTCCCACCGGCCTCGACCCCGAACTGGCCGCCCGCGCCATGTCCGCCATGGTGGACCACACCCTGTACTTGTGGCTGATCCAGGGCGAGGACGCCGACGAGGAGGCGCTGCTCGCGACCCTCGATCAGATGTGTGTCGGCGCACTCCAGCTCGACCGAGCGCCCTGACCGGCGTCGGCGCGTCGTACCGCACCAACCCGGCCTCCTGGTGGGATCTCCCCGTCCGACCCGACACCTCGTTCCCTACGACAGCCCCACCCCCTGCCGTCCGAGGAGGCAAATAATGACAACGGATTCGCGACCCGGCGCGGACGCGCCGCCGCGCGGCCCGCTCGAGGGCTATCGCGTCCTGGAACTGGGCACGCTCATCGCGGGGCCCTACTGCGGCCGGCTACTCGGTGACCTCGGCGCGGACGTCATCAAGATCGAAGCACCAGACCGGCCCGACCCGCTACGCGAATGGGGTCAGGCCGAAGGCGGCCACCAGTATTTCTGGACGGTCCACGCCCGCAACAAGCGTTGCGTCGGTATCGACCTGCGGACCGACGCGGGCCGCGAGATTTTCCTCGAACTGGCCCGCACCGCCGATGTGGTGGTGGAAAGTTTCCGGCCGGGGACCTTGGAGCGCTGGGAAATCGGCTACGACGTGCTGACCGCGATCTCTCCGGGGCTTGTACTCGCCCGGGTCTCGGGCTACGGCCAGACCGGACCCTATTCCTCCCGGCCGAGCTACGCCTCGGTCGCCGAGGGCGTCAGCGGTCTCCGGTATCTCAACGGGTTTCCGGGCCAGGCCCCACCTCGCATCGCCCTGTCGCTGGGTGACAGCCTCGCCGGGATGTTCGCCTTCCAGGGCGTCCTGGCCGCCCTGCTGGTGCGGGAACGCACCGGCCGCGGGCAGATCGTCGATGCGGCGCTCACCGAGGCATCCCTCGCGATCCAGGAATCCACGGTGCCCGATTACCACAAGACCGGGCATATCAGGCAACCGTCGGGAACCCGGCTGGACCGGATCGCACCCTCGAATCTGTACCGCGCCAAAGACGGTCTGTGGGTCATCATCGCGGCCAACCAGGACACCGTGTTCGGGCGGCTGACGGCAGCCATGGGCCGCCCCGAACTCGCGACCGACCCCCGCTATGTCGACCACACCGCGCGCGGCCGCAATCAGGACGAGCTCGACGAGATCATCGCGGCGTGGGCGGTGGAGTACACCGCCGCCGAACTCATCGACCTGCTGGCCGCGGCCGGTGTCGTGGCCGGACCGGTCAACACGGTCGCCGAGGTGATGGCCGACCCGCAGTTCCTCGCCCGCGACCTGTTCGTCGATCATCGCGATCCCTCGGTCGAACCCGCCGACCCCGGATACGACCCGGTGCCGGTCAAAGGTGTCGGCGTGGTACCCAGATTGAGCGCGACACCGGGCGGCGTCCGCTGGGGTGGGCCCGGCCGCCCGGGTGCCCACACCGATGAGGTCCTCGGCGAAATCCTCGGCTACACCCCGGACCGGCTCGGCGCACTGCACGCGCAGGGAACCATCGCATGACCGCCCCGGCACAGGTCGATATCCGCGAGGTCGGCCCGCGCGACGGCTTGCAGATCGAGGCGCCCATCACCACCGAGGCCAAACTCGAACTGATCGCGGCGCTGGCGGCCATGGGAGTCGGCCGGATCGAGGTCACCTCGTTCGTGTCCCCGCGCGCCGTACCGGCGCTCGCCGATGCCGAACTGATCGCGGCCCGGCTGCACCGCTGGCCGGACGTGGCGTTCTCGGCCCTGGTCGCCGGACTCGGCGGCGTCCGGCGGGCACTCGCCGTGGGCGTGACCCCGGCTCGAGTACGTGGTGTCGGCTTCCGACGGGCACAGTGTCGCCAATGTCGGCCGGACCAGCGAAGAGTCGATCGCACTGATCGGCCCGATCGCCGAGGTGGTCCACGGCGCGGGCGGCGAGCTGGAGGTGATCATCGCGATCGCCTTCGACTGCCCCTTCGACGGACCGACCCCGCCGCACCGGGTCGCCGAGATCGCGGCGCGTGCCCGGGCGGCCGGCGCCGACAGTCTCTCTGTCGCCGATACGGTCGGCACGGCCACCCCGGGCCGGACCGCCGAGGTCGTCGACCTCGTCCACGCCGCGGTCCCCGGCGTGGAGATCGGCTGCATCTGCACAACACCCGGGGGCAGGGCCTGGCCAACGCGTGGTCTGGTTATCTGCACGGTGTCCGCCGATTCGACGCCGCGGCAGGCGGGTTCGGCGGCTGCCCCTTCGCGCCGGGTGCCAGCGGCAATATCGCGACCGAGGAACTGGTCTACCTGTTCGAGGACAGCGGTATCGCCACCGGCATCGACCTGCCCGCGACCCTCGCCGCCGCGGCCCTGGCCGCCGATCTGCTCGGCCGGGCCGCCGACAGCAATCTGCTCCGCGCCGGGGGACGCCTGCACCCCTCGTCCGCGCCCGGACCCTGAACACCGCCGGCGGCCATACCACCGGTCATGCCGAAAGAAGAGGACACCCGACGAGCGACCTGGCCGATCGTTTCTTCGCCGCCGTCAGCGCGGGCGATGAAGCGACTCTCACCGAGCTGTACGCTCCCGAAGCCCGGATCTGGCACAACGACAAGGGCACCGAGGAGACCGTCACCGAGAATCTGCGGGTCCTGCGCTGGCTTTCGCGCACGCTCGTGGGTATGCGCTACGAGGACATCCGCCGGTACCCGCTACCCACCGGTTTCGCCCAGCAGCACGTCCTGCGCGGCGAACTGCCCGGATACGGTCCGCTCGAGGTAGCCGCGTGCCTGTTCGTCGAGGTCCGCGACGGACGCATCGCCCGTATCGACGAATACGTCGACTCGGCGGCGACCCGGCCGCTGCGCGAGTTCACCACCGGCCGGAAGGGATGACGACGATGGACACCCGGCTGACCGAACTCACCGCGCGGATGCGCGGGTTCATCGACGACGAGGTCATCCCGCGGGAACCGGTGCTTGCCCGGGACGACGACACCGCCGGGCAGGCGCTCGCCGGTCTGCGCGCACGAGCGAAGGAACTCGGTATCTGGGCGCTCGGCCATCCCGCCGAGGTGGGCGGTGGCGGCCTGCCGTTCCTCGACTTCGTCTACCTCAACGAGATCATCGGCCGCTCCGAGTTCGGGCAGCTGGCGGTCGGTTCGGTCACGATGCAGGACACGATCATGCTGCATCTGCACGGCACCGAGGAGCAGCGCCGGCACTGGATCCCCGGACTGGTGTCCGGGGATATCCTGCCGTCGGTCGGGCTCACCGAACCCGAGGTCGCGGGCTCGGACCCGACGCTGATCGAAACCCGCGCCGTAATCGATGGCGACAGCTGGGTGATCAACGGGCACAAATGGTTCACCACCGGAGCGGAACAGGCGGCGTTCTGCACCGTGTTCGCCCGCACCGAACCCGACAGCGAGCCCCGGCACGCCCGGATCAGCGCGATCATCGTGCCGATCGATACGCCGGGTTTCGAGATCGTCCGCTCGATCCCGACGATGGGGCACGACCCCAGTGATCACTACGAGGTCCGCCTCACCGACGTCCGCGTCCCCCTGGACAGTCTGCTCGGCGAGCGCGGCAAGGGTTTCGCGGTGGCCCAGGACCGGCTCGGTGCCGGCCGGATCTTCCACGGTATGCGCTGGCTCGGCCAGGCCCAGCGCGCCTACGAACTGATGTGCGCCCGTGCCAACACCCGCTTCGCACACGGATCACTGCTCGCGGAGAAAGGCGAGATCCACCGCTATATCGCCGAATCCGCCGCCCAGATCCACGCGGCACGACTCATGACCCTCGATGCCGCGCGCGCGATGGACGCCGGAGAGGATTACCGCGTACGTGTCGGTCTGGTGAAGTTCTGGGGCGCGCGGATGCTGCACGATGTCGTCGATCGCGCCATCCAGGTCCACGGTGCGCTCGGCCTCACCGCCGATACTCCGCTGGAGCGGATGTACCGGCAGGCACGGTACGCACGCGTCTACGACGGCCCCGACGAGGTGCACCGGATGTCCACCGCGCGGCGCCTGTTGCGCGACCCCGGGGCCGCACCGTGGCTGTGACGACGCCCTCGGCGACGCTCGCCGAGGGAGTACGTGCCGTCCTGGCCGCCGCCACCGGCACCGAGCTCGCCGGTGCCGAGGTGCGCCGGCTCACCGGCGGCGCCAGCCGCGAAATATACGCGGTGCGCGCCACCGATCACACCGGCCGCGAGATCACCGCGGTGCTGCGCCGGGATCCGCCCGGCCGGGGCGAGATCGATCGGATGCGCGCCGAAGTGGCGTGTCTGCGCGCCGCGGCCACAGCCGGGGTGCCGGTTCCCGAGGTACTCGCCTCCGGGGACACCGCGCCCGGAATCGATGCCCCGTACCTGCTGATGAACACCGTTCCCGGCGAGTCGATCCCGCGCAAGCTGCAGCGTGATCCCGGCTTCGCCGCCGTCCGTGCGCATCTCGCCGAGGATTGCGGCTACGTCCTGGGACTGGTCCACCGCACACCGGTGACGACGCTCACCGCCCTCGACGACCGCGACCCCCTCGACGCCCTCGAGCACACCTATCGGGACCTGGCCGACCCCCGGCCCGCGGTGGAAATCGGCCTGCGCTGGCTACGGGACAACCGGCCATCCGGTCGGGCGGCCGGCCTGGTGCACGGCGATTTCCGGCTCGGTAACCTGCTGATCGACGCCGACGGCATCCGTGGCGTACTCGACTGGGAACTCGCCCATCTCGGCAACCCGATCGAGGACCTGGGCTGGCTCTGCGTTCGCGCCTGGCGTTTCGGCGCGGCGGCACCGGTGGGCGGGCTCGGCACCAGAGACCAGCTCCTGGACGGTTATCAGCGCGCCACCGGCGACCGGCCGTCGGCGGCCGAACTGCACTGGTGGGAGGTCTTCGGCACACTGAAATGGCTGGTGTTGAGCCGGTTCCAGGCCGAACGCCATCTCGGGGGCGCCGAACATTCGCTCGAATTGGCCGCCATCGGGCGCCGGGTCTGCGAATCCGAGTACGACCTGCTCGACGTTCTCGGCCTGCTCGAAGCCGTTCCCGCCGACAGCGCACCGCAGGCCCCGGCGTCGACGGTCCACGATCGCCCGGATCTCACCGAGATCCTGGATCTCGTGGCCGAGACACTCGCCGGGGAGATCGGCCCGGCCCTGCCGGAGGACGCCGGCGCGCAACGATATCTGCTGCGTATCTGCGTGTCCCTGCTGCAGATCGGCGGCCGGGAACTGCGAGCCGGTGCCGGGCACACGGACCGGGTGCACGATCTGCTGCGCGCCCTGGACTGTCCGTCCGAGGCGGCGCTGGCCGAACGACTGCGTGCGGGCGCTCTCGCCGGCCGGGACCCGCGGGTCCGCGCCGCGGTGAACGCCGCCGTCGAGGCGAGGCTGCGGGTGTCGAACCCACGCCGGCTCGGCTGACCCACCCGGCGCGCGCTGCCGGACGAGCCCCACGCCCGGGGCCGTCCGGCAGCGCGTCGTCGGATCGGACCCCCGCGCACCTCACGACGAAGGACCCGGTTCCCGGCTGTACAGCCAAGAACCGGGTCCTTCGTCTTTCTGCGCACCGGATCACCCCTGCTGCGGGGCCGGCCGGGTGGTCTGCCCACCCGACCGGCCCCGTTCCCTCATCTCGCAGGTGAGAACCGCTCGCGCAGCTCTCGTTTGAGGATCTTTCCGGTCACATTCTTCGGCAGCGCGTCCACGAACTCGACGCGCCGCGGCACCTGGAACCCGGCGAGGTGCTCCCGGCAGCCGGCGATGATATCGGCGGCCGATACGGTCACTCCGGCCCGCGCCACCACAACCGCGCAGACCACCTCGCCCCAGGTCTCATCGGGTACGCCGACGGCGGCGGCTTCGGCGACCGCGGAATGCCGGTACAGTGCCTGCTCCACGGTGAGTGAGGCGACGTTCTCGCCGCCGCTGATGATGAGATCCTTCTTCCGGTCGACGATGTAGACGAAACCTTCGTCGTCCTGCCGGACCAGATCCCCGGTGCGGAACCATCCGTCGGTGAACGCGGTCTCCGTGGCCTGCGGATCGTTCCAGTAACCGACCGTCACCTGATCGGCGCGTACGACCATTTCGCCGATCTCACCGACCGCGACATCGGCGAATTCGTCGTCGACGACCCGGATATCGGCCAAGCGCATCGGTTTACCCGCCGACATCAGCAGGCCCGTTTCGCCGGCGGCCGCCCGGCGATGCGCCGCGGCATCCAGATGCAGCACATTGCCGGCGAGTTCGGTCATGCCCATGCCCTGGTAGAAGTCGCAGCCGAACCGCTGCAACCCCTCCCGCAGCACCGCGGCCGGAATCGCCGCCGACCCGTATCCGACCGCCTGCAACGAGCTCAGCGCGCCGGCCTCCAGCGCGGGGTCCCGGAGCAGGAAGCTGATCATCGTCGGCGCCAAACCGGTCTGGGTGACCTGCCATTCGTCCACCAACCGGAGGAACGTGGCGTTGTCGTAGGTCCGGAGGAAGCCGACGGTGGCGCCCAGTAGATGGTTGACCAACGTGACATATCCGCCGACATGGCACAGCGGGAAGCAGAACAGGAACACCGTGTCCTCGGGCAGGTCCCACTGCAGCGCCGACGAGGTGACCCCGGCGAGGAGGTTACGATGACTGAGCAGCACGCCCTTCGGGGTGCCGGTCGTCCCGCTGGTGTAAACCAGCCAGGCGGTGTCGTCGGCCGCCGGGCGTACCGGCGGCTCCACGGCCTCCGCCCCGCCCACGAATTCCTCCCATGCCGTAGCCGATTCGACGGGACCGCCGATCGATACCACGGTGTGCACGCCGGGGATCTCGTCCCGTATCCGGGTCACCAGCTCGGCGAATTCCGCGGCGACGATCAGTACCCCGGCGCCCGAGTGCCGCAGCAGCGCCGCCACCTGATCCGGATGGGACCGGAAATTCAGGATGGTCAGCGCCATACCGGCCATCGGCACGCCGTAGTAGCAGTCGAAGTACTCCGTGCAGTTGGCGGAGAGGACGGCGACCCGGTCCCCGGGCGGCCACACCCAGCAGGGCGTTGGCCAGCCGTCGGCTGCGATCGCGCAGCTCCCGGTAGCCGATCCGTTCGTCTTCGAACCGCAACGCGATACGGTCCGGATGTTTACGTGCGCCGTATTCGACGATGTCACCGACCAGCACGGGTCCTGCTTCCTTTCCACCGCGGCATCGCGATCGCGTCCATGCCCGTTCTCATCTGATCGCCAGCGGATTGATCGGCGAGCCGATGCCGCGGGTGAACTGCAGGGGCGGGCCTGCGTAGAAGAAGTCGTAGCGGCCGTCGGCGGCACACGCCCCGGCGAGATCCTCGAAGTCGAGCATCTCGGCCAGGGGGGTCAGGCCCATATCCCGGATGAGCACCATATGGAGCTCGAACGCGGAGCCCGGATTCTCGCCGGGCATCACCTCGACGGCCCAGTTATCCGAGCCGACCACTGCCACATCACGCTCCCGCAGCCAGGTCGCACAGTTCAGGCTCAGTCCCGGCTCTCCCGCCATGAACCCGGCGGCATCGCCGTCGGAGAGGAACTTCTTGCGCCAGCCCGTCCGGATCAGCAGGATATCGCCCGCATCGACGGTGACACCTTGGGCCGCGGCGACCTCGTCGAGTTCCTCGGGGCCGATCGAGGTACCGGCCTCGAGCCAGTCCACACCGCGTGCTTGGCGATATCGAGCAGGACACCGCGCCCGGCGATCCCACCCGCGTGGGTGTGGATACCGCATTTGTCGGCGCCCTTGACCGAGACGCCGTCCCCGGCGAAGCCGTTGTAGAGCTGGTCGTCGTAGTGCACGTGGGCGAGCGAATCGTATTGCGAGCCTGCCTGCAGCGGCATGAAGACGTAGTCGTCGGCCCATTTGAATCCGCCGGGAAGCACCTGCTCCTGACCATTCTTGGACATGAGCCGGATGGGGTTGATACGCAGACCGCCGGGCTGCGGACCGTCACCATCGAGGGGAATCCCCAGAGGGAAGACCTCACCGGTCCGGATCAGGCCGGCCGCGGCGGCAACCCGCTCCGGCGTGATGAGATTCGTGGTCCCCCGCTCGTCGTCGCTCCCCCAGCGACCCCAGTTGCTCACTTCTCGCCCGAGCGCGCGCATATCGGGAACTGCGGGCACCGATGCCTCCTGACTCACTGATACTGACGTGACAGTCATGTCAACTTCCGTGGCAAGCGTGATCGCTGACACGCCACCTGTCAATAGTCCGATCTCCGCCCAGGTCAGCGCCGGACGCCGCAGCTCCCGGCGGCATGCCCATCGCCCCTACGCAGAACGCCCGCCGGGGAGGATGTGGTCACCTCCCGGCGGGCGTGCAGCTACGCGGCACCGCAGCCGGATCGAGTTCGGCGCGGCCCGGGTTCGCCCATGGGCGCCGGAGCACCTACCCGGGCCGGACTCGCGCGAGATCGCGAGCGGCCGGCCTACCAGCCTCCGATGTGCACGACCCGGTCCAGATCCGTGCGCGCGGCCGGCTTGAAATCGGTCCCCTTCGTATAGGCGACCGGGAGCAGCGCCCCCTGGGACACCGTGTCGTACGGAATTCCCAGGATGTCGGCGGCCTCACGCTCGTAGCTCAGATGCAGGGTGGTCCAAGCGGTACCGAGCCCGCGGGAACGCGCGGCCAGGCAGAAGCTCCACACCGCCGGGAACAGGGACGACCAGTGGGAGGCGCTCTGCGCACCCGAGGCCCCGTCCACACGCCCCTCGATGCACGGCACGAGCAGGGTGGGCACCTCGCCCATCTTCTCCGCCAGGTACGTCGCCGAACTCGCAATACGCTGCCGGGCGGCATCTTCCGACGAGCCGGAACCGGCCTGATTTCCGGGGAAGTACTTCGACGCCGCGTAGCGTTCGAAGGATTTTCGGTACAACTCCCCCAGCCCACGCTTGCGTTCGGCATCGGTCACCACGACCCAGTGCCAGCCCTGCCGGTTCGAACCACTGGGCGCCTGGACCGCCAGTTCGATACACTCCCGCACGACCTCGAGCGGGACCTCGCGCTCGAGGTCGAGGCGCTTGCGTACCGCCCGGGTGGTGGAGAGCAGTTCGTCGGTCGACAGGTCCAGCTCAATCGGCACAATTACCCTTTCGATCGGACCGGATACAGCATCCGGTCGGATATTCGGTTCCACCTCGAGGCTAACCGAGGCGACCCCCCGGGAGCCGCGCCCGACCCGCAGCACCGTGTCCGATTTGCGATAGTTGATTACCGCAAGCAACTGATCTATTTTTAGTTAGCGTAGTGAACTAATCATTGTTTGGAGTCACCGTGCCAGTCTCAGCGGATACCACCCAGAACCTCCTCGGTGAGATGTTCCTCATCGGCCGTGCCCTCCGGAGCACGCTGGCCCAATCCGACGCGGGCCGGCTACTCCCCGGCGGGCTCGGCGTCCTGTCCACCCTCGAGACGGCGGGCCCCTGCCGGCAGGTGGGCCTCGCGGCCGACCTCCGCATCACCCCGTCGGCGATGAGCCGGCACATCACCGAACTGGCCGCCGCCGGATACATCAGCCGCGAGGCCGATCCCAGCGACGGCCGCGCCAGCCTGGTCCGGCTGACCCCGGACGGCCAGGATCTGCTGCACCGCGTCCGGGCGTTGCACACCCGGCACCTTCAGGAAACCCTCGGCGATTGGACCGAGGACGACGTGGAACAGGCCTATCAGGTGATGCGCCGCCTCCGGAATTCCCTCAACTCCCGGGACCGCTGTGGCACGGCGGACGAAAACCCGCAGGTTTCGAAAGAGAGAGCCGATGTCTGACACCGAGGCGCCAGCCTCTCGCGATCCGCTCGCCATGAGCCATCGCGAAATCCTCGAAGCGATGACCGGTCTGCTGGCAGCGCTGTTCACCGCGCTGCTCAGCACGACCATCGTCGCCAACGCCCTGCCGACCATCATCGGTGATCTACAGGCTTCGCAGACCGCTTACGCCTGGGTCATCACCACCGCCCTGCTCACCAATGCGGCATCGACGCCGATCTGGGGCAAGCTGGCCGACCTGTTCAACAAGAAGACGCTGGTGCAGCTGGGCATCATCATCTTCGTGGTCGGCTCGGTGATCGCCGGTTTCGCCCACAATGTCGGACTGCTCCTGGCCGCCCGCGCGTTGCAGGGCGTCGGCATGGGCGGGCTGACCGCGCTGGTCGTCGCGATCATCGGCAGCATCATTCCGCCGCGCGAACGCGGGCGGTACTCCGGCTACATGGGTGCGGTCATGGCGGTCTCCATGACCGGCGGACCGATCCTGGGCGGCGTCATCGTGGACAGCCCGCTCGGCTGGCGCTGGTGCTTCTTCATCTGCATCCCGCTCGCCGTGATCGCCCTGCTGCTCCTGCAGCGCACGCTGCGGCTGACGACGACCCGCAAAGAGGGCGTCCGGATCGACTGGCTCGGTGCCACCCTGCTCACCGCGGGCGTCTCGGTCCTGTTGATCTGGGTCTCGTTCGCCGGTAAGGCCGGGTACTACGAGTGGTGGTCCACCGAATCGGCGCTCTATGTCGGTGGCGGTCTCCTGCTGCTGGCACTGACGGTGCTCGTCGAATCGCGGGTGAAGGATCCGGTCATCCCGCTGAAGATCATCACCGAACGCACCACCGCGCTGGCCATCCTCGCCTCGGTCGCCGTGGGCGTCGGCATGTTCGGCGCCACCACGTTCCTCGGTCAGTACCTGCAGACCGCCCGCGGCTACTCCCCCACCGCCGCGGGTCTGCTGTCGTCGCCGATGGTGGCCGGGATGCTCGTCGCCTCGGTGATCTCCGGTCAGCTCATCACCCGATTCGGCAAGTGGAAGAGCTTCGTCGTCACCGGCGCGGCCCTGCTGGTGGTCGGATTCGCTCTGCTCTCCACCGTCGACCATGCCACGAACATCTGGCTGATCGGCGGCTTCATCACCGTGACCGGCGCGGGTGTCGGCATGATGATGCAGAACCTGGTGCTGGCGGTTCAGAACACCGTGAGCGTGCAGAACATCGGCGCCGCGTCCAGCAGCGTCGCCTTTTTCCGCACCTTCGGTGGCGCCATCGGCGTCTCGGTCCTGGGTTCGGTCCTGGCGACCCGGGTGAGTGAACTGTCCACCGCCCGTTTCGCCGAACTCGGCATCCACACCACGTCGTCGGGCAGCGGCAATCTGGATCTGAAGGCGCTGCCCGCTCCGATCGCCGAGATCGTGCGCTTCTCCTACGGTGACGCCACCGGCCGGATCTTCCTGATCGCCGCGGTGACCTGTGTGGTCGCGCTCATCGCCGCGGCGCTGCTGCCGAACCGCCCGCTGCGGCGCACGATCGATATCGAGCCGACGGCCGATCCCGCGGCCGCCACCGATAGGGAGCCCAAGGCACAGGTGCCCGATGATCTGGCCGATCTCGAACGCACCCCCGCGATGGCCGAGCCGGTGGGCCGGCACCACGCCCCGGTGACCGAGGCCGCCGCCGATCCGCGAACCGAACCGGCACCCGTACCTGTCGGCGCGCTCACCGCGCAGGCGCCGGCCGGACAGAACGGTCACGGCGTGTACGGCCCGGCCCTCACCGCACAGGCCTCGCTGCCGACCACCCGCTACTCCGGGGCCGGTGAGGAGAGCGGCTTGTTCCACGGGCACATCACCCGCGAGGACGGACGCCCGGTCCCCGGTGCGGCACTCACCCTGATCGACCAGCGCGGACACCAGGTCGCGCGGGCGAGCGGGGCCGGCGACGGCGGCTACACCGTCAACGCCCCCGGGCCGGGTAGTTATGTGCTGATCGTCTCGGCGCCGGGTCACCGGCCGACCGCGGTCAATGTCGCGCACGCGGCGCAACCACAGCGCATGGACCTGACTCTCTCCGGGCTCGGCGAGTTGTCGGGCACCGTCCGCTCGACCCGCGGCGGTGCGCCGCTGGCCGGCGCGACGGTCACGGTGACCGACCAGTACGGCGAAGTCGTCGCATCGGCCGCGTCCGGCGAGGACGGCGCCTACCTCTGCCACGGCGTGGTTCCCGGCACCTACACACTGGTGGCGGTCGCCGAGCACATGCGCCCGAGCGCGACCGCGCTGACCGTGCCCGACAGCGGCCGGCTGCGGCACGATATCGACCTCGCGCCGATGGCCGTGCTGACCGGGTCGGCCCGGGCCGATGGCGGCCGGGTGGTGACCGATATCCAGATCACCGTCCTCGACGCCACCGGCGATGTGGCCGCCACCGCGCGCACCGACGAGCAGGGCCGCTACCTCGTGCCCGATCTCCCCGAGGGCCGGTACACGATCGTGGCCCGCGGTTATCCGCCGGTCACCGGGCAGATCGATATTTCCGGCGAAGAGGTTGGCTACGACGTCGAACTCGGGTACGGAACCGACGGGCAGGAGTAACCCGCCGCGTAACCCCGAAGGGCTTGTCGCTCCTCACCGACAAGCCCTTCGGCTACGGCTTGTATTCCGGGCCACGGCGTCTCAGCGAGTTGCCGCGGGCGGTTCCCGGCCTGTCCCGGCGCATGCTCACCGTCAGCACCCGAAACCCGCTGCGGGACGGGCTGACCAGCCGCCGAATGTACCCCGGCCGCACCACCTCAGGCCGGACACTCCCTGTCGCCACAGGGCGGAAGCCGCGCGGTGGTGGTGAACCGCCATCGCCGACCGGACACGCGCGAACGACTCGGATATCGTGCGCAGCCGGGAAGAATTCGACGCCGGGCGTTCCTGACCCATCCCGCGTTCACCGCGATCTCGGCACGACCCGTTGCGGATTCCGGTGACCCTCTTGTGACCTCGGCCCCGGAAAATTTGATGATTTCTTGTCTGGTGTCTGCCTTGCCCGCAGCGAAAACTGATGATGCTGCGCGAAAGATGTCCCTGGTTTCACCCCGACCGAAGGATATGCAATGTCTACCAGAATGACCAAGATTTTCGCCGCAACTGCGATCGCCCTATCCCTCGGCGCCCTCGGCGCCCCGGTCGCCTCGGCCGCCACCCCGTCGGCCACCCCGATCACCGGTTCTGCCATCATCCTGTGTATCCCCCTCGGAAGCGCCACAGTCTGTATCTGAGCGTTCGCACTTCCGGAATTCATGCGCCGACCGGCCGGTACTCGCACCGTCGGGCATCTCCGATGCACTCCGGCGGGTCCGGGTGAATGACCCCGGTATCGATCACCGAACCAACCGGAAGAGCGCACGTTGCTCGTCGAGGAGCGTGCGCCGGGATGAGCAGGTCGCCGCCCCGGGTGACCTGCTCATCCGTTTCACCGGGCCGGCTCGCCCATCGTCGCGCCGACGTGGCGCCGAGGCGAAAGCTTTCGGGTATCCCGGCCGATCGACCGGCGACGAGCCCGGTCGGCCACGCGAGGACCTCAGAACATCATCATCATGATCATCATCATCATGAAGGTCATGAAAAAGTTGTTGGACATATCGAACCTGCTTCCGTCGAACCGAACCGCCCGGACACTACGCCGGACGCAGCAGCGGCAACTATGCCGTTGTTGAACGGTACGATATTCAACGGCTTAAATTTCCGGCCGGTGACTTCCCGTTGCCGGGAACACGAAACCGGCTGCGCGGCATCGGTTCCGCCGTCGGCCGCGGCAGCGGCAGTCAGTGCGGCGAAGGGCTTTTCAGGTGTGCGTCGAAGAAGGCGAAAACACGTCGCCAGGCGTCCTCGGTGGCCTCCTCGTCGTAACCGAGACCCGCGACCCGCAGTACGGGCTCGGCGGGCAGCCGGTTGGCGAACGCGTGGGTGACCCCGGAATAGGTCTTGACGTCGTGGGCGACGCCGTAGTCGTCGAGTACCCGTTCCAGCCGGTGCGCGCGGCCGATATTGATCGGATCCAACCGCCCGTAGCTGGCGACGATCGGGCAGCTCCCCCGCAACATCTCCGCGTAGTTGCCCCGGCTGGTCGGATAGAAGGGAGCGGCGGCGGCGAATCCGCGGGGCGCGGTGAGCAAGGCGAAACCACCACCCATGCAGAAACCGGCCACCGCGACCCGGCCGGTGCACGAGGAATCGTCGCGTATTCGCCGCAGTGCGGCGAGGATATCGCGCACCGCCCTGCCCTCACCGGTGAACAGCAGATCACGGAATACGCCGGGCACACAGCGCGGCCCGCGGGAGAACAGGTCCGGCGCGATCACCAAGTAGCCGTGATCGGCCAGCATGCGGGCATTGCGACGCAGATCGGCGGTCAGGCCCACGGCGTCGTGCAGCAGCACCACCGCGGGCCACGGTCCCGAGCCCTCGGGCGTCTCCCATACGGCCTTGATTTCGCCGTCGGGCGCGGGCAACTCGATCATCGTCATCGGCGGTCACCTCCTGTTCGATTCGGAACTCTCGCAGACCACAGCGACAGCGGGTCCAGTGTCGCATCGCCGCGCCGCCTGCTCACGCACCTCCCTGTGCGGCGGGGCCGGCTGCCACCCTGGGGCGGCACCCGGCCCGTACCCGGTGCCCGGACACGCACCGAGAAGATCAATCGTGTTCGGCCGCACCGATGATCTCACCGGTGTTCGCGTCCACCGTCACCTCGTACTCGACGCCCGCCGAGGTCACGACTTCAACCTCCCACACCGGTCCGCGGTGCTCGGTCTCGAACTCGGCCGCGATCGCCCTGCTGTCCGGTACCGCGGCCACGGCGGCATCCATCGCCTGGATGCGATCGATCCCGGGATCGGCGACGAGAGACCACTCCGCGAGCGGGCGATCGAGGGCGACGGTGCCGGGCGGTGGGGTGTGCCCGAGGGCAACGGTGGCGACGCCGACGGCGGCGCCGGCGACCACGGCCACGACCGCGGCACCGATCAGAATCCAGCGCAGACCGGCGACCGCGTGACGAATAACGCTTGCCATGGTGAAACCTCCTGGGTGGGTGTACGTCCCGAATACGGTCATCACTGTGGCAAGCCGATACTGAAGGTGACCTGAAGTCACCTGAAGAATATTTCAGGAAGCGTCTGACACTCTGGGTGGATGCGTCTGCTCATCGTCGAGGACGAGAAACGGCTCGCCCGCGCACTGGCGAAAGGGTTGTCGGCCGAAGGTTTCGCGGTCGACGTCGTACACGACGGGGCCGAGGGACTGCACCGCGCCACCACCACCGAGTACGATCTGATCATCCTGGACATCATGCTGCCCGGTATGAACGGCTACCGGGTGTGCGCGACACTGCGCGCCGCGGGTCACGAAACACCGGTGCTGATGCTCACCGCCAAGGACGGTGAGTACGACGAGGCCGAGGGCCTGGACACCGGTGCCGACGACTATCTCAGCAAACCGTTCTCCTATGTGGTGCTGGTGGCGCGGATCCGGGCGCTGCTGCGCCGCCGCACCCGCGGCGGTGTGCGCGTCCTGCGGGTCGGCGATCTGGTGGTCGACCCCGCCACCCACGGCTGCCGGCGCGGAGACCGCGAAATAGTGTTGACCGCCAAAGAATTCGCGGTACTGGAGCACCTCGCCGTGCGCGCCGGGGAGGTCGTGTCCAAAGCCGAAATCCTGCACCATGTCTGGGATTTCGCCTACGACGGCGACCCGAATATCGTCGAGGTCTACATCAGCACCCTGCGGCGCAAGATCGATACGCCCTTCGGCTGCCGGACCATCCTGACGGTGCGCGGCGCGGGGTACCGCATGGCGGCCGAGCGTGGGTGAGCGGACGCGCCGCCGCGGCGCCTGGTGGAATTCGGTCCGGGCGCGGACCACGACCGCGGCCACCGTGGTGGTCGCGATCGCCCTGACCGCCACCGGGCTCATCCTGCTCGCGGCCCTGCGCGGCAATCTCGTCGAGAGTGCGGATCTGCAGGCCGCGAACACCGCGCGCGATATCGCCGGGCAGCTGGAGGCGGGAACGCCACTTACACAACTTCGGCTGCCGGATCCCGACGACGACCCGGTGCAGATCGTTTCGGCGGACGGGCGGGTACTCGCCTCCGACGAGGAACTGCGGGGCCGGGACCCGATGGCCGACTTCGGGCCGAATACGGAGGCACGGTCCGGAGACGGCGCGAATTCCGCGGACGACGAATCCGGCGAAGCAGCGGACGAGGACCAGGAATCCGAATCGGAATCCGAGGACGAGGACGAGGACGAGGACGAGGACGAGGACGCAGCCGAGGACGAGTCGTCCCACTCCGGGGACGCCGCGTCCGGCTTCGGCACCGGCAGCGCGGCCGGCGCCGGCGAGGCGGGAACCCCGCGGGCCGTCGGCGCTTCCGCGGCCACCGAACCGGTGTTCGGACAGATCGAACTGGCAGTAGGTGATTCGGGGCCCGACAGCTATCGCGTCGCCGCATTCGGTGGCACCGCCCCCGACGGGCAACCGGTAACCATCTACGCGGGCGCGTCGCTGGATACCGCCGACAGCGCGGTCGCCGATGTGCGGCGGGCGATGCTGATCGGCCTGCCGGTGCTGCTCGCCGTGGTCGCCGCGATGACCTGGCTGGTCACCCGGTGGGCGTTGCGGCCGGTGGAGTCCATCCGGTCCGAGCTCGCCGAGATCATGCACGGCGACCTGTCGCGCCGGGTTCCCGAACCCGCCGCCCGTGACGAGATCGCCCGGTTGGCGGTCACCACCAACGACACGCTGGCGGCGCTGGAGCAGTCCGCGGAACGTCAGCGCCGGTTCATCGGCGACGCCGCACACGAACTGCGCAGCCCGATCGCGAGTCTGCGCACCCAGCTCGAAGTGGCGCAGGCGCATCCGGGGTTGCTCGAACTCGACGGCCTGCTCGGCGACACCGTACGGCTGGAACATCTCGCCGCCGATCTGCTGCTGCTGGCCCGGCTCGATGCGGGCGAACAGCCCCGGGCGGACCGGATCGAGCTCCCGGCGCTGGTCCGCGAGGAACTGGCCCACCGGGTCGGTGACCGCCTATCGGTCGGCGCCGGTCTCGGCGTGGATGAACTCGCCGTCACCGGCAGCCGGACCCAACTGGCCCGTGTGCTGGGCAATCTCGTCGACAACGCGCAACGGCATGCCGCGACGACGGTGCGGGTGACGCTGGAACGGCGGGGTGACCGGGCGGTACTCGCGGTGGCCGACGACGGCCCGGGGGTGCCCGAGGCCGATCGGGAGCGGATATTCCAGCGTTTCGTGCGCCTCGACGACGCCCGCAGCCGGGACGAAGGAGGTGCGGGCCTGGGCCTGGCGATCGTGCGCGATGTGGTCGGACGGCACGAGGGGACGATCCGGGTCGAGCCCGCGGACTCCGGTGGTGCGCGATTCGTGGTGGAACTCCCGGTGGCCCGCTGAGGGCCCGGATGTCCACCATCGTGGCGGGCGAGCGGCCGGCTCGGGCGGGGACGGGCCACCGGGTGTGCGGCCGGCGGTCCCCGGTGTCGCGGGCGCACTAGCATCGGCGACCATGGCGCAGCAGGCAGTGCATCCGGCGACACCGGATTTCCCGATACTGGTGATCGGGGCCGGACAGTCCGGTCTGTCGGCCGGATACCACCTGCGGCGGCACGGGCTCGTGCCGGGGCAGGATTTCCTCATCGTCGACCATGCGCCCGGCCCCGGCGGCGCCTGGCAGTTCCGCTGGCCGTCACTGACCCTCAGCACCGTGAACCGGATACACGACCTGCCCGGTATGTCCTTCGCCGAGCACACCGACCCGGGTGCCGCCGGCGCCGAGGTTCCGGCGGCGACCGCGGTGCCGCGCTACTACCAGCGTTACGAGGAACATTTCGAGCTGCGGGTACGCAGGCCGGTGAGCGTGCGGGTGGTGTGCGATCGATCCGGAGACGACGGCCTCCTGCACGCCGAGACCGACCGGGCGGGCACGCTTCGGGTGCGCGGTCTGATCAATGGCACCGGGACCTGGGAGCACCCTTTCGTACCGCACTATCGCGGCGCGGAGACCTTCGCCGGGCGGCAACTGCACACGCGCGATTACCGTGATCCGGCGGAGTTCGCGGGACAGCACGTGGTGGTCGTCGGTGGTGGGATCTCCGCGGTCCAGTTGCTCGACGAGATCTCCCGGGTCACCGGCACCACCTGGGTGACGCGTTCGGAACCCGCCTTCCGAGAGGCGCCGTTCGACGTGGACGCGGGCAGCCGGGCGGTGGCGATCGTGGAGGATCGGGTACGCCGGGGGCTTCCGCCCGGCTCGGTGGTCTCGGTGACCGGTCTCCCGCTGGACGACCGGCTCCGCGCCGCCCGGGACCGCGGCGTCCTGCGGCGGCGGCCGATGTTCGACCATATCGAGCCCGATGGTGTGCGCTGGGGCGACGGTAGTTTCCAGGCCGCGCAGGTTATTTTGTGGGCCACGGGTTTTCGCAGTGCGCTGGACCATCTGGCCCCACTGCGGCTCCGTGGTCCGGGCGGCGGAATCTCCATGAACGGCGCGCTCGCCACCCGGGTCGCGGTGGATCCGCGAATCCATCTGATCGGATACGGGCCGTCGGCCAGCACGATCGGCGCGAACAGGGCCGGACGGGCCGCCGTGGCCGAACTCACCGGCTATCTGGGCCTCCCACGGGGCGCTCTCCACGAGTAAGGGCTTCCGCCACAACGCCACGACCGGCCCTTCCCGAGCGGTCAGCGCAGGAGATCCTCCACGATCCGGCGCGCGATCAGGACCCGTTCGTCGTCGCCGAGCTGGCGGGCGACATTGGCGGCGCCGACGATCGCGTCGATCTCGAAGGCCAGCGCCGCCGCGTTCCGACCGGTCAGCTCACCGAGTTCCTGAGCCTTGCGGATCTCCCCGGTCAGGAAGGTCATCCAGTCCTCGTGGTCCGCGGCGACGGCGTCACGGACCGGCCCCGGCCGGCTGTCGAATTCGGCGAGCACCGCGGCCCGGAAGCAGCCGCCGGGAAACACCGGGTCGGTGATGTAACCGAGCCAGCGTTCGACCAGCATGTGCACTCTGGGTAGACCGCGCGGTACGCGCAGGGCGGGTGTGATGACCTGTTCGACGAAGACGTCGCGGCCGGCCCGGATCGCGGCCAGCTGGAGCGCCTCTTTCGTTTTGAACAGGGTGGCGATGCCGCTCTTGCTGATGCCCAGATCGGTCGCCAGTTTGCCCAGGCTGACGCCCGCGAGCCCTTCGACCGATGCCACATCGGCGGCGCGCCGTGCGATCGCCGCCCGGGATCGGGCCCCTTTGACCAGCCGTTGATCCGTTATCGCCTCCGTCATACGTCCCATTCTGACACCGCCCTCTTGCCAATACGAACGATCGGTCGTATTTTCTTTACGAACGTTCGTACGTTTTGTTTCCCTCGGCTTCCAGGATTCCCATGACCGAATCGCCTGTGCGGGCCCCCGGCCCGCAGTCCACCCCCGCACGCGGCCCCGGCGTACTTCTCGTCGCCAGTGGCGCGGCCTTCCTCGCCTTCCTCGACCTGTCGGTCGTCAATATCGCCTTCCCCTCCCTCGCCCGCGACCATCCGGCCACCTCGACGACCACCCTCACCTGGGTGGTCAGCGGCTACGCGGTCGCGTTCGCCGCACTGCTCACCCCGGGCGGCCGGTTCGCCGACGCGGTGGGACGACGCACGGTCTTCCTCTCCGCCCTGGCGGGTTTCGCGCTCACCTCCCTGCTGTGCGGGCTGGCACCGAACGCGGGCCTGCTCATCGCCGCCCGCGTGGGCCAGGGGGCGACTGCCGCGTTGATGGTGCCCTCGGCCCTCGGCGCTCTGCTCGCCGTCACCCCACGCACACGGATCGGCGGCGCCATCGCGGCCTGGTCGGCGGCCGGGGGTTTCGCCGCAGTCGTGGGTCCCGCGCTCGGCGGCGCGCTGGTCGAACTGTTCGGCTGGCGCTCCATTTTCGTGATCAATGTGCCGATCGCGCTCGCTCTGGCCGGCCTGGCCTTCCGCATTCTGGAACCCGACACCGAGCAGACACGCGGCGCCCTGCCGGACCCGGTGGGCACGATCATGCTTGCCTCGGGTCTGGGCGGGCTCGTCGCGGGACTCACCGAGGGGCAGCGCTGGGGCTGGACCTCGCCCGGCACGCTCGGGGCCCTCGGCCTGGGCGCTCTGCTCACGGTCGCCGCTCTACGCCGGTCCCTCCGGCACCCGAATCCCGCTCTTGCCGTGGATCTCTGGCGGAACCGGTCGTTCGCGCTGACCAATGCCGCCTCGTTCGCGTTCGGCGCCGCCATGTTCGCATGGCTGCTGGCCGGGCCGATGTTCCTCGACGCGATGTGGGGATATTCCGTCCTGGGTGCGGCCGCGGCGCTGAGCGTGGGCGCGGTGGCCTCGATGGTGACCGCGACGCTCACCGGCCGCGTCACCGCGCCCGGCCCCCGGCGCTGGACCGGGGTCCTCGGAGTACTGATGTTCCTCGCGACGCTCGCCTGGATGAGCACCGGGATGTTCGGCCCCACTCCGGCACTGTGGTCGGCATGGATACCGGCCGGAATACTCGGTGGCGGCGGTGTCGGGATCGTGGTGACCGTACTGGGCGCCACCGCGGCGAATGCGATACCGCCCCATCGCTTCGCGGCCGGTACCGGGATGAATCTGACGGCGCGCCAGCTCGGCGGCGCGCTCGGTATCGCTGTACTGGCGGCGGTGCTCGCCGCCCATCCCGGTGACCCGCTCGCCGGGTTCCACACCCTGTTCCTGCTGTGCGCCGGGTTCGCCGCCGTATCGGCCTGCCTGATCGCCGTTCCGTCCCGACAGGAGTCGATATGACAGACCACCACGGCCGTACCGAATCCGACGACCCGATGCTGATCTCCTCCGCCGGTGCCCGCGCCCTCTTGCGTGAAGCGCCCTGGCGGCGCTACGCCGTGCTCGGTGATTCCATCGCCCAGGGAGTGGGTGATGCGTCTGCGGGCTACCGCGACATCGGCTGGGCCGACCGCGTCGCGGAGGTCCTCGCCTCGGTGCACCCCGAGGCGGCCTATCTGAACACCGGGCGGATCGGCGCCACCTCGGACCAGCTGCTCGCCGAACAGCTGGCGCCGGTACTGGACTTCCGGCCCGACCTCGTGCACGTAGCGTGCGGCGGCAACGACCTGTTCCATCCCGGCGGCGATCCCGATCGGCTGCGCGGGAATCTCGACACCGCCTTCTCCGCGCTGGCCGCTACCGGCGCCCAACTGTGCGCGTTCACCGTGGCCGATGTCTGGGAGACCGAACGGATGGCGCCGATGCGGCCGATGCGGCCGCGGATGGCCGAGCTCAACACGATCGTCCGTGATGTGGCCGGCCGGTACGACGCGGTGCTGGTCGACTTCTGGGAGCATCCGCTGCGATTGCGCCCGGATCTCATGAGCACGGACCTCATTCATTTCACGACCAGCGGGCACGCGGTTGTCGCGACGGAGATGATTCGCGCCCTGGCCGCGCGGATCTCGGCCGCCGCCGGATCGTTCTGACGATCGGCGATCCCTCCTCCGGCCCCGGACAGACGACTCTGCCCGGGGGATCCACTTTGTCGGCGCGAACGGTTAAGATCTGCGCCGGGCACCAGCGAGGAGGAGTAGGTACCGACGTGGGAAGCTACGGCCGTAGGTCACGGGCGCGGCGGGGATTCGGGGCACGGGTAACCGTCCCCGAGGTCACCGCGGGTCGGGGGGTCGACCGGTAAGCTCACGCGAGCATTCGCATGTGGCCGGTCCATCGGGACAACGGCATACCGCCACAGGCGATCTCGTCGCCGCCGCGTTCGGCCACGCCGGCCGGGCATCACTCGCACCGCCGTCGTCCGGCGGTGCGGCACCGAAGTAAACCGACCCCCGGGTGACCGTCATCGGCCGCCGGGGGCGGGTCGCGATGTCCGGGCAACCCGGCACGGCCGGTACTCCCGGCGGCGGTCACCGGGGCCGGAGCCTGCCCGGCTCCGTTTCCCGCGGACACCGCATTCCCGGGTACCCATTCCGAATCATGTACTGCCCGAACACTGTTTACCCTCACGTATTTCCATGAAGGAGTTCGCATGTCCAGACGTTCGCCCGGGTTCCGGATCCCCGGTGTGCTGGCAGGCCTCGTTGTACTCGGCTGTGCGGTGCTGACCCTGTCGGCGTGTACCGGCAACGACTCGGCGCAGAGTTCGTCGGCGAGCGCGGTATCCACCGTGCCCGGACAGAACGGAACCGACGAGGGCGGGGATGTCGATTTCGACGCCGCCATCGGTGACTGTGTCACGCTGTCGGGGACGATGATGGACGCGGAGATCGACCACGCCGTGTGCGGTTCGGAGAATTCGAACTACAAGGTGGTCGCCAAGGCCCCCACCCAGGACGACTGCGCGTCCGACGTCGACCAGACCTACTATGTGACCCTGGCCGGCCAGGAACAGGGCGCGCTGTGCCTGGACATCGACTGGGTCGAAGGTCAGTGCATGACCGTTCCGTCGGGTAGCGACAGCCCCACGCACAGCCCTTGTACGCCGGGTAAGCCCGATACCGTGCATGTGCTGAAAATTCTGACCGGTACCACCGACGAATCCGGGTGCCCCGCGGAGGCCACCAGCTACTACACCTATGACGAGCGTCAGCTCGTCACCTGCGTCGCCGAGGTGTAGCGGCACCGCGTCCGGCTACCGGCATGCGTGGCCTCACCCCGGGTGTGAGGCCACGCGCGCCCTGCCCGGCCCCGGACCGGATATTCCGGCCCTGTTCGATGCCGACCAGCGGAGATACACTGGGATCCGCTGCTCGAATACGCGTTCTGTCCGAGACTCGGCGGGGGATGGCGCTACCAGGACTGCTGTGATGGATATCCGAACAGACGAGATCGCCGACGGCGTCTACCGCTTCTCCACTTTCGTCCCCGAGGTGGGCCCCACCGGTTTCACGTTCAATCAGTTCTTCGTCGACGCCGCGGAACCCCTGCTGTTCCACACCGGTATGCGGGCACTGTTCCCCTCGGTGTCGGCGGCGATCGGGCGCATACGACCCGTGGCAGATCTCCGCTGGATCACTTTCGGCCATGTGGAGGCCGATGAGAGCGGGGCGATGAATCTGTTCCTGGGCGCGGCGCCGTACGCCCAGGTGGCCCACGGCGCCGTGGGCTGCCAGGTCTCGCTGGACGATCTGGCCGATCGGCGGCCGCGGCGCCTGGCCGACGGCGAGATCATCGATCTCGGTGACCGCCGGATCCAGCACTTCGATACGCCACACGCACCGCACAACTGGGAGGCGCGGGTGCTGTACGAGGAGTCCACCGGCGTCTTGTTCTGTGGCGACCTGATGACCCAGCTCGGCGACGGACCGGCCCTCACCGGCACCGATCTGGTGGGACCGGCCGAGGTGGCCGAGGACGTTTTCCACGCCACGTCGTTGGGGCCGGCCGTACCCGCGACACTGCGCCGGCTGGCCGGGTTACAGCCGACCACACTGGCCGTGATGCACGGCTCCAGCTTCACCGGTGACGGGTCCGCCGCCCTGCGCGACCTCGCGGCGGTCTACGAGCGCCGGCTGGCGGGCTGACGGCACGTATGGTTCGATCCGGTGCCACCGCCCCGGGTGAGCCGACGCGAGAGGAACTGGATGAGCGCGAACATCCCGCCGGGCCGCATACGGAGCCGCTGGGAGGAACTCACCGCGGCCGACCCCGCGCATTCCGAATGGTATGTGCAGCGGTTCCGGACGCTGGTGGCGGAAGGCCACGACATATTCGGCGAGGCCCGGCTGATCGACGCCATGCTGGGCCGGCGCGGCCGGGTACTCGATGCGGGTTGCGGACCCGGCCGCCTGGGTGGCCACCTGCACAATGCCGGTCACACCGTGGTCGGCGTCGATGTCGACCCGGTGCTGATCGCCGCCGCCGAAGCCGACTACCCCGGCCCCACCTGGCTGGTCGGCGATCTCGCCGAACTGGATCTGCCGGCCCGGGGCGTGACCGCCGGTTTCGATGTGATCGTCTGCGCGGGCAATGTGATGACATTCCTGGCGCCGCCGACCCGGCCCGCGGTGCTGTCCGGTTTCGCCCGGCATCTGGCACCACAGGGCCGCGTGGTCACCGGTTTCGGCGCCGGCCGCGGCTACGACTTCGCGGAGTTCCGCGCCGATGCCGCCGAGCAGGGCCTCACCGCCGATCTGTTGCTGTCGACCTGGGATCTGCGGCCGTTCACCGACTCCTCGGAGTTCCTGGTCGCGGTGTTCTCCCGCGCGGACTGAGCGCCGCGCCGGTCGCGGCCCGGCGGCGCGATCGGCTACTTCATCGGCAAGGTGACCGCGTCCGCCGGGTCCGGGGGCAGTCCTTCCCGATGTACTGGGCCGGGCTCGGTATGCGCTCGGCGCTGCTACCACCCGAGGCGGCCGAGGTCGAGATCGGCGTCTCCTGGCGCCATCCTGCGGTACGCGAGTACTCCCGCCGCTACCTCGCGGCTCGTGTGGTGAACCGGGCACGGCACCGCGGGACCGTGCCGGAAGCCGGGCGTCGCGCGGTCGCACCGACCGGGACCGCTCGTTCGGCACCGCTCCGAGTACTGATACAAATGCCTGCGGCCGTAGTGAACCCTATGGCCGCCGAGCGGGTCGCGGCCCGCCGATCGAAAGGTTGATCCAGTGGACAGCAACTCCTTTCAGAAGTTGTTCGACCTGAGCGGGCGGACCGCGATCGTCACCGGCGGCACCCGGGGCATCGGTCTCGCCATCGCCGAGGGGTTCGCCTGTGCGGGGGCGCGACTCGTGGTGGCCAGCCGTAAACCGGAGGCGTGCGAGCAGGCGGCGGCCCGGCTGCGGGAACTCGGCGCGGAAGCGATCGGTGTACCGACCCACCTGGGTGACGTCGAAGCACTGCGCGCGCTGGTGCAGACCGCCGCCGACACCTTCGGCGGGATCGATATCGTCGTCAACAACGCGGCCAACGCCCTCGCCCAGCCGTTGGCGACCATGGAACCCGCGGCGGTCGAGAAATCCTTCGGTGTCAATGTGCATGGACCGCTGTTCCTGGTCCAGGCGGCCCTGCCGTATCTGCGGGCCAGCGAACACGCGGCGGTGTTGAATCTCGGCTCGGTCGCGGCCCTGCAGTTCGCGCCCGCGCTGTCGATGTACGCGGCGGGCAAGGCGGCCCTGCTGTCGTTCACCCGCTCCATGGCCGCCGAATTCGCCGCCGACGGCATCCGGGTGAACGCCATGGCTCCCGGCGCCGTCGACACCGATATGGTCCGTAAGAATCCGCCGGAATTCGTCGCGGCCATGGCCGGAGCCACGCTGCTGGGCCGGATCGCCGAACCCGACGAGATGGTCGGTACCGCGCTCCTGCTGTGCTCGGACGCCGGCAGTTTCGTCACCGGTCAGACCTTCCTGATCGACGGCGGTACCGTCGCCCGCTGAACCCGATCCGAAGGAGTTACCGTGTCCGCGCTGTCCACCGAATACCTGCCCTCCGGGGTCGTCGTGCTGACGATCGACCGCCCGCACCGGCGCAATGCGCTCGATAATCAGACGGTCGCCGAACTGCACACCATGCTCGACGAGATCAACGGCGAACCGGAGGTCCGGGCGCTCGTCATCACCGGCGCCGGCGGCGCGTTCTGTGCCGGCGCCGATCTGAAGGCGCAGCCGGAGGACTTCACCGCCACCGGGTCCGCCCCGGCCGCGGCGCTGCTGGGCGCGGTCCACTCCCCGATCGCCCGGATCTACGCCGCGCAGGAACTGATGGCCTCGGCGTTCGAGAAGATCCACCGGCTGCGCCAGCCGGTGATCGCCGCCGTCGACGGGGCAGCGGTCGGCGGTGGGTTCGCGCTGGCGCTGGCCTGCGATATCCGCTACGCAGCCCGCGGCGCCGGCTTCGGCGCGGTGTTCATCCGGCACGGGATCTCGGCGTGCGATATGGGTACCAGCTATCATCTGCCGCGACTCGTCGGCGCCGCGCGCTCGGCCGAACTGCTGCTCACCGGCCGTGTTTTCGACGCCGAGGAGGCCGCGCGGATCGGGCTGGTACTCGAGGTCGTCGAGTCCGGTGATCTGCTCGCGCGCGCCGTCGCCAAAGCAGAGGAGATCGCCCGCAATTCCCCGCTCGCGGTGTGGATGACGAAAGAGACGATGTGGCAGACCGTGGACGCCCCGAGTCTGCGTCATGCGCTCGACCTGGAGAACCGCACCCAGGTGATGTGCAGCGCCACCGGCGAACTCGACGCTTCCTTCGCGGCCTTCCGCGCCGGCACCCAACCCACCGCGGGCCCGCTCTGATTACAGGACGAGCATATTCTGGCCCTGGACGCCGACTGTGTCGTCCACACGCCGACCACTCCGGCGCTGATCCAGGGCGCCGACGACGATGGCGTCGCGCTGCTCGAAACAACTGCTGCTCCGCCTGGCCGGAACGCTCGACGAGGTACACGAGGTGCGTTTCCTGGAGGTCGGCGACCTGTCCGCCGCGCCCGACGGTATGTGGGGTGGTCTGGAAAGTCTCGGATTCGGAATGCCGTTGGCGGCAGTGGACTCCGACCACGCGATCGGACTGATGCAGCATTTCTACTTCGATGCCGTGCTGGGCAATGTCGCGCACACGTTGTACGGGGTCGGATCGGACGCGGTCCGAGTCGTTCGCCACCTCTACCCGGTTCCGGCGCGCGTCCGGGTGCAGGCCGGCGGCACCGTCATCGAACCCGGCACGGTCGGCGCGATCCATATGACCTACCGGGAATCCATCGGTGACGATCTCTTCATGACCAACGAGGAGTGCCGGCATGTCGGGGCCGGCAATGCCCATCTGGGGCAGGATCATCCGCGCAGCCCGGCGGGCGGCCATGTGATCACTCGCGACGGCAACCCCGGTGTCATCGAAATGCGTAACGAAATGGACGACGAGGCCTATAGCGGAGATTGGTCCGCTGTTACCGATATCTCGGTCGCCGCAATGGCGGGCGTGGTTCCCGAGTTGTGTGCCGCACCTCCCGGTGTGGTCACGCCGGACCTGCGTCCTCACTACCTTCTGGAGTCGTCATGAGTTCACCCACGCTCGCGGTCGCGGTGCTCGGCACCGGCCCCTTCGCCGACCGGATCGCCGACCGGATCCGCGCGCGAGCACATCTCGAGGTATCCGCGCGGATCGAAACCCTGCGGTCCCCCCCGGAGGGCACGGCATGCGTCGTCTACGTGCCGACGTTCACCGAGATCGCCGCGGACATACCGGGCAGCGTGCTACCGGAGCTGCTGAGCGATGGCTACGACGTGATATCCACGGCACCACTGGACGGCCACGTCCCGCCGGCCGAACTGCTGGATGCCTGCCGAACCGGGCAGTCCACCTTCCACGCCACCGGGGCCTTCCAGGCCACGATTCCGGCCCGGCTCATCCGATCACTGACGGAGGTGACCCGGGGGATCCGGCGGGTGGAACTGGTCGAGGAGCTCGATTTTCCCGAGGCCGGGGTGTACCCGTGGGGCGATCGGCACGATATCGGCATCGGGGCCACCGGGCCCGAGGCCGCCGTCGCCGGCGCCGCCGCGGTCGACGGCTACTACACGGCGGGACTACGCGTCCTCGATGACGCCGTGTTCCACAGCGCCGCCGGTGCGGCCGACACCCCCAGCAGCACCGTGGAGGTGATCACCGACGGTTCCGGGGCCGTCCAGAAGGTGATCGTCGACCGCGGCCTGGGGCCCGAGCTGAGTTATCGCTCCATCTGGACCACCACCACCGAGGATCGGGCGCCGCTGCGCTATCAGCTGGTCACCACGACCGATACGGCGCGGGGCACCGCCAACGTCCGCTTCCGCTTCACCGAAGGACTTCATCCGGCCGACCATCTGACCTGCGTCAACGTTATCGAGGCGCTGCGTCCGGTGCATGAGCACGGTCCCGGGATAGCCCATCGAGATCTGTCCATCACGCATCTGATGCCGGACGCGCGGCTCACCAGCTGATCCCCGCGGGCCGCGCAGGTCTCGAAATCGTCTATTCCGGTGGCCGGCCGCGATCGCCGGAACCACTGATGCGATCCTGGAACAGCAGCACAGTGATCACCCGGTTCGCGTGGCCGGTCACTCTCCGGCCGCGGACCGCCGCAGTGGACTACCTCTCGATTTCAGTGCACATCGAACTCTCTGAACCCCGCCCTGCCCCGCGGCAGGCGGTGAAAGGTGAGCACCATGAAGCTGACAGTCATCGGCGGCACCGGTCGGATCGGCTCGCAGGTCGTCCGGAAGCTACGGGCGGTCGGCCACGACGCCGTACCCGCCGCGCCGTCCACCGGCGTGGACCTGGTCAGCGGCGAGGGTCTGGACCAGGCGGTGGCGGGCGCCGACGTGGTGGTCGGGCTGGCCAACTCTCCGACCTTCGACGACGCCGCACTGGACTTCTTCCGCACCACGATGGACAACCTCCTGGCCGCCGGGGACCGTGCCGGGGTGAAGCACCAGGTGGTGCTGTCGATCGTCGGCGTGGACCAGGTACCGCAACTGGACTACTACCGGGCCAAGACGCTGCAGGAGGAGTTGCTCCGGAAAGGCCCCACACCGTATTCGATCGTGCGCGCCACCCAGTTCTTCGAGTTCATGGATGCGGTGATGTCCTGGTCCGCCGATGACACCGTCGTCCGGTTGCCCGCGACCCGGCTGCAGCCGATGGCGGCCGCGGATGTCGTCGACGCGGTGGTGGGCGTCGCGCTGGGCTCCCCGCTGCAGGGTATCCGCAATGTCGCGGGACCCGATGTGTTCCCGCTCGACGAAATCGGCCGGATGACCCTGCTCGCCCGGCACGACGACCGGATCGTCGTCACCGACGAGACCGCGGGTATGTTCGCCGCGATCACCGGTGACGAACTCCTCGCCGGACCGGACGCGCACCTGGCGCCCACGCACTACCGGGACTGGCTGGACGCACACCGCTGATCTCGACAGCGCTTCCGACCGGCATCGTCCCCGCTTCCTGAAGCGGCCTTCAGGCCGCTTCAGCGTAGCTTCAGGACCTCCCTGCCACAGTGGCCGCCGATGACCGACAACGGCGAAAGGGGAGAACAGATCATGAACCCGACAGTGCGCATCGACGGATATCCCTACCGAGTGGTGGGAAAGACTCGTCTGACGACGGCCTCGCGGGCGTGCTACGGCAAGTACCGATTCGTCCTGCGGCGGTTGACGGACGGATCGCTGTGGACGGTGTTCGACTCCCGGGTCACGTCCGCGTCGGAACTGATGAAATGTGACGACTGCGCCGAGACCGTCGGAGACGAATCCGGCCGCCGGGTCCGGCGCCCGGGTTCGCCGCCGCCGGCTCCGGCCGAAACGTTTCACCGATTTCGGAACCGACGCCGAGATGTTATGCGCCAGTTATAGAGCAGTTATCATTCATCGAGAAAGGCGTAGTCACACGAGCCTAAAATCCGAATTGCGCCCTTTCCAAAAAAGGTGTTTCGCTCGGATCCGCAGCGGGCGTCTTCCAAGATTGTAGTGACATCGGACTTTCCGACGCCCGGGGCTTACTTCGCCGCGGATCGGACCCGCACATGTATTCGCAAGATAGACAATGCAATATTGCGGAATCAAAACACCGCAAAACTCGAATGTGATTGATACCACAGCATTCCAAGCAAATGATCAGCACACCATCCAGGCAGGCGTCGTACTGTTTAGCCCTACACAGAAACTCCGGGCTTCCCCGGCGGAACGTTGGATGGACATGCTTCACCTCGAACACTTCGCGTTCGGCTGGCTGACGCCCGCCCTCGCGTATTTCCTCTCGGCCACCGGATGCGCCATCGGATTGCAGTGCACCAGGCAGGCCCGCAATGGACGGCGCCGGTTACTCTGGCTCGTGCTCGCCGCGATCACCATCGGCGGCACCGGTATCTGGGTCATGCATTTCGTTGCGATGCTGGGCTTTTCCATAGACGGCGCACAGATACGCTTCGATGTCCCGCTCACCCTGCTGAGCGCGGGAACCTCGATCGGCGTGGTCGCCATCGGCCTGTATCTGGTGACCACACCGGGCTCGGGCCTTCCGGCGCTGCTGACCGGCGGTGCCGTTACCGGCCTCGGCATCTCGGCCATGCACTACACCGGCATGGCCGCGATGCGCACGGACGCGCATATCGAATACGACCCCGCCCGCATAGCGCTGTCACTGGTCATCGCCACGGTCGCGGCCACCGCGACGCTGTGGTTCAGCATGCGCTCGTGGGGCATACCGTCCACCCTGGGCGCGGCGCTGATCATGGCCGCAGCGGTAGCGACCATGCACTACACCGGCATGTCGGCGATGCACGCGCACGCGGTCCCCGATGCCGCGGCGCCCGAAGGTGCCGAGCCGCTGGAGATTCTGGGCCCCCTGCTCGGCGCCATCAGTGTGGTCACCGTCGTGCTGCTCATCGGCGTGAGCATGGCGCTGACCAATCCCCACGGACCCGAAGCCCGGGCCGCGACGAACCCCCCACCACGCGAGCGGCGGCCGGCCCGCTGAACGACCCGATCCCGCGATGTTCCGTTCTCGGCACCGAGAACGGAAC
>NZ_JBFAHF010000014.1:0-173206 GCF_040654015.1 Nocardia sp. NPDC050799
ACCCATCCGGAAGCTTGTCTACACTACGAATGCCATCGAGAGCCTGAATTCCCGGTTCCGGCAGGCAACCAGGCGGCGTGGGCACTTCCCCAATGGGCAAGCGGCACTCAAGGTTCTCTACCTGGTCATACGAAATCCGTTGAAGAATCGTCCGAATATCACTGGAAAGATCGCTGGGTGGAAGGATATACTCAACACGCTCGCGCTGTTTTATGGTGAGCGGATAACTGGGAATTAAACGGAACGGTCACTGTTCCGCCCACAAAAATTCTGACACTCTCGGCGGCGTTGGGCGCGCTATCGGGCGTCGGTCAGGCCAGAGTGAGATCGAGACGGGAAAGGCGGCGCACCAGATGGCTCGGCGCCCAGCTCGGCGCGGGGTCGACGGCGCGGAATCGCGGGTCCTTCGCAACAGCATGCCGATCGCCGCGCGGGCTTCCATACGGGCCGGCGCCGCACCGACGCAGAAGTGGATCCCGCGGCCGAAGGCGAGATGCCCGCGGCGGCGCTCGAGCAGAATCTCCCCGGGGCGGTCGAAGACCGCGGGATCGCGATTGGCCGACCCCCACAGCAGATACAGATGCGATCCCGCGGGCAGCTCGACCCCGCCGAGAGTGGTGTCGGCCACCACATGCCGGTAGTGCCCCCGGAACGGGGACTCCAGCCGCAGGACCTCCTCGACGAAGACCGGGATCAGGTCCGGCTCGGTGCGCAAGGTCGCGGCGAGCTCGGGCCGGGTGGCCAGCAGCCAGGCAGCGGTGCCGAGAAGCGACGACCGTGGACCCGCCACCGGCGGCAACCCCCGGCCCGCCACAGCCGCCCGTCCGGAAGAGCTCGTCGGCGGATACCGCGTCACGCCGGGTCGGCGGAGGAACCGGCGAGCCGTGAGCGGGCCAGCCCGGTGGCGTCGCGCTCCAGGATCATCCACAGCGCGGTGATGTCCTCGACGAGGCGGTCGCGGGTGACCGATAAATCCCCACCGGCCCAGGACAGGATCGTCTGGGCAGTGCCACCGATGACGAAGGCGGGGGCGGTGGAGGCCAGGGAGTCCTGCTCGAGTGACAGGTCGTGGGTGGTGCGGGCGTGCGCGATCAACGCGGCGGTGAGTCCCGCGATGACGGCGGTGCGTTTCTCGTGCGCCACCGGGGTGGTGGGGACACCGCCGAGGAGGACGAGTGCTTTGCGCGGATCGTTACCGAGGGTATCGACGACGGCGGCGATCGCGCCCCGGGCTTGTTCCCGCACCGGCCGGTCGAGCAGCGGGACGTAACCACCCACGGCCGCTTCGGCCACCTCGGCGGCGATCGATTCGATGACCGCGTCGGCCAGGGCGTCGAGACCGTCGAAGCTTTCGTAGAAGTAGCGCTTGTTGAGTTCGGCCGACCGGCAGAGCGCCTCCACCGTCGCCGTGCGCCAACGATTCTCGGCCATTTCGGTGAGCGCGACGTCGATCAGGGTGCCGCGCCGGCGCAGAGTCCGCGTGGCTGCGGAATCTCCCGCGTACTTCCGTTCAGCGGTCGGCACACTGTCATCCTCCCATTTCCGCTGTCGGGCCGTTGACACACCTTCCACATATCTGGCACAGTTCCGTACCAAATAAACTGGTACAGGAACGTACCAGATTGGAGTGAGTGATGACGACACAGTGGGAACAACAAATATCGGCGCCGCGCGCGATGTGCGAAGAGCTGCGGGACCGAGCGACGGCACATCCGGTTTCGGTTCGTGCGCAGGCGTGGGATTACCTCGCGGGTCTCGGTGCGCGTGCGGATCACGCCGGACTCGCGGAAGTGTTCGACGCGGGAATCGCACCCGAAGGACCGGACGGGAAGATGGAGGGCCTGATCGTAGGGAAGCTCTTCGGGATCCCCGAAGCGCGGCTCGCGAACCCGTTGCTGCGTATCGACCCGACCTGGCGGGGCAAGACCTTCGATCCGGCCGGCGGGGTCGGCTGGAACAGGCTTTCACCGATCGCCCGTTTCGTGATGCCGGTCATCACCGCCGGCTACCGCGGCCTGCGCCGCGTCGGCGCCGAGATGGAGGGTTTCGACTTCGCGCACGCACTCGCCCCGAGCTGGATCGAACCGGACAAGACCGTGCGCGCCCTGGACTACGCGGTACCCGAATACCGCAATCCCGGCATCCGGACCTTCCCCATCGCGCGGACCCGCGACGAGATCGTGGAGGTGATTCCCGGCGTCTACCTCGGCCGGGCACTGCTACGGATGAACAACGGCGCGATCAGGCTCATCGCCTACTTCGCGCTGCGCGAGCCGATCGGCAGCCCGCTGTGATCGAGGTGCGCGGCGCCCGGGTCTGCATCACCGGCGGGGCGCGCGGGATCGGACGGGCCACCGCCGAGAACCTGATCGCCCGCGGTGCCCGGGTGTGGATCGGTGATCGCGATCTACCGGCCGCCGAACAGACCGCCGCCGAGATCGGTGCCGGCGCCCACGTTCTCGATGTCACCGACGAGAACAGCTTCCGTACTTTCCTGGCCGCCGCGGAAGAAGACGGCCCGATCGACATGCTGGTCAACAATGCGGGTGTCCAGTTCATGGGCGGTTTCGCCGACCAGGACCTGGCCGCGATGCAGCGCGAACTCGCCGTAAACCTCGGCGCCGTGCTCACCGGCGTGCACCTGGTGCTGCCCGGGATGCGGCTGCGGCGGCGCGGGCACATCGTCAATGTCGCGTCCATGGCGGGCAAGATCACCACGCCCGGGATCGCGACCTACTGCGCGTCCAAGTTCGGGGTCGTGGCCTTCTCCCGCGCGCTGCGCGCCGAACTCGCGGGCTCGGGCGTCACCGTCACCACGGTGCTGCCCGCCGCCACCCATACCGACCTCACCTCCGGGGTGCGGTTGCGACTACAGCCCACGCTCACACCCCAGCAGGTCGCTACCGCCATCGCCGACAGCGCCCGCCACGGCCGCGGCGAGGTGACCGTGCCCCGCTGGCTCGCCCCGATGGGCCTGATCGAAGAACTGACGCCCACCCCGGTCCTGTGGTGGCTCAAACGCTTCGTAGGCGGCACCGAGTACGGCGGTTACGACCCAGCGCAGCGAAAGGACTACCTGGATCGCATCCGGTAACGGTGACACATCGACCGGTTACCCGGCGATCCCACGGATTGCGGTCCACCGGTCGCCGGCACGAGGTCCTGTCCGGGCGGGACCAGATCTTCCGAAGACTTTCCGGACCCCTGAATAGCGTCACAGAGCGCGGCCGCGGCCGGGCTCAGGGCCGCAAATCCTGCCACCGCGGAATCCACCAGCAATCGCCGCGGTCCAATGCGGAAACGACGCGCTCGGCCTCGCCCCACACCATGCCGGCCGCCGCGGGAGTGAGCCGACCCCCGGCAACCTGCGCCGCGAAGTCGTCGGTCTTCCCGGCCTGGAAACCACGGGCCTCTGCCCTGAGCGCTTGCCGGGCAGGAATTTTCGCGGCGGCCCGGCAGGTTCATCGGGTGAGGTCGTCGTCGACGAGACGTCACGGGAACCCCGCGGGCAGGTCGGCCGGCCCGCGGCACGGGCATCGGAAGGAACATGATGAAGTTCGCAGTCAGTTACAGCACCGCCCATTTCGGTGCGGATCCGGATCGCCTCGCCGCCTACGCGCGGCATGCCGAGGCCTGTGGATTCGAAGGGCTGTACCTGCCCGAACATCTGGTCCTGTATCCCGGGGCGACACTGCACAATTTCGAGGTACCACCCGCCCTGCCCTTCACCGACCCACTGGACACTCTCGCCTTCGTCGCCGCGGTCACCGACCGGCTGCTGCTCGGTACCGGGGTTCTACTGCTGCCCTATCGGCATCCGGTCGTGCTGGCCAAGCAGCTGGCGACGATCGATGTGCTGTCGAAGGGGCGGATGCGGCTGCTGTCCGTCGGGCTGGGCACACTGCCGGCCGAGGCGGCCGCGGCCGGCGTCGATTTCCGCACGCGCGGGCGACGGGCCGACGAGGCGATCGATGTGCTGCGGTTGCTGTGGTCCGGGGACGAGGAGGGGGTGAGCCATCACGGCGAATTCTTCGACTTCGAGAACCTGGTCCAGTTCCCCAAACCACACGGCGCCCACACCTTGCCCGTGCACATCGGTGGTTCCAGCGCGGCCGCCGCACGCCGGGCCGGGCTGCGTGGCGACGGGTATTTCGCGGGTGGTGCGCTGCTCCCGGACGAGCGCGCGGCGCAGTGGGAACTGGCCCGCGCGACCGCGGCGGCGGCGGGACGCGATCCCGGCCTGCTCGAGTACACGCGGTGGAGCGGGCTGGATATGACCGACGAGCGCTTGGCCGCCTTCACGGCTCAGGGAGTGACCCGGGTGGTCGTGAGCGCTACGGCCACCGATCCGGCCGAACAGCAGGACGAACTCTCCGAATTCGCCGAACGCTTCCGCGCCGGGGATTCCTGACCGGCGCCGCCGGACCCGGCCCGCGCGGTTCAGACCGCGCGGACCAGGGCCTGGCGGCCACGGAGATCGGCCAGCAGGACCTCACCGCTGTGGAAGACCTCGATATCCTCGCGGGCCTGTTCCGGCACCCCGGCCGCCCCGAGGGCGCATCGTTTGAATGCCCGGGCCGCGGAACTGAGGGGGTGGTGGGCGGACAGGACCCGGCACGCGAGTTCGGCGGGCAGCTCGTCGCCCCAGACCGCGAGTTCGACCAGTCCCTTGTCCAGACAGTCGATGGCACCTCTGCGAACCCATTCGTTCGAGACGAAGACGTCCGGCGCCAGCAGCACGCTCTCCGGCCAGGTGTCGTGTACCGGCGAGGCCATGGCCGTGGTGAGGTCCAGAACGGTCGCGCCGAGGATCTCGAGCGGGCGCACATCGTCGTGTTCGGTGAGCACGGCGACCACCTCCCAGCCGCCCATCATGCGGTCGAAGATGAACCCGCCCGCATACCGCACCGCGTCCACGGTGTTCGGCGCGACGATTGCCAGCCGGTGGCGCAGCGGGTGACGGCGGGCGTGCGCGCGCATGAAGTCGACCGGACGTAGCCCCGGGCCGACCACGGTTTCGGTGTCCGGAGGGCAATCAGCCGCACTGTCTTCATCCCGTGAACCGATCACCGGGTACTCCGTTCGATAAACCAACTGCTGAAACAGTAGGGTCGAACGGCAATATGTGATGCACGTCTCATCGAAATATTAAGTGTGCTATACATCACAAACCAAGGTCCTTGGCAATGATAACTTTCATGACCTCGCTGGTCCCGGCGTAGATTCGCGCGACCCGGGCATCGGTGTAGAGCCGGGCGATCGGATACTCCATCATGTAGCCGTAACCGCCGAACAACTGCAGGCACCGGTCGACGACCCGGGCCTGGGTCTCGGTGGCGAACAGTTTCACCCGGGCGGCGTCCGCACCGGAGAGTTGCCCGTCCACCAGATCCCGCACCGCGCGATCCACCAGGGTCTGCCCGGCCTCGATCTCGGCGGAGATCGCGGCGAGTTCGAATTTCGTGTTCTGGAACGACGCCACCGGCGTCCCGAATGCCTTGCGTTCCTTGACGTAATCGATGGTGGCGCGCAGCGCCGCCCGCGCCTGCGCCACCGACCCGACCGCCACCGTCATCCGCTCCTGGGGCAGGTTGTGGCCGAGATAGCCGAAGGCGGCACCCTCCTCCCCCAGCCTGTTGGCCACCGGTACCCGGACATCGGTGAACGACAGCTCCACCGTGTCCTGCACCTTGCATCCCATCTTGTCCAGGACCCGGCCCCGCTCGAAACCGGGCATCCCGTCCTCCACCACCAGCAGGGTCAGGCCCGCCCGCCGGTTGTCCGGATCGGTCGCGGTGCGGGCCACCACGATCACCAGATCGGCGAGCAGACCGCCGGTGATGAAGGTTTTCGCTCCGTTGAGCACATAGTCGTCGCCGTCGCGGACCGCGGTGGTGCGGATACCGGCGAGATCGGACCCGGTGCCCGGCTCGGTCATCGCGATCGCGGTGAGCAGGCTCCCGTCGGCGAGTCCGGCGAACCACCGTTGCCGCTGCGCCGCGTCGGCGTACCCGAGGAGGTACGGCAGGATCACGTCGAGCTGGGTGCGCACGGTACCGAGGGTCACCAGCGCCCGCTGGGCCTCCTCCTGCAACACCACGTTGTACCGGTAGTCCCGGACCCCCATCCCGCCGTACTCTTCCGGGATCGCGGTACCGAGCAGACCGAGTTCACCCAGCCGCCGGAACACCTCGCGGGGCATCTGCCCCCGCTTCTCCCAGTCCGGGTACCGGGGCACCACCTCCTTCTCGATGAACTCGCGCGCCAGATCCCGGAACGCTTCGTGGTCGGCGGTGAACAGATCGCGACGCATGTTCTTCCTAGGAGACGAGTTCGACGACGGTGGCATTGGCGGTGCCGCCGCCCTCGCACATGGTTTGCAGGCCGAAGCGGATCCCGTGGTCCCGCATGTGATGGATCATCCTGGTCATGAGCACCGCGCCCGAACCGCCGAGCGGATGTCCGAGTGCGATGGCACCACCCAGCGGGTTGAGCCGCTCCGGATCGGCGCCGGTTTCGGCCTGCCAGGCCAGCGGGACCGGCGCGAACGCCTCGTTCACCTCGAAGATCCCGATATCGGCGACCGTGAGCCCGGTTCTGCGCAGCACTTTCTCGGTCGCCGGGATGGGACCGGTGAGCATGAGCACCGGGTCGGCGCCCGCCACCGCACCCGCGCGGTAGCGCACGAGCGGGGTCAGGCCGAGTTCGGCGGCCTTCTCGGAAGTGGTGACCAGCAGGGCCGCGGCGCCGTCGGAGATCTGGGAGGAGTTACCCGCGTGGATGACGCCGTCGTCCTGAAACGCCGGTTTCAGATTCGCCAGCTTCGCGGCGGTCGTACCGCGGCGGATCCCCTCGTCGGCGGTGACCTTTCCCCCCTCGGTGGTCTCCCCGGCGGGCGCGTCGACCGCGACGATCTGCTCCTCGAACGCGCCCCGGTCCTGGGCGGCGGCCGCCAGCTCGTGTGATCGCGCGGAGTACTCGTCGAGCACCGGCCGGGTGAAACCCCATTTCCGGGCGATGAGTTCGGCCGAGATTCCCTGGTTGAAGGAGAAATCTTCGTAACGCGCCAGCACCGCCGGGCCGTACGGCTGTCCGGTCGCGCGGGCGGCGCCCAGCGGCACCCGGCTCATCACCTCGACCCCGCCGGCCACCACCAGATCCTGCTGACCGGACAGCACCGCCTGCGCCGCGAAATCCAAGGCCTGCTGACTCGACCCGCAGGCCCGGTTCACCGTGGTCCCGGGGATGGATTCGGGCCAGCCGGCGGCCAGTACCGCGTACCGGCCGATATTGCTCGACTGATCGCCGACCTGGGACACACACCCCCACACCACATCGTCGATCAGCGCCGGGTCGACGCCGGTGCGTTCGGCGAGGGCCCGCAGCACCACCGCGGACAGGTCGGCGGCGTGCACACTCGACAGGCCGCCCTTCCGTTTGCCGACCGGTGTGCGCACCGCGCCGGCGATCACTGCTTCCCGCATCTACCCGCTCTCTTTCTCGCCGCCGGCCGGGGGCAGCGACCAGGCGCCGGTGAAACGCGGTGTGCGTTTCCCGGCGAAGGCCGCGTACGCCTCCGGCGCGTCGGCAGTGGCGAAATTGACTCCCTGGGCCCGGGCCTCGCCGGCCAAAGCCTCTCGTAATGTCGAGTCTGCACCCTCGTTCAGCAAGGCCTTGGTCTGCGCCAGCGCGACCGGCGGCCCGGCCGCCAGCCGGTCCGCGAGATCCGCGGTGAACGCGTCTATCTCCGCGTCCGTGATCACCCAAGTGACCAATCCCAGCGCCTCGGCGCGTGCGGCGTCGACGGTCTCGGCCAGCAGGGCCAGACGTTTGGCCTGCTGGAGGCCGACCAGTTTCGGCAGCAACCAGGAGCCACCGAGATCCACCGACAGCCCGCGCCGCGCGAAGATCTGCGCGAATGTCGCCCCGGGGGTGGCGACCACCAGATCGCAGCCCAGGGCCAGATTCCATCCGGCGCCGACCGCCACTCCGGTCACCTTCGCGACGGTGGGAACCGGCAGTTCGTGCAGTTGCAGAGCGAGATCGGTGAAGATCCGCAGTTTGTCCATCGGGTGCCGGGCATCGGGCACCGAGATATCGGCTCCCGAACAGAATGCGCCCCCGGCGCCGGTGAGCACCAGCGCGCGCACGGACCGGTCGCCGCCGGTATCGCGCAGGACATCCGCCAATTCCCGCCACATCGCCCAGGTCATGGCATTCTTGCGGTGCGGCCGGTTCAGGGTCACCGTCCGCACTCCGGCCCGGTCGGCCACCAGCAGCTCGGGTTCGCCGGTGGGCGGCTCGCCGTTCGTCACTGTCGCTCCCCCGCGCCCACGGCCCGGTATGCGGGCCCGATCACCGAGTCGGCGCGCAGCCCGTCGATCTCCGCCGCCGACCGGCCCAGTTCCCGCAGCACGGCGTCGGTGTGCTCGCCCAGTCCCGGAACCGCGCCCATCGGCGGATCGAAACCGGCGATCACGGCCGGTGGCAGCAGGGCGGGCACCGGCCCGCCGGGGCTGTCCACCGCACGCCAGCGATCGCGGGCCGTGAGTTGCGGATGGTCGATCATCTCGGCCGCGGTGTTGTACCGCGAGTTGCCGATACCGGCCTCGTCGGCCGCCTTCTGCACCTCGGCCAGGGTGTGCCGGGCACACCAGTCGCCGATGGCCTCGTCCAGCAGCCCACGGTTGCGCACCCGGTCTGAATTGCTCCGGAAACGGTCGTCCCCGGCGAGATCCGGGCGGCCCAGGATCTCCCGCGCCAGCCGCTGCCACTCCCGGTCGTTGGTGGTGCCGAGCACCACGGTCTGCCCGTCCCCGGTGGCATAGGCGCCGTACGGCGCCACCGCGGGCGAGCTCATACCGAGCGGCTGCTGCTCCACCCCGGAGTGCCGGGTGTAGTTCAGGTGGTAGCCCATCATCTCGGCCATGGTGTCGAAGAGGCTGATACTGATCGAGCCACCGGTGGTACCGGTCTCCCGATATCGTCCGCACAGCTGGGTCACGATCGACAGTGCCGCATACAGTCCCGTGGTCACATCCGCCACCGCCGGTCCGGGTTTGGCCGGTTCGCCCGGGCGCCCGGTCACCGAGCACACCCCGGACTCCGCCTGGACGAGCAGATCGTAGGCGCGTTTGTGCGAGAGCGGGCCGCCCGCCCCGAAACCGTCTATCTCCAGCGCGAGCAGATGTGGATGTCGTCCGGCCAGATCGGCGGGGGCCAGGCCGAGCCGCGCGGTGGCGCCCGGCGCCAGATTCGACACCAGCACATCCGCGCGGGTCAGCAGTTCGTGCAGCACCGCCAGACCCCGGCCGGATTTCAGGTCGAGGGTAACCGATTCCTTGCCCCGGTTGACCCAGACGAAATGGGCTGCCTGGCCCGCCACGACATCGTCGTAGTGCCGGGCGAAATCACCGCCGGCCGGGTTCTCCACCTTGATCACCCGGGCGCCGAAATCGGCGAGGGTGCGGGTGCACATGGGCGCCGATACCGCCTGTTCCAACGCCACCACCAGCACTCCGGCCAGCGGTCCGGCGGTGGCCATCACATCACCATGCCGCCGTCGACCGGCAGCACCTGGCCGGTCACGAACGACGCGGCATCGGAGGCCAGGAAGACGAATGCGCCCGCGACCTCGTCGGGTTCGGCCCAGCGGCGCAGCGGTATCCGGTTGAGCATCTGCTCCGCGAATTTCTCGTCGGTGCGGATGGTTTCGGTCATGGGGGTCGCGGCCAGCGGGGCGAGCGCGTTCACCAGGATGTTCTTCCGGGCCAGTTCCCGGGCCAGCGACTTGGTGATGCCGATGATCCCGGCCTTGGCGGCGGAATAGTTGACCTGGCCGAGGGTTCCGGTGAGACCCGCGGAGGAGGTCACGTTGATGATGCGGCCGGTGCCGTCGGACGGCAGGTAGGGCAGTGCGGCCTGACTGCAGTTGAACGTGCCGAGCACGTGCACATCGAAGATCTTGCGCATGGAGTCCGGCGTGGTCTTCGGGAACATGGCCGGCGCCGTGATCCCGGCATTGTTCACCACGATGTTGACCGTCCCGCCGCCCAATTCGGCGGCCTGCCGGGCGGCGGCCACCGCGGATTCGGGGTCGGCCACGTTCAGGGCGCACGCCTGTGCCGTGCCGCCGTCGGCGGTGATCTTCTCGGCGACCGCGCCCGCGGCGCCGCCGTCGAGGTCGGTGACCAGTACCGCGGCCCCTTGGGCGGCCAGCGCGCGGGCCACCGCCGAACCGATACCGCCGGCCGCCCCGGTGACCAGGGCCGTGCGGCCGGTCAGATCGAACAAACCGTTGTTCGCTGCCATCAGTAACTCCTCGGCATTCCCAATACGTGCGACCCCAAATAGTTGAGGATCATTTCCTGACTGATCGGTGCGATCCGCATAACCCGCGACTCCCGGAAATACCGGGAGATGTGGTACTCCTCCGAATAGCCCATTCCACCGTGCGTCTGCATTGCCCGGTCGGCGGCCTCGAAGCCTGCCTCCGCGCAGAGGTATTTCGCGGTATTGGCCTCTCGACCGCACGATTTGCCCTGGTCGTACAACCAGGTCGCCTTGCGCAGTACGAGTTCGGCCGCGTCCAGCCGGGCCAGCGAATCGGCCAGCGGGAACTGGATCCCCTGGTTCTTGCCGATCGGCCGCCCGAAGACCTCACGCTCGTTCGCGTACCGGACAGCCCGGTCCAGCGCGACCCGGCCCAGCCCGAGCGCTTCGGCCGCGATGAGCATCCGTTCGGGATTCAGGCCGTCGAGGAGATATTCGAACCCGCGGCCCTCCTCCCCCACCCGGTCCTCGACCGGTATCCGCAGATCGTCGATGAACAGCTCATTGGAGGACACCGCGTTGCGGCCCATTTTCGGGATGGGCCGGATATCGATGTGGTCGCGGTCGATATCGGTGAGGAACAGCGTCATACCGCTGGTCTTCTTCTCGACATCCTCGTACTTCTGCGTGCGGGTCAGCAGCAGGATCTTCTCCGACTCCAGCGCCTTGGAGATCCAGACCTTGCGGCCGTTGACCACGTAGTGGTCGCCGTCGCGGCGAGCGAAGGTGGTGATCCGGCTGGTGTCCAGGCCCGCGCCCGGTTCCGTGACCCCGAAGCAGACGTGCAGGTCACCGCGGGCGACCCGCGGCAGGGTGCGTTGTTTCAGTTCCGCCGAACCGTGCACCACCACCGGTTGCATACCGAAGATCGACATATGGATCGAGGTGGCGGCGTTCATTCCGCCGCCGGACCGCGACACCTGTTCGGCCAGGATCGAGGCCTCGGTGATCCCGAGGCCGTGCCCGCCGTACTCCTCGGGAATGCACAGGCCCAGCCAGCCGCCGTCGGCGATGGCACGATAGAACTCGGTGGGGAATTCGTGTTCCCGGTCCTTCTCCATCCAGTACTGATCGTCGAATTTCCGGGCCAGTTCGGCCACGGAGTCGCGGATTAGCCGCTGATCCTCGCTCAGCTCGAAACTCATACCGTCGGACACATCAACTCCCTCTCGTCGTCGCCGGACCGCGGCCCCGCATCGCAAACGCGTACCCGGCCCCGCCGCGGTGGCCCGGCGCGGTCGACCGCGGTGTATACCTGCACCGCCGTCGCGGCCGGCGGGTCCCCTCGCCCGCATCGGGTCACCGCTGAGACGGAACGTCCCACTGTCTGCCCCGACCGGTCCACCGCCGCGGATCCGGACCGGTCCACCGGCTCTGCCCGGGCGATTCACCGCCGTGGCCGGAGCGGTTCCTCCGGAGCGGTCGACCACTCGGTCCCAGAACGGTTCGCCGCTGCGAGACCGGCGAGTTTTCGTCAGGTATCACCGCCCCGGCGCCACGCGCAACGCCGCGTCGATGCCGATATCGGCCCTCTGGCGATACACCGCGGTAGGCCGCAAGCTCTCACCGCTGTGGCACCGTGACCGCACCGGATTCCTTCTCTGTGGCCCCGTGCAACCGTTCGGCCAGCTGGGCCAGGTCGTAGGACTGCCGGGCCATCCAGTACCGCAGGACCCCGGTCAAGGAGTAGCGCAGGAACAGCGCCGCCCCCACGATGCTCAGCGCCACCCCGGCCAGGGCGATGACGAGCGCGTCGCGCTGGACCAGCGCGTCGGAGGTGTTGTGCGACATCAGATATGCCAGCACCGTCACCACCGGCCCGAGAATCAGCAGTGCCCCGCCCGCGCGCAACCACAGCGCGCCGCGGCCGGCGGCGGGGTCGGGGATCTTCAGTTCGGCGAGCTCGGCGACGAAACGGTCGGCCCGGGTCGATTCGGTCATGCGGAACTTCCTAGGTAGAGAGTGGCCAATTCGTTGCGGAGCCCTTGATCGGGCGGGCCCTGATATTCGACGCGGCCGCGCACCAGGACGGCGGCGGAGTCGGCGATATCCAATACGGCGGCGGCGAACTGTTCGACGACGAGCACCGCGACGCCCTGCCGGGCGATCTCGGCGACCTGCTCGTAGAGACGGCCCACCACCAGCGGCGCGAGCCCCATGGACAATTCGTCCAGCATCAGTACGGCCGGATCGGTGGCCAGGCCGCGCGCCAGCGCCAGCATCTGCTGTTCGCCGCCGGAGAGCGTGCCCGCGGTCTGTCCGGCCCGCTGGGCCAGGATCGGGAAGCGGGTGAAGGCGATCTCCTCGATGTGCGCGCGGGGCCGGCCGGTGAAGGTCATCAGGAGCAGGTTGTCGCGCACGGTGAGGTTCGGGAAGATGCCCCGGCCTTCCGGGATCAGGCAGACCCCGGCGCGTGCCAGATCCCGGGGGTCGACGCCGTTCACCACGCGACCGCCGAGGCGGAGTTCCCCGTCCGCGACCGGATGCACCCCGGCCGCGACCGAGAGCGTGGTGGTCTTACCGGCGCCGTTGGGGCCGAGCAGCGCGACCACCTCGCCCGCCCGCACGCTCAGATCGACACCGTGCAGCACGGTGATCGCGCCGTAGGCGGCGCGGATACCGCGTAGTTCCAGCAGGGTGGTCATGCGGCCCCCAGGTATGCGGCGAGGACCTGTTCATCGGCGCGGATCCGCTCCGGAGTTCCCTCGGCGATCACCGTGCCGAGATCCAGGACGTACACGTGGTCGCAAACGTTCATCACCAGGCCCATATCGTGTTCGACCAGCACCACGGCGGTGCCGTCGGCGGCGACCGAACGCAGCAGCCCGGCGAACCGGTCCGTTTCCGTACTGTCCTGCCCGGCAGCGGGTTCGTCGAGCAGCAGCAGCGTGGGCCGCACGGCCAGCGCCCGGCCCACTTCGACGAGCCGGGCCAGTCCGGTGGGCAGGGCGTCGGCGAGATCGCCGGCGCGGGCGCCCAATTCGAGGCGGTCGATGATCTCGTCGGTGAGCTGCGCGGCGCGTCGCCGGTGCGGGCCGAGTTCGGCGGCCACGAGCAGGTTGTCGCGGACCGAGAGCCGGCCGAACAGTTCGAGCCGCTGGAAGGTGCGTGCCATCCCGTGCCGGGCCCGGCGCGCCGGAGCCAGCCGGGTGATGTCCTTCTCACCCAGCCGGACCCGGCCCGCCGCGGGACGCCGCAATCCGCAGATCACATCGAACAGGGTGCTCTTCCCCGCTCCGTTCGGGCCGATCAGGCCGGTGACCTGCCCGGCCTCGGCGCGCAGCCCGGCGCCGTCGAGGGCTCGCCGGCCGCCGAAGGTGACGGTGACATCGCTAACGTGCAGCAGTGACGGCATGGTCGAGCACCTCCTTGTCCGCGGCGCGCCACGGGCGTTTCACACCCCACCATTCGACCGGTACATCCGGTTCGCTCGCGGTGGCGCGCTGTTCCCGGTTGTTCGCCCGGATCCGGACCGCGAAGACGCCGAGCACCGAGCCCCAGAACAGGATCCAGCCGTCGATGGCACCGGCCAGCCGCAGCAGCCACAGCACCACCGGAATACCGATCATGGCGGCCAGGGCCACCCGATTGCGGATAGCCGCCTCGAAACCCTCCCGCATCCGCGCCACGGCGCCGTGGCTCACCACCCCGCCGCCGAAGGCGATACCGGCCAGTGCCGGGATCACATGGATCAGGTTCTCGGTGGACGGGAAGAGCACCGGGACCGCCAGCAGCGGCCCGTAGAGCGCGACGCCGACGAACAGCCCGTTGCCCAGGGCACCGAGTCCGGCGAACACGGCGACCAGGAAGATCGGCATACCGGCCACGAAATTGAACTGTTCCGGTGTCACCGAGCCGATCTGCATGCCGTAGAGCGCGCCGCCCAACCCGGCCAGGCCCGCGCTGAGCGCGAAGACCGCGACCTTGGCGAGCAGCAGGTTGCCGCCGAGGGTGGCGTAGGCGGCCTCGCTGTCGCGCAGGGCGATGAGCCGGCGGCCGAAGCGCCCGCGGCGCAGCACCGCGACGCCGAGGGTGGCCAGTGCCAGGCAGACCGCCGCGAAGACGGTGATCTGCGCTGTCTCCTCCAGTTTCAGCCCGAACAGATTCACTCCGGCCACTTCCACCGAACCCTGGTCGAAGAACGCGATCCGCACGCCGCCGATCTCGAACGCGGGCAGAGTGAAGATCCACCGGTCCAGGATCACCGCGAAGGCCGCGGTGCCCAGGGCCAGGTACACCCCGGACAAACGCAGCGCCGGGACCGCGACCAGCGCCCCCGCGACGGCCGCGATCAGCACCGCCCCGAGCAACCCCCACCACTGACCGTCCGGAGCCAGATGGGCGTAGGCGACGGCACCGATACCCGCCATGCTGAGCTGTGCCAGCGAGATCTGTCCCGCGTAACCGGACAGCGGGACGAACGACAGCGCGATGACACCGAAGGCGAACATCGGACCGTAGGCGATCAGATCGCTTTCGCCGAGAGTGGTGGCGACCATCAGGCCCAGCAGCGCGATCACGCCGGCGAAGAACAGCGCCCCGCCGCGCGACGGGGTGGGCACCGGGCTGAGTTTGCGGTCGCGGCCGCGCAACCGGCCGTGCGGGAAGAGCAGCAGCGCGATCAGCAGCAACAGCGCCGGCGCGGCCAGTCGCAGCCCCGGCAGATACTCGTGCTGCGGCAGGTATCCGGTCAGGTAGCTCTCCATCAGCCCGACCACGATCGCGCCGACGAAGGTCATCGGCAGACTGCGCAGGCGGCCGAAGATGGCCGCGGTGTAGGCGCTGACGATGAGCAGCGACAGCGTGGCGGCGTCCAGTGACACCGTCGGAGCGATGAGAATGCCGCCCACGGCCGCCAATTCGATGCCCAGCATCCAGGCGACCCGGTTGGCCCGGATCGGGTCCGCGCCGGTGAGACCGGCCAGCGCGCGATCGTCGACGGTGGCCCGCATCTCCGCCCCGGTGCGGGTGTTGAACAGCAGCACCCGCAGACCCACCGCGACGGCGACCGCCACCAGCATGGTGAGCGCCTGATGCCAGGTGACGGTGGCCGAGCCGATCCGGAGGGGTTCGGTTTCGGCGAAGAAGGTGGGCAGGGTGCGGGCCTGCATCGGATTCCAGATCCAGCGCGCGGTGGCGATGAGCCCGCTCAGCAGCGCGACCGTCATCACCAGTTTCTCCGCGTCACCGAGACCCTGGACCGCCCGCAGTGCCCGCTCCACCAGCAGACCGGACAGCGGCGCCAGCACCAGCAGCACGATCGCCAGGGCGGCCGGGACCGGGACATCCCACCCGGCGGTGAGCTGCCAGTACGAGAACGCCGCCATCATACCGGCGGCGCCGTGCGCGAAGTTGAAGATTCCGGTCGTCGTATGGGTGAGCACCAGACCGCTGCCGATGACGGCATAGACGGCGGCGGTGCTCAGCCCGACGATCCCGAAGGCGAGAAATTGATCCATGATCGATTACTCGACGTCCGCCATGGTCTTGCCGACATCGGCGAGCGTCATCGGCTCGCCGTAGTCACCGGTGTAGCGGTAGGGCGGGGTGTTGCAGCGGAACAGTCCGTTGTCGGCACCGAATTCCGCGGGCTTCCAGCCGTCCGGCGTCGCCTGCATGACGTTGAAGCAGGTCGGCGGAGCGTCTTTGTTGGTGAGGTCGTTCGGGCTGTGCAGCCCGCCCCCGTTCCAGGCGTTCTCTTTCTGCGCCGCCTCGATCAGGCAGGTCCGGGTCAGCTCGGCACCGCAACTGCTCGCCGCCTTCGCGAACAGCAGCCAGGCCGAGAAGGCACGGACGGCCGGCAGGGTGATCACCGCGTCCGGCGCGTACTTCTGATAGAGGTCCTGCAACTGCTGCATGGCCGCCGATTCACCGGCCAGCTGCGGCGGCACCACACCGCCCAAGTCGACCAGGTTGTTCTGGTAACTCGCCGAACGCCCGAGCAACTCCACGTAGTCGGGCCGGAAAGCGTTGTTGTTCGGGTCGATCCAGTCGAGCTTGTAGTCCATCGAGGTCAGCTTCTCCTCGAGTTTGGCCAGCGGCGCGTCCTCGCCGTACCAGATCAGCCCGCGGACCCCGCTGTTCTTGATGGCCTGCGCGTAGGGCGTCCAGTCGGTCACCCCGCCCACCGGGTACAGCTCGTTGTAGACGACGTTCGCGCCCATCGCCTTCAGCGATTCGACGGCCTTGTCACCGAGGACCTTGGTGACCGGGGAGTCACCGTTGATGATCCCGACCGCGCCGGCCGACTGCGGGTATGCCTCCGTTGTCAGCCACCGACGGAAGGCGTTGTAGGGGTCGTAGTGGGCATAGGTGCTGGGTGAGGGGATCACCTGCAGGTCGGCGCCGAGGTTGGGCTGCTGGGAGACCTGCGCCGGGATATCGGGCAGGGTGCACTCGAGGCGTTCCTTCACACCGAGACCGTCGAGCCCGGCGCCGCCGCCCACCAGCGCGAAATCGGTCCGGCAGGCCTCCACCATCTTCTGCCGTACCGCCATCACCTTGGAATCGTGGGTCCCGGTGGTGATGGTGCGCCCGTTGATCCCGCCCGCGGCATTGCACCACGAGGTGAACACCTTGGCGGCGTCCACGAATTCCGGGTTCTTCGAATAGCCGACATCGGAGAAGACGCCGACGGTGATCTCGGTGTCGGTGACGCCCTGGGTCGGCGACCCGGCGGCATCGCCGTCCTGGCAGACACCGGTCAGGTCCCCGAAATCGGCGACCACCGAATCACCGGACGAGGTGTTCCCGGTTTCGGTTCCGGTACGGCCTCCGCAACCGGCGGTGGCGAGCAATGCCACGGCGATCAGGCCGGCGGCTATTCGCTTCGGTCTCACGACGGTCCTTTCTGCGCCGGCCCCATCGGCCGGCCGATCGTGATCGGGCGGTACAGCGTCCGCCCGCGCACCGAGTTCCGCGGCGAGACTTCCCGGGCGGCCGGGCCGTATCCATAGCTCTCAGTGAGTGAAAACTAGCTTCTCACTAATCGAGAATCAATATCCTGTTTTCCGGGCACACAGGAGGTCCGAACCCATAGCTCGCAGCACCCGAACGCCGACAGGCCCCGGTGTACACAGTGCCCACGACCTGTCCGTAGACCCTCGCGTTGACTAACGGGCCGCCGCATGGAAACCTATTATCCGAAATCGAGAATACCATTCTCATCGAGAGGAGGCGCGATGCGTGTACCGCCGCTACCCGCCGAAGAGTGGGACGACGAAGTCGACGCCGCGCTCCGGGTGATGCTCCCGCGCCGGCTGCGCAATCCGGAATCGGCGAGCAACGCCCTGTCGACGCTGGTCCGGCATCCGGAGCTCACCAAGGCGTTCCTGACCCTGAACGTCCATCTGCTGTTCCGGTCGTCGCTGCCGGCCCGCCTGCGTGAGCTCGCGATCCTGCGGGTCGCGCACCGGCGGGACTGTATCTACGAGTGGAACCACCACCGGGAAGCCGCGCTCGCGGAAGGCATCACCGCAGCCGAGATCGAGGCGGTCCGGCGGGGCGAGGCCACCGCGGCGCTCGATCAGCTGATCCTGCGGGCGGTCGACGAGCTCGACGAAAAGTCGAATCTGGCCGACGCCACCTGGGACGCGCTGTGCGCACACCTCGACGAACAGCAGCGCATGGACCTGATCTTCACCATCGGCACCTACAACACGCTCGCCGCGGCCTTCAACACCTTCGGCGTCCGATCCGAGTACGAGAGGTAATCCCTTGGCACACTTCAACAAACCGGCAGCGGGTAGCTGGACCGAGCATTACCCGGACCTGGGCACCGAACCGGTCGACTACAGCGATTCCATCGACCCCGAGTTCTACGAGGACGAGCGCAACGCGATCTTCAAGCGCACCTGGCTCAATGTCGGCCGGGTGGAGCGCCTGCCCCGCAAGGGCAACTACTTCACCAAGGAACTCCCCTCCGCGGGTACCTCGCTGATCATCGTGCGCGGGAACGACGACCAGATCCACGCCTATCACAACGTCTGCCGCCACCGCGGCAACAAACTCGTCTGGGACGATTTCCCCAACGAGGAGACCTCGGGCTTCTGCAAACAGTTCACCTGCAAATACCACGCCTGGCGCTATAGCCTCGAGGGCGAGCTGACCTTCGTCCAGCAGGAGAAGGAGTTCTTCGGCCTCGACCGCGCCGACTACGGCCTCAAGGATGTGCGCTGCGAGGTGTGGGAGGGGTTCGTCTTCGTCAACCTCGACGCCGACGCCGAACCGCTGACCACCTTCCTCGGCCCGATGATCAAGGGCTTGGAAGGCTATCCCTTCCACGAGATGACCGAGGTGTTCAGTTACAAGGCCGAGGTCGGCAGCAACTGGAAACTGTTCATCGACGCATTCGCCGAGTTCTACCACGCGCCGATCCTGCATATGAAGCAGGCAGTGAAGGACGAAGCGGACAAACTCGCCGGCTACGGCTACGAGGCCCTGCACTACGACATCCAGGCACCGCATTCGATGATCTCGTCGTGGGGCGGGATGGCACCGCCCAAAGACCTGAACATGGTCAAGCCGATCGAGCGAATCCTGCGCAGCGGCCTGTTCGGACCGTGGGACCGGCCCGATATCGAGGGCCTGGACCCGCTGCCCGTGGGTATCAACCCCAGCGGCCACAAAGCCTGGGGTGTGGACGAGTTCGAGATCTGGCCCAATATGTCGCTGCTGTTCTGGGCGCCGGGCTGGTATCTCACCTATCACTACTGGCCGACTGCGGTGAACAAGCACGTCTTCGAGGCCAATCTGTACTTCGTGCCCGCGAAGAACGCCCGGGAACGCCTGGCCCAGGAACTGGCCGGGGTGACCTTCAAGGAATACGCGTTGCAGGACGCCAACACCCTCGAGGCCACCCAGACGATGATCGCGACCCGCACCGTCACCGATTTCCCGCTCAACGACCAGGAGATCCTGCTGCGCCACCTGCACAAGACCGCCCAGAAGAAAGTCGAGGAGTACCGCAATGGCAACTGAGTCGAAACTGCCGGCCGAATTCGCCGATCTGGCCCGGTTCGAGGACTGGATCCTGCCGACCGAACCCGAGCGCTATGCCAAACGGCTGGCTTCCACGATGCCGGAGATGCAGGAGTTCTACGACGCCGGTATGGCGCGGCTCGAGGACGCCATCGCCTATTGCGACCGGTTCGACCTCGACGACCTGCCCGATGACGCGCGCAATCTGTTCCATCTGCTGCAGTCGCTGGTGATGGCGTCGTTCCCGGTGGAGGTCTGGAAGCAGCCCCGGGTGCCCGACAGCGGTGCGGCCTACCTGGATATCGTGCGGGAGCCGGTGGTGTGAGCATGCTGACTCTGCGCGCTGCCGGTCTCCTCGACGTGGACACCGGCCAGATCGTCCGGCCCGGCATCCTGCGCGTCGAGGGTGATCGGATCGTCGGAGTCGGTGGTGAACCCGAGGGTGAAATCGTGGAGCTGGGCGATCTCGTCCTGCTCCCGGGGTTGATGGATATGGAGGTCAACCTGCTGATGGGTGGGCGGGGCGAAACCGGCCTCGTCTCCTCGGTGCAGGATGATCCACCACTGCGCATGCTGCGCGCGGTGGGCAATGCCCGGCGCACCCTCCGCGCCGGGTTCACCACCGTGCGCAACCTCGGGTTGTTCGTCAAGACCGGCGGTTATCTCCTGGATGTGGCGCTCGGTAAAGCGATCGACGCGGGCTGGATCGACGGACCGCGTATCGTCCCGGCCGGCCATGCCATCACCCCCACCGGCGGGCATCTGGATCCCACGATGTTCGCCGCGTTCGCACCGAATGTCCTCCAGCTGACCTTGGAGGAGGGCATCGCCAACGGCGTCGACGAGGTACGCAAAGCGGTCCGGTACCAGATCAAACACGGCGCCCAGCTGATCAAGATCTGCGTTTCCGGCGGGGTCATGTCATTGACGGGTGCTCCGGGCGCACAACACTATTCGACCGAGGAACTGCGCGCGATCGTGGACGAGGCACATCGGCGCGGCTTGCGCGTCGCCGCGCACACCCACGGCGCGGAGGCGGTCAAGGAAGCGGTCCGGGCCGGCATCGACTGTATCGAGCACGGTTTCCTGGTCGACGACGAAGCCATCGATATGATGGTGCAGGCCGGCACCTATCTGGTGCCGACCACTCGCCTCGCCGACGCCATGGATGTGTCCAAGGCCGCCCCGGAGTTGCAGGCCAAGGCCGCCGAGATGTTCCCGAAGGCACGTACTTCGGTGAAGGCGGCCTTCGACGCCGGGGTCAAGATCGCGGTCGGCACCGACGCACCGGCCATTCCGCACGGCCGCAATGCCGACGAACTGGTGGCGTTGGTGGAGCGCGGCATGGACCCGCTGTCGGTGTTGCGGGCGGCCACGGTCACCGCGGCCGACCTGATCCAGGTGAACGATCGCGGCCGGCTGGCCGAGGGACTGCTGGCGGATGTGATCGGGGTACCCGGCGATCCGCTGGCCGATATCACTGTCACCCAGCAGGTGCGGTTCGTCATGAAAGGCGGGAAGGTCTATGGCGGCAATCGATGACCTGATCGAGATCCAGCAGTTGCTCGCCCGGTACGCGGTAACCATCACCAAGGGCGATATCGAGGGTTTGGTCGGCGTATTCACTCCCGACGGCACATACAGCGCGTTCGGTGACAGCTACACCCTCGACGTGTTCCCCGAACTCGTGGACGCCGCGCCCAAGGGACTGTTCCTCACCGGCACCCCGCTCATCGAGCTGGACGGCGATACCGGAACCGGAACCCAGCCGCTGTGCTTCGTGGAGCAGTCCAGCCACGATATGCGGATCGGCTACTACAGCGACACCTATCTGCGCACCGAGCAGGGGTGGCGGTTGCGGACCCGTGCCATGACCTTCATCCGGCGCAGCGGCATCCACGATTCCGGTATCCCGCACGCCTTCGAGCGGCCGGCGGTATGAGCGAGTCAGGCCCGGAGGCGGAAGCGAAGCGTGACCACGCAGGGCCCTCGCTCATACCCGATCGGCACAGCATGAGCGAGTCAGGCCCGGAGGCGGAAGCGAAAGTCGAGGAGTTTCGGTCCGGCTTGCGCGCCTGGCTGGACGAGCACGACCTCTCCCCCGGGCCGGAGCCCGGTTTCGACGCCCAGGTCGCGCAGCTGGCCCGGGTCCGGCGGGCGCTCTACGACGGCGGCTGGATGCGGTACGGCTGGCCGGAGACCGTCGGCGGGCTCGGCGGCGAACCGCTGCTGCGGGCGGTGCTCGGTGAGGAGGTCGCCACCCGCGGCCTGGCCGAACCGGGTATCTATTCCATGGTCGAGGTGCTCGCCCCCACCATGATCTCCTATGCCCGGCCCGAGCTGGCCGCGCGGATGGTGCCCCGGCTGCTCGACGGCAGCGAACAGTGGTGCCAGGGCTTCTCCGAACCGGGTTCGGGCTCCGATCTGGCCTCCCTGCGCACCCGGGCCGACCGGCGGGGGACGGACTGGGTGATCAACGGCCAGAAGGTGTGGACCAGCCTGGCGCAGTTCGCCGCCCGCTGCGTCCTGCTGACCCGCACCGGCCCCGGACACGACGGGATCACCGCGTTCTTCGTCGATATGGACACCCCGGGGATCACCGTACGACCGCTGCGCACCATGCACGGCGTCGACGAATTCGCCGAGGTGTACTTCGATGATGTGGTGGTGGGTGCCGAGCGGATGCTCGGCCGGCCCGGCGACGGCTGGCGGGTCGCCATGGATCTGCTGCCGTACGAGCGCTCCACCTGCTTCTGGCATCGCATCGCCCACCTGTTCACCCGGCTCGACCGGGTCCTGGATCAGACCGCCGCCGGTGACGACGCCGATCTCGGCGCCGCCTACCTGGCGCTGCACACCGCGCGCTGCCGGTCCCGGGCCACCCAGCGGCGACTGGCCGGCGGCGCCGCGCTGGGACCCGACACCTCCGTCGACAAGGTGCTGCTGGCGACCGCGGAACAGCAACTGTTCGATACCGCGCGCGATCTGCTCCCGGGTGTCGTCGAACTCGACGAGACCGAATGGCGCTCGGAATTCCTGTATTCGCGCGCGGCGACCATCTACGGCGGCACCGCCGAGATCCAGCGCAACATCATCGCCCGCCGCCTGCTCGACCTGGGGAAGGAGTGAGCGGTGGACGCCGACGAACAGATTCTGCTCACCGATACGCTCCGCAAGACGATGAGCGCGACCCCCGGCGCCGGCCTGTATCCGGCGCTGTGCGAACTGGGCTGGCACGACCTGCTCACCGGTCCCGCCGATATCACCGAGAGCGCCGTCCCCCTGGTCTTCCGGCTGCTCGGTGAAACCGGCGCCCACGCCCCGCTGCTCGATGATGTGATCGCGCACGCGGCGGGTCGGCCGTTCGGCGAGCGGATACCGCTACCGTTCACCGGCGGCGCCTGGGTGCGCTGGGTCGACGAACGACCCGCGGGCACGGCGGAACTCGTCGATCCCGAACTGCCGTTGGCGCGTACGAACGACACCAATGGGACCGCCGGGGCACTGCCGGACGCCGCGACGAACGCGGCACGCCGGGCACTGGGCTGGTGGCTGGTGGGGTCGGCGCGGGTCATGCTCGAACTGGCCCGGCGGCACGCGCTCGAGCGGCATCAGTTCGGCAGGCCGGTGGCGGGATTCCAGGCCGTCCGGCATCGCCTGGCCGAATCCCTGGTGGCCGTCGAGGGCGCGGAGGCCGCGCTCGCGGTATCGCCCGGCGATGCCCACCACCCGGCGCATCCGGACCTGCACCGTCCCCGCCCCGAAGATTCCGAGGCGCTCGCCGCCCTGCTGGCGAAAGCTGCCGCGGGCCGGGCGGCGTTGCTGACGGCCCGGCATTGCCAGCAGGTGCTGGGCGGTATCGGCTTCACCGCGGAACACGAGTTCCACCGTCACTACAAGCGAGCTCTGGTCCTCGACGGACTGTTCGGCAGTGCCCGGGACCTCACCCGGGAGGCCGGCGCGATTCTCCGCGATCTGGGGTACGCGCCGCGGCTCGCGCATCTGTGAATCGCCGTCTCGCCCTGGTCGGCGCACCAGGGCGGTGGCTCGGTGGCCCGGTTCATCGACCCCCGTACGAGGCGCTCCGGCTACCGGGTCGCGGGTGGGTTCAGGCGCAGGCCTGCGATACTCCCCCGGAGATCGCGACCAGGCCGCACATGGTGGAGGCCGCTATCTTCCAGCCGTCCGCCTCGCGGGCCGCGTGGCCGACCTGTCCGTCCACCACCGGACTGCCGGAAATGCTCAGGGTGAACCGTAATTCGGCTTTCCCGGGCTGAACCAATACCACATTGGTGACCTCGACGGTGGTGAGTGCCGTGCGGATATGGTTCGCCATTCCCGAGATCTCGGTTTCGAAATCCGGACCGCGCTCCACCAGAGCGATACGGTCCGCGGTCGAGGTGGCCGGGGCGAAGAATGTCGTGTAGGCGCCCACAATGGCGGCACTCGCGACGGCCGGCGACTCCGCTGCCGCGACACCGGCCTCGGCTCCGGCTGCCGTCGCCGACTTCTCGGCCGCTCCGGGAGTATCCGCCGCGGGTAGCACATAACAGTTGTCCGGGCCGAGGAAATTACCGCAGCCGGTGGCCGCGGTCAGGGCAAGCGCGATCCCGGCCGCGGCAGCAATACGCGCTACCCGGTGTCTTCGTGACATCGATTCGTCTTTCTGCAGAGTGATGAAGCGCAGCTCCGGAAAACATGGTTTGCCGCAGATGCCGCGGCGAGCTTAGCCCGGGACACTCTGGGGTAAGGGTGAATTCGCAGCATTTGAACGGATAGAAATCCGGTAAACAGCCCGCGCCTGGCTACCTACCGGGGTATCCAGGATCCGGGTCGGCCTCGGCACCCGAGGTGGCTTCCCCTCAGCCCCACGCTCCGCGGCCACCACCCCTTCACCACTCGGGCACTGTCACGACATCGATGTGACCGCCGCGGGCCCGGGCGGCGTATCGATTCTGCGCAATGGATACGCGGCACCCGAGCCCGGTCGGATCCATCGCGCGGTATCACCGCGCGGGACGGATGTTCCGATGAAGGGAACAGTGCGGGCGAGCGACGATCAGCTACACGCCGGACTCGGCGCACCGCTGCCCTGGACGGCCAGCAGCGAACAGAACGTCATCGCCGCGACCTTCCAGGTGCCGCCCTCCTCGATCGCCTGCCCCAGCTGGTCCGGCAGCACCGGATTCCCGCCCAGCAGGAGGGTATAGGTGACCTCCGCGGTCTTGTCGTCGACGAGTCGGACCGCGGAGACGGTCACACTCGTTCCGGAGGCCCGGGGGTCGGCGGCCATACCCTCGAGCATCGGCGCGAACGCGTCCCCCTTCTCGACGAGCCCCGCCCGGGTGGCGGCCGGCGCCTTCCCGTCGAAGAAGGTGATGAACGCGTCGGTGATCTCCTTCTGGACCTCCGGGGAGGCCGAGGCCGGCGCGGCCGAACTGGTGGCCGCCGGAGCCGAGGTGGCGGCGGCGGCATCGTCGGTGGAATCGCCGCAGCCGAGGACGGCCGTGGCCGTCAGCGCCATCAGGCCGATGAGTGCGGCACTACGCCGGATTCTACTGGAACGCATGGCGGAAACCTTTCCGATGAACACGGATTCGTTGTCCATCAGGGAAATTTGGAAACAGGGTTCCGGGCTGTCGTAATCGGTTACGCTACCCGTGTCGAAGAATCCCTGACCGCCGGTTTACTTTTCGGTGATCACTTTCCGATATCGGGGGATCGATACCGCGGCGAACGGATCGATCCCCCGAGCGGCAGATCTACTTGATATTCGATTTCATCTGTTCGAGGTCGACCAGAATCGGATAGCCGCTCACACTCAACGCGTTTCCGTGTCCGGTGGAATGGATATCGAAGACCGATTGCACCGCCGCGTAGAAACCCTGGACGTCCAGCGTCTGGTTCACCGCCCGTTTCGCCTGGCGTAATCCGAACGGCGGCATCTTCGCGATCTGGGCCGCCAGCTCCGCGGTCTTGGCCGGTAGCTCCGCCAACGGGACCACCGTGTTCACCATGCCGGTCTGCGCGGCCTCCTGGGCGGTCACCGCGCGGCCGGTGAACAGGATCTCCTTGGCCTTGCGCGGCCCGAGTTCCCAGGTGTGCCCGTGGTACTCGACACCGCCGATCCCCATCATCGCCACCGGATCGGAGAACAGCGCGTTGTCCGCGGCGATGATGAGATCACACGGCCAGCACAGCATCAGCCCGCCCGCGATACACCGGCCCTGGACCGCCGCGATCGACGGTTTGGGCACATTGCGCCACCGCAGCGTGTACTCCAGGTACCGCCGGCTCTCGGTCTGATAGATCCAGTCGAGGGTGATCTTCTTCGGTTTCGGCCAGCTGTCGTCCTTGAGATCGTGACCGGCCGAGAAATGCTTGCCCGCGGCGTTCAGGACGATGACCACCACGTCCTCGTCGGTGGCCGCCCGCGTCCAGGCGGCATCGAGTTCGTCCAGCAGCGCCGAGTTCTGGGCATTGGCGGCCTCGGGCCGGTTCAGCGTGATCGTCGCGATCTTGTCGGCGACCTCGTAGTCGATATACGACAAAGCAGTACTCCTCGGTTCCGGGTGCGCCGGGCACGGGCCCGGCGCGAGTCTTCCGCTTACTGCGCCGCCCGCGGCCGTCGGATCGCCCGGCCGCCGCGGAGACGCGATCCCATGGTGGCGCCGTTCATCGTGCGGCGGCGAGGTATTCCGCGGCGACCACCGCGCGATGCCGCGCCGCCCCGCCGAACAGCAGCTCACCGGCCTTGGCCCGCTTGATCGCGAACTGCAGATCGTTTTCCCAGGTGAAGCCCATGGCCCCGAACAACTGCACCCCGTGGCGGAACACCGTCGACTGGCATTCACCCGCTGCCGCTTTGGCCATCGCGGCCGCCAGCTTGCGCCGCGGATCGTCCTCGGCCAGGCACAGCGCCGCGAAGTACGCGAGTGCCCTGGCTCGTTCGATGGCCAGATGCATATCGGCCGCCTTGTGCTGGACCGCCTGGAACGCGCCGATGGCGGTATCGAACTGATGCCGGGTGCGAACGTGCTCGAGCACCATGTCGAGGACCCGCTGACAGGCGCCCACCGTCGTCAGCGCCAGACCCGTCAGTGCCAGCTGGCGGGCCCGTTCGGGATCGGCGGCGGTACGGTCGCCGTCGGTGACCCGTACCGCGTCGAAGGTGACCTCGGCCAGGTGCAGCACCGGATCGAAGGCGGCGGTCCGCCGGGCGGTGACGACATGGGCGGGGACCACGAACACACCGGCTTCGGTGACCACCGCGAGACGATCGCAGCGGTCGCCGTCCAGGACCGGAGCGGCGCTGCCGTGCAGCAACCAGCCGTCGCCGTCGCGGGTCGCGGTGATCCCCTCGAACACCGCGGCACCGGTGCCGTCGGCGGTGGCCGAATCCCCGGCCAGCGGCGCGAACTGGGTCATGGTGGCGAGATAGGGTGTGGGATCGGTCGCCCGGCCCAGTCCTTCGATCACGATACCGAGTTCCACGGTCGCTTCCGGTTCCACGAGTTCGGTCCAGCCGAGCTCGACGTAGGTCTTCCACAGCCGCCCCGGATCCGCACCGGCGTCCACGATCTCCCGGATCACCGCGGGCGGGCACTCCTTGGCGGTGACTTCCCGGACCGTATCGCGCAGCAGCCGCTGATCGGCATCGAACTCGAAGAGCATCCGGGCTGCCTCCTGTGGCGGGGTTGCGTTACGTTGAGGAGAATAGCATTCTCTTGAGATGAAATTAATAGTCTCCTCAGTGGTGCGAACACGGGACGTGCCTGCCCAGACATGGGACGTTCTCCGGTACAGTGCACTCATGTTCTCCACAGATGGGATCGATGGGATCGGACGGGTCATCCGGTGACCAGCCCGAGCGAAGAACCGGCCTGGAAGCAGCGCGCCGTCGAGCGCTCGATCCGCACCGCGAAACTCCGCGCGGAACAGCGGGTCCAGCGCTTCCTCGATGCCGCCCAGGCGATCATCACCGAGAAGGGCACCACCGATTTCACGGTCCAGGAGGTCGTGGATCGGTCGAAACAGTCCCTGCGCAGCTTCTACCTGCAGTTCGACGGTAAGCATGAACTGCTGCTGGCCCTGTTCGAGGACGCCCTGAGCCGGACCGCCGAACAGATCCGCGCGGCCGCGGCGGGTAAGGACAACGCCCTGGAACGACTGCAACTGGCCGTGGAACTCCTCTACGAACTGTGCCGCCCGGATCCGACCGCGCAGCGCCCGCTGTTCACCGATTTCGCGCCGCAGCTGCTGGTCAGCCATCCGGCCCAGGTGAAGGTCGCGCACACCCCACTGCTGGCGCTGTTCACCGAGCTCATGATCGACGCCGACAAGGCCGGACTGCTGCGCAGCGAGGTCAACCCACGCCGGATGGCGGCCATGGTGATGCAGACGGTCATGTTCACCGCGCAGTCCAACGGCGGTATCGACGACGAGACCGCGTACCCTATCTCCGCCGAGGAGATCTGGGAATTCTGCGCCCGGGGTTTCGCGCACGCCGACTGAGCGAGAATAACGTTCTCCAAATCAGAGAAACGGGCTTACACTCGCTGTATGCCCGATCTCTGGACCGACCTTCTCGCCTGCATGGACCTCCGCCTGCGGCCGACCGCGCCGCAGGCCGGCGACGACGACGCGCCGGCGCCCGACCCCCAGGCCACCCTGTCGGTGTTCGAAGGTCCCAATCAGCAACTCGAGTACCACCGTTTGTTCGGCGGCCAGCTGCTGGCGCAGTTCCTGCGCGCGGCGGTTTTCGCCTGCCCCGACAAGACCGTGAAATCCGTGCACGTGATCTTCGCGCGCGAAGGTAAGAGCGATGCCCCGGTGTACTACGTGGTGCACCCGCAACACCGCGGCCGCTCGTTCGCGACCCTCACCATCGTCGCGCGCCAGAAGGGCGATGTGATCGCCACCGCGCTGGTCTCCATGACCGCGATGGAGGACGGCCGGCAGAGCCAGGAGATCGCGGCGCCCTCGCCGCTGCCGGGACCCGAGCATCGGATCGAGATCGGGCTCATCCCGTGGGAGACCCGCTCGCTGACCGATCTGAGCGATAAATCGGTGGGCCCGGCCGAATACGACCTGTGGATGCGCACCCCCGAGGTCGGGCCCGAACTCGCCCCCGGACTGGTGGCCTACGTGACCGATCTGAACGTGATCGGTACGGTGCTGCGCCAGCTCGACGGTTTCGAGCACAGCGGCAACGGTACCGAATTCACCTCGGCCACCACCTCGCACACCCTCTGGTTCCATCGGCCGTTCCGCAGCGACGACTGGCTGCTGTTGCGGCATCACGGCACGGTCCTGGCCCACGGTCGCGCCTACGGGCGCGGTGACGTCCTCACCACCGACGGCACCCTGGTCGCCTCGTTCGCGCAGGAAGCCCTGCTGCGTTTCCGTCCCTGACCGGCAGGTACCGCACTCCACGGACGGAGAATCCGATGCAACCCGACACCCCGGCCGCCTTCGCCGGTCGTGACCTCGGCGGCCCGTACCGGGTCGCCCAATGGGCCACCGGCACCATCGGCCGACGCGCCCTGCGCGCGGTGATCGCCCATCCGGAACTCGAACTGGCTGCTCTCTATTCGCATTCGCCGGACAAGGTCGGGCGCGACGCCGCCGAACTCTGCGGTCTGGACGCACCGACCGGAGTCCGGGCGAGTGCCGATATCGAGCAGATCCTGGCCCGGCGCCCGGACTGTGTGCTCTATATGCCGCAGACCTGCGATATCGACGAGGTGTGCGCGATGCTGGCCGCGGGCACGAATATCGTCACCACCGTCGGCCTCTTCCATCACCCACCCACTATGGATGCCGGGATCCGATCCCGCGTGGAGGCGGCCTGCGCGGCCGGGGCCACCTCGATCCACAGCACCGGCAGCAGCCCGGGGTTCGTCACCGAGGCGGTACCGCTGGTACTCGCCTCGATCCAGCTGCGGCTCGACTCGCTGGCCATCGAGGAATACGCCGACCTCTCCCAGCGGAACTCACCGGGCATCCTGTTCGACGTCATGGGATTCGGCAGTCCCCCGGCCGATTTCGCCGCCGCCCGGCTCGACCATCTACGCGACAGCTTCGGGCCGTCGCTGCGGTTGCTCGCCGACGGGATCGGCCTGCCCCTCGACGAGGTGACCGCGGCGGGCGAGGTCGCGACCGCGGGGCACACGTTCGAGATCGCCGCCGGCACCGTCGAGAAGGGCACGGTGGCGGCGCAGCGCATCACGATCGCCGGCCGCCGCGCCGGGCACACCGTCGTATCCTTCCGGGCCGTCTGGCATTGCGGTGCCGACGCCGAAACCGGCTGGGATATCCGCCCCACCGGCTGGCATCTGTCGGTACGCGGGGACGCTCCGCTCGAGATCGATATGGTGTTCCCTTTCCCGCTCGCGGAGATGGCCGAACACTCCCCCTCCTATACCGCCAACCGCGCGGTCAACGCCGTCGCACCCGTCTGTGCGGCGCCACCGGGCATCCGCACGGTACTCGACCTGCCGACTATCACCGCGAACCTGGAACGGCCATGAACGATTACGAGGCACTGCGCGCGCTGAAAGCCCGCTATTTCCGTCTGATGGACACCAAGGACTGGTCCGGGTTCCGGGCGCTGTTCTGCGACGACGTCGTGATCGACCTGTCCGAGTCGGGTGGGGAGGTGATCACCGGGGCCGACGAATTCCTCACTTTCCTCACCGCCCGGATCGGCGGCGCGCTGACCATCCACCACGGGCACTCGCCCGAGATCGATGTACTGAGCGAGACCACGGCACAGAGTATCTGGGCGATGGAAGACCGGCTGACCTGGCCGGACGGTACCCGCGTGCACGGTTTCGGTCACTACCACGAGACCTACGCCAAGGTCGACGGCGAGTGGCGCATCCGAACCCAGCGATTGACCCGTCTGCACACGGACTACCGGCCCGCGGGCGGCTAGCGGCATCAGGCAACATTTGCCCTGGCGACGCATCGGTTGAGGCCCGTCGCTGGATGATGCGACGCGCCGGGTTGCCGGCGGGCCGGCATGGTCGAGATACAAGAGCTCGACGATGACGAAGGTCGTCGTCTGCTGCGGACGGTGCCGCGGGGGTCGAGGTCGGGGTGACCTGGCGGCGGACGCGGACCTCTAGCGACGGTCGCTTTCACAGGCGTCGAGGCGTACGGCGGACAGGTAGTGCGTGCTCTGCGGGTCGACGTCTGCGGGCAGTAGGAGCTGGCGGTCCGACGGGGCGAGGGCCTCGGTCAGTTCGTGGATCGGGTAGCCGAAGAGGTCGAAGTCGCCGAAGGCGACCGGAACGTCGGCGGCCCGGTCCAGGACGTACTCCCGCTCGACGATCAAGTGGCCCATGGTCTGCTCGGCGCACGCCGTGCAGGAATAGGGCGTGACCAGGATGCCGTGGTGGATGAAGAAGAAGGTCCAGTGTGCTCCGCACTTCCACCCGCCGACGCGGATGTCCGCCAGAGTTGACGCCGTCCACTGCGCCGCGTGCTCGGTCATGCCGAATCGCAGGACGCCTGCGTTCGCCGGGAGGACGAGCCCGGTGCCGGGCATCAATCGGAAGGTCACTCGAATAGTCTGATACACCGGTCTCCGTCACCGACCGGCCGCAGCAGCTGGTCGACGGCGGTATAGGGGTCGCATTCGCCCGTGCCCACCGCGTCGGCCAGGGCGCCGAGTCCGGGATGGACGCGTAATCGACTGTAGGCGAGAGACAGGATCTGAGCCCGGGCCCGGGCGGCACGGCGCTGCATGGTATCGGCGCGATGGTGGGCGTCGACGGCGTCGACCAGTTCGTGGATACCGGTACCGGTCGCCGCGACAGCCGTGAGAATCGGGGCATCCGATTCGGCGCGCAACTCACGTACCGTCTGTTCGGCCCCTTCACGGTCGGCTTTGTTCACCACCAGGATGTCGGCCACTTCGAGCAACCCCGCCTTCGCGGCCTGCACAGCATCACCGGCACCCGGAGTGAGTACCACGACGGTCGGGTCGGCCACAGCGGCGATTTCGATCTCGGACTGACCCACCCCGACCGATTCGATGACGACCAGGTCGTAGGACAGCGCGGCCAGCAGCCGGATCGCCGCGGGCACCGCCGCCGACAGTCCGCCCAGATGCCCGCGGGTCGCCATCGATCGGATCAGTACCTGCGGATCGTCGATATGGGCGGCCATGCGGATCCGGTCACCGAGGAGCGCGCCGCCGCTGTAGGGCGAGGACGGGTCGACGGCCAGCACGGCGACCCGGAGACCCTGTGCGCGATAGGTACTCACGACCGCCGCGATGGTGGTCGACTTCCCGGCGCCCGGCGGGCCGGTGAAACCCACCACCCGGATATCCACCGGTTCCAGCAACCGCAGCACCTCGTCGCGGGCCGGCCCCTCGATCAGGGTGAGCAACCGGCCCGCCGCGCGCACCGATCCGGTGCGCGCGGCGGCGATCAGTTCCGCCGGGGACCTACCCCCGGCGGCACCGTTGCCGGTCACGGCGCGGCGACCTCGAGCACGGTCGCCGAACCCATCCCCCCACCGGCACACATCGCCACGATCGCCAGGCCGCCGCCGCGGCGGCGTAGTTCGTGGACCGTGGTCACGATCATGCGCGCCCCGGTGGCCGCCACCGGATGCCCGAGCGAGCAGCCGCTGCCGTTGACGTTGACCAGGCCCGGGTCCAGGTCCAGGGCGCGCACGGCCGCGATCGGGACGGACGCGAACGCCTCGTTGATCTCGAACAGTCTCACGTCGGCGAGCGAGATACCGGCTCTGCGCGCGGCTTTCGTGATCGCCTCGATCGGCGCCAGGCCGGTGTCGGCCGGGTCCACCCCCACCGACGCCCAGGACCGGATGGTGGCCAGCGCCGGGAGACCCAGTTCGTCACTGGCGACGGTGAGCAGCGCGGCCCCGTCGTTGGCGCCCGCCGCATTGCCCGCGGTGATCGAGAACCCGTCGATCTCGGGGTGCAGCACCTTCAGCGCGGCGAGCTTTTCCAGGGTCGTCGTCCGCCGCGGATGCTCGTCGACCGCGAATTGCCCGAAGGGCGTACCGATCGGGACGACCTCGTCGTCGAAACGTCCCTCGTCGATCGCCGCGATCGCATTGCGATGCGAGCGCAGCGCCCAGGCGTCCAGCTCTTCCCGGGAGATACCGGATTTCACCGCGGCGTTCCAGCCCACGGTGATCGACATGTCCAGGTTCGGCGCGTCCGGCCGATCCGGATGCGACGGCGAGGTCCACGGATCGGCCCATTCGTCGGGTCCCACCCGGAACCGGGCCTTCGGTGCGGTGGAATCGGCGTTGACCCCACCGGCCAGCACCAGCCGGTCCATCCCGGCCCGGATACCGGCCGCCGCCGTCTGCACCGCCGCCATACCCGCCGCGCAGTGGCGGTTGTGCGCCAGCCCGGGCACCCCGGTCAGCCCGGCGGTGATCGCGGCGTGCCGGGCGATCACCCCGCCGCCGTAGCGGCCCTCGCCGAGGATCAGATCGTCGATGGGCGCGTCGGTCTCGAGCTGTTTGGTCGTCGCCTCGACCACGTGGTGGGCCAGGTCGAAGGCGGTGGTTTCGCGCAGCGTGCCCTTGACGGCGGTCCCGATCGGGGTGCGCAGCGCGGATACGATCACGGCTTCAGGCATCAGTTCTCTCCAGTTTCCCCCACGTCGACGATCTTGCCGATATACATGAGAATAGTATTCTCTCAATCTGAGAGCGATAATCGCAAGAGAGGGTAGCGTCATGCAGATCGAGGGAAGTTCGGCGATCGTCGTCGGTGGCACGGGTGGACTGGGCGAGGCCACGGTCCGGCGGCTGCACGCGGCCGGCGCCAAGGTCGTGGTGGCCGATGTCGCCGACGACAAAGGCAAGGAATTGTCCGACGAGCTCGGGATCCGCTATGTGCACACCGACGCCACCAGCGAGGATTCGGTGCGGGCCGCCGTCGAGGAGGCGAAATCCCTCGGACCGTTGCGGATCTCGGTCGACACCCACGGCGGGCCCGCCGCCGGCGGGCGGCTGGTGGGCAAGGACGGCACCCCGCTGGCCCTCGACGGGTTCCGTACCACCATCGAGTTCTATCTGATCGCGGTCTTCAACGTAATGCGACTGTCCGCCGCCGCGATCGCCGAATCCGAACCCACCGCGGAAGGTGCGCGCGGCGTGATCGTCAACACCGCGTCGGTCGCCGGCTACGAGGGACAGATCGGTCAGCTCCCCTACTCCGCGGCGAAAGGTGGCGTGATCGGGATGACCCTGGTCGCGGCCCGCGATCTGTCCCCGCTCGGTATCCGGGTGGTGACCATCGCCCCGGGCACGTTCAACACCCCCGCCTACGGCAAAGCCGCGGACCAGCTCGAACAGTACTGGTCGCCGCAGATCCCGTTCCCGAAACGGATGGGGCGCTCGCCGGAATACGGGCAGCTGGTGCAGTCGATCGTGGAGAACGACTATCTCAACGGCGAGGTCATCCGCCTCGACGGCGCCCTGCGGTTCCCACCGAAGTGAGCGAACCGACCGAACCGGGCCGTGCGGCGTCCGGGTCGAACAGCACGGGACTGTCCGCGCCGCCCGTGCGATCCCCGGCAGCGGACGGCCGCGGCCCGGACTCCGGGCCGGCGGCGCGGGCCGGTGGCGATACCCGCAGCCCGCACGCCGGGAGACCGCTGACGGGGAAGGTCGCCTTCGTGGCCGGGGCCAGTCGCGGCATCGGCGCCGCGATAGCAGCGACTCTGGCCGCGCAGGGCGCGTCGGTCGCGGTGGCGGCCCGCTCCGAGCAGCCGGGCCGGGTTCCCGGAACCATTCACGAAGTGGCCGGGCGAATAGCCGCCGCGGGCGGACGGGCGCTGCCGGTGCCCTGCGATGTCACCGACGAGGAATCGGTGCGCACGGCACTGGCGACCACCGTCACCGAATTCGGCGGCATCGACATCCTGGTCGCGAATGCCGGCGTGCTGTGGCTGGGGCCCGTCGAGAGCACCCCGCTGAAGCGCTGGCAGCTGTGCCTGGATGTGAACCTCACCGGCGTATTCCTGGTGACCCGCGCGGCGATCCCATATATCCGGGCCCGCGGCGGAGGTTCACTCATCGCGGTCACCACCACCGGCGTGAACATGACGGACCGCGGGTCCAACGCCTACTGGGTGTCCAAGGCCGCGGTCGAACGCCTCTATCTCGGCCTGGCCGCCGACCTGTGGCCGGACAATATCGCGGTGAACTGCCTGAGCCCGTCCCGGGTGGTCCTGACGGAGGGCTGGCAGGCCGCGGGTGGCGGCGAGATCCCGGCCGAGATGGTGGAACCGCCGGAGACGATGGGGCGGGCCGCGGCACTGCTCGCGGCGCAGGACGGTACCGGCCTCACCGGGACAGTCCAACGCTCGGAAACCCTGGTCACCACAGTGTGATTCCGGTTCCGGCTACCGGAGCCGTCGATTCGACTGCGCGGCTCCCACAGCGGTGCGTCCCCGTCGCATCGGGTAGTCGTCAGAAGAGGTCGTGGCGCATCTCGACCGTTCGCAACGAGGGGTCGGCGAAGTGCGGCTTGGACTCGCCGGTGAATTGGAACGCGTGCCGCAGATACAGGTTCGTGGCGTGCTCGTTGTTCTCCCGCACCCACAGTCTGATCTCCCGGAAGCCGTGCTCTCGTGCCCAGCCCAACGCGTTGGTCATCAGTTGGTCTCCGATACCGGCCCCGCGGGCGGCGGGCGAGACCCACACCGCGGCCATCGTCAGTATCTCAGGGTCATCGCCACGCACGAGCCGGGTGCGCCCTATCGGCGATCCGTCCCGGAATGCGACAAAGGATTCCAGCCGGTCGAAATCCGCCCGAAACTCCTGTTCGGTTTTTTTCTCCGCGACCGAGGCAGCTGTCCGGAAGTCGAGGGGGTAACCGCCACCCATGGCGAGAGCGATTTCTCTGTTGACCCGCCAGTCATCCGGAAGAAGACGGCGTATCGCAGCTCCGGTGGGACGGTTCTCCGCCGTCGTGGACGCTTTGGGTACGGCATAGTCAGGGGAACTGTCGGTTCGGCGCGCGGCGAGCGTTGTCTTGCCTCGGTCCTCGGCATCGTGGGTCGCTTCGAGTCCGCCGCGCAGTCCATCGGCGGTTCGGGAGGAGGGCTCGGCGCGGAGATGGGCAACACCGTCTACAACGCTCTTCACCCGCTGCAACAACTCGGCTCTTACACGGGACCACCCCGACATCGATTCTTTCCTCCAGGGACCACCGACACACTTCTGCGCTGTCCCCGGCCGGACACGCGACCGTAAATCTTTCCACCGCAATGGCCGCACCGCTCTTTCCGAAGTACAAACCGGCGGTACCACAGACTCTTTCCGGAGCAGGCTGTTGGCACGAGCGTGTCTACGGTCAGCCTCGGGCGCCTCGGAAATACCTCTGCAACCACGGGCCCTCGGAGGCGGACAGTTCCGTCATGGTTCCGGCGGCGAGGATCTGCCCTCCACGGAGAGGCCGCGGAGCGCCCGGTCACCGATCAACAGCCGGCCGCCGGCACCGTACCCGGCCTGGTGTTACTCGACACCGACCTCGATGAAGTCCGGCCGTGAACCAGGCGCGGTCCTTAGAGTCGGTGTGTGGCTCGATCGAGGATGCTTCCGGAAAGCTCGGCGATGGCCGCGCGGTGGATGGAGTGGGTGTCGCTGGGGTCGGTGGTCGCGGGTTCGGTTCTCGCGGTAATCGATGCGCGGTGGGTTCCATTGGTCGTGGTGTGCGGTTTTATCGCGGGCTTCCGCGCGCGTTCGATATCTCCCGCGGCAGTGGTGTCGGTCGCCGTGGCGGCGTCGGTGGTGGTCGTGGTGTCCGTATGGCCGTCATCGACCTCTGCCGCCGCTGTCTTCTCGGTTGTGTTCGTGGCTGCCGGGATGGTGCCGTGGTTTCTCGGCCGGTTCTGGTATTTGTCGCGCGCGCTGACCCGGGCGGGCTGGGACCGTGCCGCGCAGGCGCAGCGAGCGAAAGCCATGGTCGCCGAGCAGGCACGGTTGCGCGAACGCCTCCTGATCGCCCAGGATATGCACGATGGGCTGGGCCACGAACTGAGCTTGATAGCGCTGTCCGCCGGCGCACTGCAGATGGCCGACGACCTTTCCGCCGAGCATCGAGATTCGGCTCGCCGGCTCAGGGAGCGAACCGCGGCGGCGGTCGACCACCTGGGCGAGGTGATCGGGATCTTGCGGGCTTCCACCGGTGAACCGGCCTCGCGGGATATCACCGATCTGGTCGAGCGCGCCCGCGCCGCGGGCCTACGGGTCGAGCTCGATATCGCGGGAGCATCCGCAGGGGTGTCGCCGATGGTCGAGCATGCTGTGTTCCGTGTAGTGCAGGAGGGTTTGACCAACGTGGCCAAGCATGCTCCGGCCTCGTCGGCGCGGGTACGGATCGGTTGCCGCGGTATGGAAACCGAAGTGTCGGTTACCAACGGACCGATCTCGGCTTCCGCGCACACCGCCGGCGGAACCGGCTCCGGTCTCGTGGGCTTGGCGGAGCGGGCCCGGCTGGCCGGCGGGATGCTGTCCCACCGCCGCCACGGCGACGAGTTCGTTGTCCATGCGCGGTTTCCGAACCACCCCGACGGTGACCGCGGCGACGGCGATCCGATCCCGGACTCCGCATTCGACATTCAGATCGTCGACCAGCAACACCGCGACCGTACCCGCCTGCGGCGCGTCGCGGTCGCCGCGGTTGTGGTTCCCTTGGTCACGGGCGCGCTGCTGACCGGTGGCTTGCGGATATGGGAGGCAATGACCTTGCGGACATCGGTACTCGACCGGATGGATTTCGACAGACTCGAAGTCGGACAGCACCGCAGTGAAGTGGCCGAATACCTTCCCCCACGGCAACTGGACGCACCCCCGGACAGTCGACTTCCTCCGGACACGGCGTGCGAGTACTACTCGATCACAGCGAATCCGTTCGACGATCGCTCGGGTGATTCCTACCGCCTGTGCTTCCGGACCGGCGAGGACACCTTGGCCGGCATCGACGTGATCGCCGAGGAGCAGACCCGGTGACGCGAGTTCTGATCGCCGACGACGAACCGCTCGTCCGCGCCGGAGTCCGCACCATCTTGAGTACCGATCCGCAGATCACCGTCGTGGCCGAAGCCGCCGACGGCCGCGAAGCGGTCGACGCGGTGCGGCGGCACCGCCCGGATATCGCGGTGCTCGACATCCGCATGCCCGGACTGGACGGCATCGCCGCCGCGGCCCAGATCCGGCAGATCGCACCGTCCACCGGTCTGATAGTGCTCACCACTTTCGGTGAGGACGAATACATTCTGCGGGCGCTGAGCGGCGGCGTCGCCGGGTTCCTCACCAAATCCGGCGATCCGGAGGAACTCCTCGCCGGTGTGCGCGCGGTGTCCGACGGCGCCGCCTATCTCTCACCGAAGGTCGCCGCGCGAGTCGTTGCCCATCTGGCGAACTCCGGGCTGCGGTCGGCCGCCGACAGCCGGGCCGGCGCCCGCACCCGGGTCGAAGCGCTCACCGTGCGAGAACGACAGGTCCTGGCCCTGCTCGGTACCGGGCTGACCAACGGGCAGATCGCGCGCAGGCTGAACGTGGTGGAGGGGACGATCAAAGCTCATGTGAGTTCTATCCTGGCCACGCTCGACGTCGACAACCGTGCGGCCGCCGCGGTCGTGGCCTACGAGGCCGGTCTCGTCGCGCCGGATACCGCCGGGCAGAACCGACCCCGCTGATCTCACCACCGCCAGCAGCGCACCGACCGTGCAGGCACCGAGCACACAGCCGGCGAGCACATCGTGCGGATAGTGAACCCCCGCCGCCAACCGCGATACCGCCGCCACGACCGTCAACGCCACCACCGGAACTGCCAATCTGCGCCGGGCGGCCATCAGCCCCACCGCCAGCCCCGCCGCGAGGGTCGCGTGATTGCTCGGGAAAGACCAGTCGCCGGTCGGCGGACAGGACAGCGCATCGCCCGTCGATTGTATTGCGCGACAGGGTCGTTCCTCATCCACCACCAACTTCACCGCCTCGCTGACCACGTATGCCCCGATCGTGCCCAGCGCCGTCGCCACGGTCGTCATGACCAGCGGCCACTGCCGTCCTCGGAAACCCGACCACGCCGATCCGGCCCACAGCACGCCCAGAATCAACAGGCACCCCTCCCCGAACACCTCCACCGACCGAACCGACCACGGGGAATCGAATACACCGGCCGACACCCGATACATCGACGCGGAAAGCCCCTCGGTGATCTCGATCGGCCCCGGCTGCCCCAGACCTCCTGGAGACAGCCACACCACGACCACACCACCGGCCACCACGACTGCCACCGCCACAAACAGCCACCGGCCTATCTCGGCCCACTCTCTGGTTCGCATGGCGAACGACACTAGAAGTGGCGATCACCGACCACATCGGCCGAACGACCACCTACCGATATGACCATCGTCGGGATTGACATCTACTTGCCGCCGGTGAGCCTGGCGATCGTCGCGCGGAAATCGTCGGTCTGGAACGACTGGTACTCCGCGGTGGTGGCGTAGTCCAGGGTGGCCGCCACCGATTCCTCGAGCTGGATGTTCAATACGCGCTTGGTCGCTTCCACCGCTTGGCGGGGCATTTCCGCGATCCGCTTCGCACAGGCCAGCGCCTCGGCCAGCGGATCGGCCACCACATGATTGGCCAGCCCCATCTCGCGCGCGCGTTCCGCCGAGATGCGCGCGCCGGTGAGTGCGTACTCCTTGGCCAGCAGCAGACTCGTGTGCAGCGGCCAGGTCAGCGGACCGCCGTCGGCGGCCACCAGACCGACCTGGACGTGCGGGTCGGCGAGATAGGCGGTGTCGGCGATGTAGACGATATCGCTGAGCGAGACCAGGCTGCAGCCGAGACCGACGGCGGGACCGTTGACCGCGGCAACCACCGGAACCCGGCAGCGCGCCATACCGAGCACGATATCGCGACCGTGCGCGATGGTCTTCTCGCGCAGCACCGTATCGCGGCCCAGTTCCTCGAGATAGGCGAAATCACCGCCGGCAGAAAATGCCTTGCCGGCACCGGTGAGCACCGCCGCCCGCGCGTCGTGATCCTCGGCCAGGCGCGGCCACAGCCGGGCCAGCCCGGTGTGCAGCGCGTCGTCCACGGCATTGAGCGCGTCCGGGCGGTTGAGGGTGATGATTCGCAGCGGACCGTCGGCGTGGACGTCGATTTCCGGTGGCATATCGTACATTTCAGGCTCCCAATCCGAGGATGCGCGCGGCGATGATGTTCTTCTGGATCTGCGATGTCCCGCCCATCACGCTCTGCGCGCGGCTGTAGAGATAGGAGCCGAACATCTCCTGGTCGCCGGTGCCCGCCACGGCGAGCGCGGCATGCCCGACCGACTGGTCGACCCAGGTCATGAGCAATTTGTCGAGCGACCCCTGCGGACCGTGGGTCACCCCGTCCAGTTGTTCGGACAGCCGCCGGCGGACGTGCAGTCGCAGCATCTCCGCCTGGACCGCCGCCCACGCGAGTTCGTCGGGGACCGCGCCGTCGGTGCGCGCGGCCAGCTGGCGCACCAGCTTCCCGTAGCGCGCGGCGTAGCCGAGGGTGGACGGTTCGCGTTCGTGCCCGACCACGGTCATGGCGAGTTTCCAGCCCTCGCCGGGCGCGCCCACCAGCTGATCCGCGGGCACCCGGGCGCCGTCGAAGAGGACCTGGCCGAATTCGGTGGTCACTCCGCTCATCATCTCCAGCGGCCGCTGCTCCACCCCGGGCTGCTTCATCGAGAGCACGAACGCCGAGATCCCTTTGTGCCGTGGCGCGGCGGAATCGGTGCGGGCCAGTAGCAGGCACCAATCGGCTACATCGGAGTAGCTGGTCCAGATCTTGTGCCCGTGGATGACGTAGTCGTCGCCGTCGCGGGTGGCCGTGGTGGTGAGGGAGGCCAGATCCGATCCGGCGCCCGGCTCACTGAAACCCTGGCACCACCGCTGGCTTCCGTCGATCATGCCGGGCAGGAAACGCCGGCACAGCTCCGGGCTCGCGTGATGGCCCAGCCCCTGGATCAGATAGCCGAGACTCGGCCGCGGCGGCGCCCCCGCGATCGCCAGTTCCTCGTCCAGGATCACGTCGTAGACCGGCGCCAACTCCTGTCCGCCGTACTCCTTGGGCCAGGACAGCCCGAAGAATCCGGCCCGGTACAGCTCGGCATGCCATTCGCCCTGCCGGGCCCAGTACTCGTCGCCGGAGGTCGGGTAGGTGCCCGCCACCCCGGCGAGCCAGTCACGCAGGCGTTCACGGAACGCCGCCTCCTCCGGGGAATCACGAAAGTCCAAGGCCGGCCTCCTCCAGGCGAACGGGGAACAGTTCGGTGGACACCAGCGCCCGCCGCAGATACACGTGGGCCAGGCATTCCCAGGTGTTGCCGATCCCGCCGTGCACCTGGATCGCGGTTTCGCAGACGGTCCGGGCGGCGCGGGCGGCATAGATCTTGGCGATCCGGGCGGCCCGCAGAGCCTCCCGCGGCTCGAGTTCGTCGACGGCCCAGGCGGCATGCCAGAGCACACTGATCGATCCTTCGATCAGGGCCTCGCTCTCCGCCAGCAGGTGACCTATCGCCTGATAGGAGCCGATCGTGTGCCCGTACTGGCTACGGACTTTCGCGTACTCCACCGCGAGCCGCTGGGCTCCACGCGCGGCACCGACCAGGTCGGCGCAGGTGGCGGTGAGCGCCAACGCCAGCCAGCGATCCCGGTGTCCCGTGGAGATATCGCCCCGCGGCTCCCAGGGTCCCGCGGCCGCACCCGCGGCCCGGGTGAGGTCCGCGCCGGCGACCTCGTCGCCGACCGGCCCGGCGAACACACCGCGGCCCTCCAGCTTCAGCACCCGGTCGCAGCCGGAAGCGTCGATCGCGGCGTCCGTGTGCGCGACCGTCCACCGCGCGGTGTCTCCGTCGAGCCGGCCCTGCAGATCGTCGGCGAGGACCGGACCCAGGAACGGGACATCGACCAGTCCGCGCGCGAACTCCTCGGCCACGATCGCCACCTCCACCCCGGAGGCGCCGTCGGAGCGCAGTTCCCGGAAACCGGTGCCCGCGAGCGCTTCCTCCAACCGGGTGCGGCGGCGGGCATCGGCCAGGTCCAGCACCGACCCCGGGCCGAGTTCGTCGGCCAGTTTCGCGGCCGCGTCGCGTAGTTGCCGCTGTTCACTCGTCAGCCGGACGTCCATACCGCTCCTTCAGTACTCGCCGCAGCACCTTGCCGGAGGGCAGGCGGGGGATCTCGTCCACGAACAGCACCTGCCGCAACCGCTTGTACCCGGCCAGCCGCTCCTGCACGGTCGTCATCAGTTCGTCGGCCGTCACCGGACTCGCGAGCGCCACGGCCGCCACGATGGCTTCGCCGTTCGCACCGTCGGGCACCCCGAACACCGCGCAGTCGGCGACCGCGTCGTGGCCGTGCAGGACGGTTTCGATCTCGGCCGGCGCCACCTGGAATCCGCGGACCTTGATCATTTCCTTGGAGCGGTCGGTGAGCCGCAGCCAGCCGTCCGCGTCCAGATTCCCGACATCGCCGGTGCGGTACCAGCCGTCGTCGAACGCCCCCGCGGTGGCCGAATCGGGCAGATAGCCCGCCATCACCGAGTCGGCGCGCAACTGGATCTCGCCGTCCGCCCCCGGCGCGACGGGTCGTCCGTCCGCCAGCGACACCACCCGCACATCGACGCCGGGCACGGCCTTGCCGACGGAATCGAGTCGTGGCGATTCGATCGGGTTGCAGGCGATCACCGGGAGTTCGCTCGCCCCGTAGGCGGGTAGCCAGGTGACGCCGGTGCGCCGGGTGACGGTTTCGGCGACACTCGCCGTCACCGGGGTCGCGCCCCACATGATGTAGCGCAGCGAGGAGAGGTCATAGGACTCCAGACCAGGGTGCTGCGCCATCGCCAAGGCGATCGGCGCGACCGCCATCTCGATGGTGATCTTGTCCGATTCGATGTGCCGCAGCACCCGTTCCAGTTCGAACCGCCGGTGCAACCGCACCCAGGCGCCGCACTCCAGCGCGGTGACGATATTGAGGATGCCGAGGATATGCGACGGCGGTGTGGCCACCTGGATCCGGTCGCCCGAGCCCAGTCGCAGCGCGTCGCGCCAGTGCCGCACCGCCGCCGCGAACGACGCGTGGGTGTGGCGGACGGCTTTCGGCATACCGGTGGTGCCGGAGCTGAACACGAGCACCGCGTCACTGCCGGGCGCGGGCTCGGCGAACGGGCGGGTGGGCGGGGGCGCGGGTTCGTCCAGGGAGATCATGTCCGCGAGCTCGGCCAGCACCGGATGATCGCCGAGCGCGTGCTGCGCGCCGGTGATCTCGAGCGCGTGCGCGACCTCGGCACGTTTCCACGCCGGACTGAGCAGCACGACCGCGGACCCCCGCCGCCAGACGGCCAGCACCGCGGTCACGAATTCGGGGCGGTTCGAGGACATCAACGCCACTCGCTGCCCGGATCCGACCCCGCGCTGTGCGAGCAACTCGGCCAGACCGTCGGCCGCCGCATCCAGTTCGGCGCGGGTGTACTCGCGGTCCTCGAAGGCGAGCACTGTGGGGCCCGTCATCTGCGTCCCCCGATCCGGTAGCGCTTCATGGCAGTTCCTATCCGAATTTGAGAATACTATTCTCGCTTGGATAGAATCTTAATACCAGAAGGAGGCGACCATGGCGAGACCACCGTTGTTCCGGCGCGCGAAGGTGACGCGCATCGTGAAGGAGACACCGGACACCCGCACCTTCGTGCTGGAACCGCACGACGGCCCCTTCCCTTACCAGGCCGGCCAGTTCTGCACGTTCAAGTTCGTGGTCGACGGCAAGCCGTACTTCCGCTCGTACTCGATGTCGAGTTGCCCGGTGACCGATACCGAGTTCATGACCACGGTCAAACGCGTACCCGGCGGCACGGTGTCGAACTGGATGCACGACAACCTCAGCGAGGGCGACGAGGTCGAACTGACGGTGCCGACCGGCCGATTCTGCCTGCGCGAAGGCGATGTCCCGGTACTCGGTTTCTCCGGCGGCAGCGGAATCACGCCGATCATCTCCCTGGCCAAGAGCACGCTGGCGACCACCGATCGCGACGTCCGCCTGCTGTGCGCCGACCGCGACCGCACCTCCGCCATCTTCGAAGCCGCCCTGGACGAACTGGCCGCCCGCCACCCCGGCCGGCTGACCGTCGTGCGGCACCGCGACGACGAACACGGGTACGTGGACGCCGCGAAGGTCCTCGAATTCGTCGGCCCCCACACCTCCGGTGACGCGTACATCTGCGGCCCGGAACCCTTCATGGAACTCATCGAGACCGCGCTACCGGGCCCGGGCCGGATCTTCTCCGAGCGGTTCGGCGGCGCCCCCGCCAAGACCGCCCCACCCACGGCGGGCGCCTCGAATCTGCTTGCGGCACAGGTTGTCTCCAACACGAAACCGACTGCGGCTGCCACCCCGAGCCCTGCGGCACCGGCGGGCTCCACCGCGGCCGTGACCGCCGCCGCAACCGTGTCAGGCGGTCTCGCCGCCCCGGCATCCAGCGCCGGTCCCGTGGCACAGACCGAGAGCACCGGCGCTCCGGCGACCACCCCCGAGGGATCCGCCACCGAGGAAGGCACGGTGACGATCTTCCTCAACCGCAAGAAGAAATCCGTCCCGCGTCGCGACGGCGAAACCCTGCTGGAAAGCGCCCGCCGAGCCGGGCTGACGCCCCCGTTCTCCTGCGAATCCGGCAACTGCGCCACCTGCATGGCCAAACTCACCGAGGGCAAGGCGACCATGCGGGTCAACGACGCCCTCACCGACGACGACCTCGAGGAGGGCTACATCCTCACCTGCCAGGCCGTCCCCGATACCCCATCGGTGACCGTCCGCTACGAATAGCTCCCGCTGACAGCGGCGTTGCGCGCGCGGGTCGCGGTGACGTCGTCGGTCATCTCGCGCGGCGGGGTACACGGGCGTGCCTCTGGGGACGGAGTGCTGCGGCGCTGAACGAGATCGACCTCGACAACGTCTCCGGCCGATTCATCCAGCTCACGGACAGCAGGTACAGGCTCACCCGCGATCGTTCAAAACCTCCCGCAGCCTGTCCGCGAATTCCTCGGGCCGCCCCGCGTACCCGAACTCTTCATCGAGGAAGCCACCATGATGGCTCGGGAACACGGTCACACGCTGACCGAGTAGTTCGGCGGTGGCCACCGCGGTGCGGCCGGTGAACGCATCCCAGGTCTCGACTCCCACCGCGATGACGACGCGGGTCGGCGCGGCGGCCACTACGCCGGGGTCGGGCCGATAGCCGGTGACCGCCCGTGAGCGATCCGACAGCAGCGGGTTGTCCCGAGAGCCGTCGTCCTCGGTCGGCATCCCGAACACGGCCGGGTCTGCCGCCGGTTGCGCGAAGTACTCGTCGGTGAACTCGCCCTGCCAGGAAGTCATCGCGAGGAAGGCCGCCATCCCGGCACCGAAGCCCTTTGCCTCGTATGCGTCACGCACAGCCGCACGGGCACGTTCGGCGGCCGCGGCATCGGGCAGCACCGGGATCAGCGGCGGTTCGTGCGCCACCAGGGTGATCACGTCGCCGGGGTGGGCCGCCACGAGCGCGAGCGCGGTCACCGCACCGCCGCTGCTGGCGAACATCTCGACCGGACCGGCACCGAGCGCCTCGACGACGGCATGAACGTCCTCCGCTTGTACCTCCGGCACGTGGTCGACGCGACCGTCCTTGCGGACACTGCGGCCGAGGCCCCGCGGATCGTAGGTGACGACGGTGCGGTCGGGGAACTGCGCGGCGAGCGCCCGGAAGCCGGCCGCCTCCATGGGCTGGCCGATCATGAACAGCGGCGGCCGTCCCTCAGCGGTGGGCAGCGGGCCGTGCACGTCGTAGACGATATCGGCACCGGCGGTTTCGAGAGTATGCGTCGACATACCGGTGACGACGCCCTCCGGACCGATAAATCATCGCCCCCGGACCGGTTCGGCCGAGCTTCCGGTCCTGTCCGCGATTGCTACCCGAGCTTCGCAACGGCGGCGGGAAGACCGGGCGAGGCGAGAGATCTTCGGCCGCATTTCCGGCAGAATACTGCCGGAAATGCGGTCAGGACGACCCAGGTACGTAACCACAAGCATGAAACGGCAGAATCTTGCCGATTCAAGGTAGCTGCCGTACTCTTTGGACTACTTCTCGAGCTTTCGGCAGCATTCTGCCGGATTGGAGACGGTATGAATCGGGTGCAGCGTATCGGCACCGATATCCGCGCTGCCCGCCGCCGGTACCGACTCACTCAGGAGCAGCTCGCCGATCTCGCCGGAACATCGACCCGCACGGTCCGCGATATCGAGCACGGAACCGGGACCACCGGGATCGGAACGGTTGCCGAGGTCGCAGACGTCCTCGGTCTCACCCTGGAACTCCACGGATGACGGACCTGACCCGCCTCCGCACTGTTCGCGCCGCGGACGTCTACAAGTCCGGCCGACGAGCGGCGGCGATGACGAAGAGCACCGACGGAACAGTCGAGTTCCGCTACCTTCCCGAATATCTGACTGCATCCGATCGACCGATCGCCACCACGCTGCCACTGACCGACGAGCCGATCCGCACTTTCGGAGGAAGCCTGCCGGCCTACTTCGCGGGGTTGCTCCCCGAAGGACACCGGCTGTCGGTACTGCGACGGGCGGTGAAAACCGGCCTCGACGACGAACTCACCCTGCTACTGGCGGTCGGCACCGACGCACCCGGGGACGTGCAGGTGATACCCCATGGAGAACCACTGGTCGAGGTTCCGGCACTCGTCAGCGGCGAGTCCCCTGCCGATCCGGACTTCACGGACCTGGTAGAGAAAGTCGACCCTCATGCGCTGCCGGGTGTGCAGCAGAAGGCCAGTACGTCCATGATCAGCACGCCTCTCGCGGCCGGTTTCGGACGGTTCATCCTGAAACTCTCGCAGGACGGGTTCCCGCATCTGGTGGAGAACGAAGCGCTCCACCTCGAGGCGGCGCGGTTACTCAAGGTTCCCGTCGCCGCCGCGCAGTTGATCACCGACCGGGCGGGCACGCCCGGATTGCTGGTGCGACGGTTCGACCGCGTCGAGCAGGGCGGCGAATGGACTCGGATGGCGTTCGAAGACGCCACACAAGTAATGGGAATCCCGCCTGCGGGGAAGTACGCAGTGGACGCGATCGAGGTCGTCCGGGCACTCGCCGCCGTGGTACACGCACCGCGCGTCGCCGTTCGGAACCTGTACCTGCAATTCTTGTTCGCCTGGCTCACCGGAAACGGGGATCTACACGCCAAGAACCTCGGCGTGCTCGAAGCTCCGGACAAACGATGGGCAATCGCACCGATATACGACATCCCCGGCACACTGATCTATGACGATGATTCGATGGCACTGCCGGTAGGCGGCCGAACCCGCAAACTCAAAGCACGCGACTGGATCGGCTTCGCCGCCGAGATCGGCCTACCCGACCGTGGCGCAGCCGCCGCACTGCGCGCTGCGGAGGCTGTCGACTACGGCCGGCTCCCTTTCACCGGCTCCCCGGTCCGAAAAGTGGAACGCGAACTGGGTTCCGCCGCAGCGAGTTGCAGCGACTGTGACTTCGATTGCGGCCGCTGCAGGCCCTCAGGCGAAACCGCGGAACACACCGTCCGGGTCGGCGGCGTCGGCGAAGTCCTGAAAGTCCATATTGGCGATGGACAGATTGTTTTCGATGCCCCACATCTCCGACGGGACAATTCGGACCGTCCGGCCGCGGTCGTGGCCGGTCTCCTCCGGGCCGGTGTCGACAGCGAGGATCGGGTGTTCGGGGTCGGTGAGGGTGACGGTGTCGGCGAGGAAGGCATAGTAGGTCGGCCGGTCGCCGATCTTGTCGAGCAGTGCCTCGATCGACATGCCCTCGTTCTCCGGATTGTCGATGCAGGTCAGCGTGGCGACGAATTCGGCCTCCTCGCCCGCGCCGGGGGCCATCGCCAATGCGGCCACGACCCGCCACGCCTCGTCGTCACCGAAGTCGGTCCGGATGAACAGCGATACGTCGTCGTCGAGGTGGTCGTCCAGGCTGCGCCCCGTGCCGAGCGCTTGGGTGAGTTCCGCACCGGCCCGCGCGGCCGCATCGGCCGGGATGTCCTCGCGGTCCTGTCCGGCACCGTCCGGCGAAACGATAGAGGCGATAATCCGTTCACAGTCGAGCGGGGACAGTGGGATATCGCTGCGGATCTCGAATGTCCAGGGACCGACCGACTCTCGGTGGGCTACCGGTGTCTGCCTCACCGAGGGTTCCGGCTCGGGTTTGCCGGTATCGGTATGCCACTGGCGCAGGGTGAACGACATTCGGCGATGGTAGAGCACCGGGCCGACACCCGGCGGACGCTCCTGGCGTACCAGCGTTCCCCTTTCCGGATACTGCCTGGGGACCGCATCCCGTCGATATACGGGCCGTAGCAGACGGTGTGCGGAGTGTCCGTAGGTCGGCCCCCGGGACAGGGCATCTTATTGACATCCAATCAGACTGTGAAAGCGTGCTCGGCACCGAACACCGCCAAGATTGGAATACCGAGATGACTTTCGCCGGTAATACCGTCGACTACGCAGTACGCGACCATCGCGCCTACCTCACCCTGAACCGCCCGGAGCGGCTGAACGCGATCACCGGCGAGATGGCCCGCGAGATCGGCGGGGCCGTCGCCGCGGCGAATGCCGACGATTCCGTGCGTGTCATCGTGATCCAGGGCGCCGGGCGCGCCTTCTGCGCGGGCTACGATCTGAAGCTCTACGCCGAAGGCGGCGAGGAACATCAGGGTGCGCTCTGGGATCCGATCAAGGACTTCCGGATGATGAAAGCCAACACCGACCACTTCTTCTCGCTCTGGCGTTCGGCCAAGCCGACCGTCGCCAAGGTGCACGGTTACGCGGTGGCGGGCGGCAGCGATATCGCCCTCTCCTGCGATTTGGTGGTGATGGCCGAGGATGCCCGAATCGGGTACATGCCGGCCCGGGTATGGGGCTGCCCCACGACTGCCATGTGGGTGTATCGCCTGGGCGCCGAACGCGCCAAACGGATGCTGTTCACCGGTGACACCATCGACGGGGTCCGGGCCCGGGAGTGGGGGCTGGTCATCGATGCGGTACCGGCGGCCGAACTCGACACCGCGGTCGAGGGCCTCGTCGACCGGATGGCCGGGGTCCCGACCAACCAGCTGGTCATGCAGAAGATGATGATCAATCAGGCATACGACAACATGGGCCTGCAATCGACCCAGAACCTCGCCGTCCTCTTCGACGGCATCACCCGCCACTCCCCCGAAGGCCGCTGGTTCGTCGACTTCGCCCAGCAACACGGCTTCGATGCCGCCGTCCAGTGGCGTGATACCGGTCGTTTCATCCCCGACGGCGGCGGCGATATCCCGTCCGATGACGAAATCGCGCGCATGAAACGCGAACTCGACGAGAAGGCGACCGCCACGGGCGAGCGCAGCCGATGACCGCGCTCACCCGATCCGTATGGCCGATCGACATCAGCAGTCCCGTGCTCGAGCTCACCGTGGGCGGACTGCTCCAGCAGGCGGCCGCCGAGGCACCGGAACGGCTCGCGCTCGTCTCGGTCGCGCCCGACCGCAACGACCGCACCTGGACCTACGCACAGTTGCTCGATGATGCCGAACGTACGGCAGCCTGGTTGCTCGCCCGTTTCCAGCCGGGCGAACATATAGCGGTATGGGCGCCGAATGTCCCCGAATGGCTCGTACTCCAGTACGGCGCCGCCCTCGGCGGCCTGGTGCTCGTCACGACCAACTCCGCGCTGCGCGGACCCGAACTCGACTACGCGCTCGACAGGTCACGCGCGGCCGGTGTCTTCCACACCGACAGCTTCCGCGGCACCGATATGGCCGTACAGATCCGCACGGTGCTGCCCGCGGTCCGGGAATCCATTGCCTTCGAAGGCTGGCTCGACGAGGTACGCCGCACCGAGAAGCGGGCCCAGTTACCGGTTGTCGATCCGCGGTCGGCCACCCAGATCCAATTCACTTCCGGCACCACCGGCCGGGCGAAGCCGGCGGTACTCGCGCACCGGTCGATGGTGACCAACGCGGCGTTTGTCCGTGACCGCTGCGGCGCCTCTCCGGGAGCGACATTCGCCACCGCGCTGCCGCTGTTCCACACCGCGGGCTGCGGTCTGGCCGCACTGGGTTCGATGTACCAGCGGGCCACGCTCGTTCTCGCCGAGATCTTCGATCCCACCACAATGCTGACGGCGATCCAGGATCATCACGCCGAGATCTACGGTGGCGTGCCCGCGATGTTGCACGCCTTACTCGCGCATCCCGGACTTGCCGATTTCGACCTCGGTGCGCTGCGGGTCGTCATGTCCGGGGGCGATGCCGTCCAGCCTGCCCTGGTCGACGCCTGGGCGAAACTCTGCGGCGCCGCGACCAGCGCGGTCTACGGTCAGACCGAACTCGGGCCGATCGTATGCCAGACGAGTCCGGCCGACAGCCACGAGGACAACCGGTTCACGGCCGGCCGGCCCCTGCCCGGAGTGGAAGTGTCCATCGTCGATCCCGGCACCGGTGCGGTGCAGCCCCTCGGGGTCGAGGGCGAGATCTGCGCCCGCGGGTACCAGCAGATGATCGGGTACCTCGATATGCCCGCCGAGACCACACAGACAATCGATGCCGAGGGCCGGCTGCGCACCGGCGATCTCGGAACGATGGACGCCCGCGGATACATCCGGGTCACCGGACGACTCGAGGATATGATCATCCGCGGCGGGGAGAACATCTATCCACGCGAGATCGAACAAGCTCTGGTCGCGCACCCCGCGATCGCCGACGCGGCTGTGCTCGACCTGCCCGACGAGATCTGGGGCGAAAGTGTGGCCGCCGTGGTCCGGCCGGACCCGGCAGCGCCGGCCCCCACGTCGGCGGAGCTGCACGATTACCTGCGGGAACGGCTCGCTCCGCACAAGACTCCCAAATCCTGGTACGTCGCCGAGAGTTTTCCCGTCAACGCGATGGGCAAACTCCAGAAAATCCGGCTTCGCGACCAGGTCGCCGACGGCCGGCTGGAAGCATTGTGAACTGGAAGCCGGTGCGCGCCGAGGACAGTGGAGGTTCGGAGGAGCGGCCGCCTTCCGCGCCACCGGCGGCGCGCGCGGCGATTCCGACCCGTAAAGAGCAGCATGCGAGAACCCGTGAGGGGCTGCTCGACGCCGCGATCCGATGTCTGGTGGAGTACGGCTACGCCGGGACGACCACTCAGCGGATCCAAGAGGCGGCCGGCGTATCGCGGGGCGCGCTGCTCCATCATTTCCCCTCGAAAGCGGAACTACTGGTCGCCGCGATCCACCACATCGCCGATATCCGCCTGCGTCACCTCGGTGAAGTCGCCGCCGATCTCGGCGACGGCCCCGAGGCCCTGGCACAGCTGGTGCGGGCGATCCGGTCGGCGATGGCCGGACCGCCCTTTCAGGCCGCCCTCGAGCTGTGGGCCGCCTCCCGCACCGATACGCAACTGCGCGCGGCGCTACTCCCGGCGGAGAAACGGCTGGGGTCCGCACTCCGCGTGTTCTTCCGGCAGCATGCGGGCATCGCCGATCCCGAAGCGGCCCGCACCGCCTTCGAATCGCTCATGGCACTCGTGCGCGGACTCGAACTGACCCGCCTCATGCGCGCCGATCCGACCGTGGCAGACCGGATCATCGACGACTGGCTGCACAGCGTGGAGCGACTGCGCGACAGCTGACGGCTATACCGGCCACAGCGGGGGTGACGGGGGAAAGACGACGGGTAGCGCGGTCAACGCGCGATGGAACGCACCGGTCCGCCAGGTCAGCTCGGCGGCCGGCACCGCCAGCCGGATCTCGGGTAGGCCGTCGAGCAACTGGTCGATGGCATCCTGCGCGATCAGATAGGCCAGCGAACTCGCCGGACAGACATGCGGCCCGCCACCGAAGGCCAGATGCGCACGGTTGCCCGCATGCTGGTTCGTCCCGATCACCGGATCGGTGTTACAGGCGGCCATACTGATGACGACGGGCTGATGGGCCGGCAGCCAGACATCGTCGATGAGTATCGGCTGTTTCGGGAACGTGAAACAGAAATTCGCCATCGGCGGATCGTTGAACAGCACTTCGTCCAGAGCGTCCCGGGTGGACAGGCTTCCGTCGAGCGCCCGGCCCCCGAACTGTTCGTCGGTGAGCATCAGCCGCAGCGCATTGACGATCAGATTCTGCAGCGGTTCGATACCGGCCCCGTAGAGCGTGCCCACCTGGTTCGCGAGCTCGGGCTCGGTCAATGCGCTCGAATGCCGCATCATCCGCGTCGTCACATCATCACCGGGCTCGGCGCGTTTGAGTTCGACCAGATCCGCCAGCGATTTCATCAGCATCCGGGCTCCCTCCTCCGCGCCGACGCCCTCGAACATCGCCGCCATGCCTGTCGCGGCCCGCTGCGCGATCTCGGTGGGACAGCCCAGCATCGCGTTCAGCACCGCGAAGGTGAGCGGAAACGCGTACTGCCGGATCAGGTCAGCGGATCCGTCGCCGCAGAAGGAGTTGATCAGTGGCGCAGCTATCCGCTCCACGGTCGCGTGCAGGCCGAACGGGTCGACCTCGGCCAGCCCCGCGACGATCGCCTGCCGGTAACGCGTGTGTGCGTGGCCGTCATTACGCCGTGCGTTCGGCCGCCACTGCATGAGCGGCAGTACCGGGCAGTCCGCGGGGATATCGCGCTGCCATGTCCGCGGATCTGCCGGGAAATGGTCCGGATCGCCGAAAATACGCAGTGCGGTGTAATAGCCGATCACCAGTGTCGCGGGCACCCCCGGAGCCACCTCCACCGGAACCAGCGACCCGTATTGTTCCCGCATCGCGCGATAGGTGCTGTGCGGATCGACCGCGAACTCCGGTGCATACAGCGGGATCCGGGGGCCGTCGGTACCGATCGGTGAGCTGTGCGGGGCTCGGGGCGATAGCTGGTCGGAAGTCGTCACCGGACGAATCCTAGGCACCATACCGGTGCGATATCGGCGAACGGACGCACTCGGGGCCCAGCGGCCGAAGCCGCAATCGACGGCCACGGTGTGCACTCACGGCGGCACGCCGCGTCCGCGCCTGTCGTCGTATGGCGAGCGCCGGGGCAGTCGTACAGGCCGTTCACAATTCACGGTCGCCCCCGGTGGTGTCGGCGATCATCGCGCCGCGCTGAAGAACAGCCCGCTACCGCACGCGTCCCGGCCGGATACGAAAAACCCGATGCCGGTGGCACGCGTCTCGGTGCCCGCTGCCTCGACAAGTGTCCGAGCCCGGCCGATATCGTCGACGACAACGGTCAGCGCCGCCAGATACGACGGCGCCGGCGCGGTCTCACCCGGCAGCACCTCCGGTGCGGCCGACGCGGACACGATCTCGATGCGCGCGCTGCCGCGGGTCAGGACGGTCACCGGGCCCGCGGTCTCCGGCGCGACGCCCAGAACCTGCTGATAACGCCGGAGGACGGCGTCGAATTCGGCATCGGCGGCAACGATTAGCAAGGCGGTCAATCCGAGGGCACCGTTGGGGTGTGCCAGATAACGCGGCTGCAGGACGTATTCCCGGGTGAGGTGCTGGGCGACCCCGATATAGCCCTCGACCGTCGACCGCGGGTCCAAGTGGACCGACCGGGCCCGCAGCACCGCCGGGCCGTCCTCGGTGTCGACCGGACGCTCGAGCTCCAGCACTCCGGAGGTACGCAGCCCGGCCGCGCCCAGTCGCGCGTCGGTGCCCACCGCATCCCCGGTATCGAAGCTGAGAATCCGTAGCCCCCCGTGCTGCTCCACCATCTGCTTGGTATGCCAGGGATCAGGGGCGGAGTCGTCCACGATGCCGAGCAACTCGATATACGAAGCACCGAACAACGCGCACATATTGGCCGTACACCCCGCCGTCAACGGCGCCCCCGGCCACTCGGACAACATATGCCGCGACCGCGGGCTCAGGGTGAACCCGAGCGATCGATACGTCGCCTCCATGGTGTCCAGATCGCGATCGACGATCCCGACGTGGTGAAAACCGTTGATGTCGTGTCCCATGGCGACAATCGTCGATCGCTGCCGGGATACGGCCACGTCATCCGCACGTTTACGCCGCATTCCGACATCGGACGACCCCGCAGTGGCGGATTCGGACCCTGACGGCGGCGGCCCACTACTGCCGGTGGCGGCCGCGGCCGGTCGCGAATTGGTTGTTCGGGCAGAACATCGGTACAGCACAACACGCGACTACGGACAAAGCACTGAAGCGGCCGGAGCCCGCTCGGGAAGTCGTGCCGGTACTGCGCAGAGAATTGGAAGCCCGCCGCGCGCCGGAGCAGCCCCGGCGCCCACCCATCAGGCCTGCGTCGCTCGCCCTCTCCATCGGCTCTTGCACAACACGCCCTACCCCGATCGGCCGGAACTTGCCGGTAGAGGTGACCGCTCCCCGCGATACGGGCCGGCCGCGCCGAACCAGCGCGGCAGGTGCTCGAGCAGATCCTGTTGCTCCTCGCCGACCCATGCGACATGGCCGTCAGGGCGGAGCAGAACAGCGGGGACGTCGAGTTCCACGCTGTTGTCGACGACGTGGTCGATCCGGTCCGTCCACCCGGCGACCGAGAGCCGCCCGGTCCGGTCGAGCAGCAGGCCGCGCCCCGCGTGCATCAACTCGTAGAGGCGGCCGTGCCCCAATCGCACGTCACGCTGGCGGCGGCCGAGCAGATCGTGCCCCGCGCCGAAGTCGTACCGGATACCGATCGCGACGATCTTCTCGATCAGGTAGCGGTTCACCTCCTCGAAGTCCATCAATTCCGACAGCAGCCGGCGCACCGCCCGCGGACCGGGTTCGGTGGACATCAACTCCGCCTGGGCACGAGTATTGTCGAGCACGTCGGCGGCCACGGGCCGCCGTTCGCTCTCATAGCTGTCCAGCAACCCCTCCGGCGCCCAGCCGTTGATCTCGGCCGCAAGCTTCCAGCCGAGGTTGAACGCGTCCTGGATGCCGAGATTGAGCCCCTGGCCGCCCATCGGCGGATGGACGTGCGCTGCATCGCCGGCCAGCAGCACCCGCCCGACCCGATACCGCTCGGCCAACCGGGTGGCGTCGCCGAAACGGGACAGCCACCGCGGCGAATGCACACCGAAATCGGTGCCGGCGAACACCCGCAGCTGCTGCGAGAACTCTTCGAGTGTCGGTGCGACCGAACGGTCCTCTACCACTTCGGCCGCAGGTACGACGACGCGATACACCCCGTCGCCGAGCGGACCCAAGCCGAAACGCAATTGCGTCTTACGAATCTCGGCGACGGTGGTGGTGATCGTGTCCGGGTCCTCGGTCACCTCCATTTCGCCCACCAGCGTGTCGTTGTAGGACGGTTCACCCGGGAAACCGACATCGAGCAGTTTGCGCACCGTACTGCGGCCACCATCGCAACCCACGAGGTACCGCGCACGCAATCGCGTACCGTCGGCCAGTTCGACGTCCACCCCGTGCTCGTCCTGACTCAGCCCGGTCACCTCGCTGCCCCGCCGGATCTCCGCCCCGAGCTCGGCGGCGTGCCCTGCCAGGAGGGGCTCGGTGACGGTCTGCGGAATACCGAGAACGTAGGCATGCGCACTGTCCAGCCCTTCCGGCGCGGGCTTGGCGATACCGGCGAAGAAGCCCCCGAGCGGGTGCTTACGGCCGCGCGCGAGAAACCGCTCCAGCAGGCCACGCTGATCCATCACCTCGATACTGCGCACATGCAGGCCCAGCGAACGCACGAACGCGGGCGGCCGCACCTCCTTCTCCAGTACGAGCACACGGACCCCGTGCAAGCGCAGCTCACCGGCCAGCATCGAACCGGTCGGGCCACCGCCGGCAATGATCACATCGAACACGAGCCACCCCATCCACCGAGAGTTCGGAGTTCTACCAGACGCTCACACGGTCCACACACCGCTACAGCCCCGCGTTTTCGCAGGTCCTGGTCTTCGGCCGGTTATTCTGCGCCATGCCCCGGGCCTTGCCGCAAGTCCCCCTGTGCGATATATGTTGAAAGGGGAAGAGATCTCTGCTCACCGGCCCGATCCAAAAGTTTCGCTGGTAGGAGGGGCTCAGGCAGTCATCCCGATTCGCCCTCACCGGGCCGACGCGCGACCGCACCACGAAGACCATCCCGCCGGACACCGCACGCGAGACAGACCGCCCGGGTGTCTTCGCGGAACACTGCCCGACCCCCGACCCGGCCGGCCGAATCACCCGGCACCTTCACTACCTTGTGGGGCGGCAGGTCCACGAGGCGACCGGACTGCCACCGGTCGGAGACCCGGAAACGCCGGCGAACCTCCTGCACGCCGTCGCCGTCGGTACAGCAGTCGATCCTGCCGGTTTCGACAGCCGCTGCCGCACTACACGTTCGATCGACGTTCCGGTGCTTCCGGATCGACCGAGCAGAACCGGCTTATGGCCCGCGACCGGTCAGCTCGCAGCCTGGGCCTTCCCCCAGACGACCAGCGCCCAGCTCAGGCAAACGAACGCCGCTGTGCTCGTCACCGTGCGCACAATGTTCCAGGCCACCCACCGCGACTCGGCGAACGCCTCCCGTACCGCTGCCGGATCGGCCAGGTCGGCGGGCGCGCCCGCGGCCTTCAACGCGTCATTGAGCGGCAGATGCACGGAAAAGGTGATCACCACCGCCACCAGGTAGAGCACTGCCGCGGCCGCCGCCCAGAACAGCACCGACCGGCTGGCGCCGCCGAGGTTCAGCAGCGCGGCCGCGATCGACAGGATCAGGGCCCCCAGGAAGGTGGCCAGGAACAGCGGGTTGATGATCGCGCGGTCGATCGCCTGGTACGCACCTATGAAGGTGCGGTCGTCGGTCGTCCGCAGGCCGGGCATGATCGCCACCGCGTAGATGCCGAACACTCCCGCCATCAGGCCGGTGGCCACGGTGGCCACGATCAGTACGACGGTCCGGAGTCCGTCCATCTCTTCTCACCTCGTTCGAGTAGTGCCCATTCCCGTTCGAGGCGCGCGGAGGCAGCCCTGAACAGGGCAACGGTACCGGCGGCCGTCCGCACCCACCAGTGCTGAAAACGAGGGCCCTCCCGTAAGGACTTCGCCATCACTCCACCCCCCAGCGGAAGGGCTCGAATCCCGGTAGACGCGCTGCCGAAGGGAAGTCCCCGTGGCGGTACGCCCCCTCGGAATTGTCGACCGCCGGGCCAGGTATCGCCGTACCGGTACCTCTCACCCGGGTAGTCCGACGCAACGGATGGAATGCGTACACCGTGACCGGCCCGACGCCGGGAAAACTCGCCGTCGCCGTGAGCCGGTTCAGGACGAAGCCGTCGTATTCGACGGTCTCCGACAACGGGTAGGCGCTCCGGATCCCCGTGCTGGCCACGGTCCGGCCGCGGTACGGACCATCGCGCCTTGGTCGCGCGGACCCGCCTACCGAGTATCCACTGACCGGCTCGGATACCGGTGGTTGCGACGGGTTGTGCTCTGCCGGGAGGGCATTACGCCACACCACTGTCCGAAGCTCGGCGCACCTACTCGAATCCGCCGGTGCACACCTCAGTGGTGAATGCGTCCCACTCCTCCGGACCGAAAACCAAGGCCGGGCCGGTGGGGTTTTTGGAATCCCGCACACCCACCAGTCCGCTGCGCAGATGAGCTACTTCGACACAGTCATTGCCACTGGCGCTGCGGCTGCTCTTGAACCAAACCGCTCCCGGTAGGTCGTTGCTCATCCGCGATGCTCCTTCGCCGTCACCTCGATGAGGCGCTGTGTCTCCGACTCATCCAATGCTACTTGCAGTATGGAAGCCCGAGCCGCCTGATACTGCTCGACCTCGCTCGGCTTATCCAAGTACAACGACCCGGTGAACCCCTCGACGTACACGACAGGAGGTTCGGTCAGAGCTGGGTTCACGTGATCCGGGAATTCCAGGTAGACGAAGTGCTTCGTGGTCCACCCGAGATGATCTGAAGCATCCAGCGGTACTACTCGTAGCGAAACGCTCGGCAACGCGGTCATCTTCAAGAGATGATCCAACTGCTCCGCCATGGTTTCGGCGCCACCGATCGGGTGCCGAAGTGCGGCCTCGCTCAGCGCGGCCTCGAAGGTGAACTCCGCCGAGCTGTGCAGCCGCGCCTGACGCCGCTGAAGCAAAGTGATCTCCCGGTCGAGTTCGATCGACCTTCCGAGCGGCTTCGCGATCTCCCACATGGCGTATCGGTAGTCGTGAGTTTGAAGCAATCCCGGCAAGGTCGTTGTCTGCCACGTGAAGACTTCACGGGCTGCCTGTTCGAGCCCGAGGAACATCTCCGCTTCGGGGACTACTGCATCGGCAAATGACGACTGCCACCACCCGTCTTTGCGAGATTCCTCAACCAGCCAGAGCAGTTCACGGCGGTCCTCGGCGCTGGCCTCGTACGCATCACACAGCGCGTTGACCACCATTCTCTTAATCTCGCTATTGCGCCCGGACTCCAAACGCCACAGAGTTTGCGCCCCCATCTCGCACCGGCGGGCCGCGTTCGCGCGGCTCAGCCCCGCCTCCTCACGCAGTTCGCGGAGGCGGCGGCCCAGTACCCGGCGGGGCAGGGTCGGTGGGTTCGGGGTGTTCGGTTCGATCGACACAGGTCTCTCCCCTTCGTTAGCGTTACTCGCGGTTATTCCAACCCAAATGGAACATTCGAACAGTTCGGAATTACCAATCCACCCGAAGCAATTCCTTTGTGCGACTGAATCTTACGTAGCGATTCACAATCGGGAAAGGGGATGGTTGACTGAGCACGCGGCCGCAGACGTGGAAAATTCCGTGGCGGAATTCTCCATATCGCCCGCACCGGCTCGGCGGAACCGGATACACCGCGCAGTGTCCACCGGGCCGGCACGAACCAGACCATCCCCGACGTTGCGAGGTGAACCATGCTGTTCGGACTACCGGTGACCGATCACCGGCCCGTACCGGTGATGACCATCGACTACGCACACCAGGTAATGCAGGCCCACATCGAGTGCCCCACGACGGCATGCCCGCTCAAAAGGCAGGCCCGGGCGCGTCTGATCGAGGCCCGCAAAATGGTTCCCGGCAACCAGGAATTCTCGGGCTACTGATCCGTCGACACGAAGGAAATTGCGCTCGTGAAAGAAGAACTACCGCATCGCATTCCCGGTGCGAATTTCATACCGGTAGGTGGAAAATGGAATCCGCCGACCGATATCGCCACTTTGGTGCGAGTATCGAACGCGCTGCGTCGGTGGCCGCCGCAGGAAACCGGGAAGACACGATGAACGGACCTCCGGAGCGTGACGATCCCCCCACACCGTTCGATATGGTCGCCACCCATGCCGGGAGCCTCGGTACCGGCTCGTCCGCGAACCGGGCACACCGGCCGGATGGGCATTGCTGGACGCCGTGGACGGCGAACGCCTCTACGGGGCAGCCACTCTCACCGATATCGCGCGGTATCTCGATGAATAGCGGCGAGTCGGCGGCCCCGCGCTCGGGCACCCGCACGGGTCTCCCGGAGCTGCCGCGAGCGGCCCGGCCACTGGGGGCCGCGCTACCAGATATCCGGTTCATCCTCGCGCAGTCGGCGCAGTGCGCGGTCGATCCAGTCGGCGAACCCGGCTGTGAGGTCGGCAGCACCGGCCGGCCGAACCGTGACGTGTTCGCGCGTCCGTTTCTCCAGGTAGCGGCCGTCGGCGGTGAGGTCGTACCACTGGGTTCGGTACCAGGGTTCGGGGCGATCCAGAATCGACCCGACCCGCAGGGCCGCCATACCGCCACCGTCCGCGGGACGCCGCACGAGACGCCGGTACTGCTCGCCAAGACCGCGCCGCAGGGATCGCTGCTGGTCGCGGCCGGGCGCGAGATCGTCGATATGGAACGTGCCCGCCGGTTCCCGGCCGGGATCGCACGGTGACACCAGGCCGGCGAGGCGTTTCGGCAGCTGTTCGGCGGCGAACAGTTGGGCATGGATCGAACCATCGACACCGTCGACCACCGACTGCGCCAGCACCACCCCGTAGTGGGTCGTACGTGCGCCGACCACCCGGTACTCCCGCGCCCGGCCCTTGGTGGTCGCGGTCGAGGCACCCAGGATCTCGATCCGCAGGTCACCGTCTGCCACGGTGTGCAGGGCTCGCCGGATCAGTTCGCGCTCGTCCCGGTCGTATCGCGCGCGCACGGCCGCCGCGTGGGCCTCGAACGGGTTGCGGGTCTTGTAGCGGCTCAGATAGTGCAGCGGGCGTGGGAACCGGTCGATCCCGTCGCGATACCAGAGTGCGGCGAAATCGTCCGGCTCCCAGATCCATGTGCTCATTGTCGGTGGTGTTTCCTCGATTATGTGACGGCTGCCGGTACCCCGGAGCCGCCGGTCGGTGCACTGGGGTGGGCAGACGATCGATCAGTCGCGTTCCGCCGGTCGCGCAGACGGTATGTCGGCGCCCAGCACCCCGCCAGGAATCGTGGGTGGCAGCTCCCCGAGCAGTTCGTCGGTGTTTTCGGCGTTGACGAGATAGTCCGGAATTTGGTGCTTGTCGTCGTCCGCCGTCTGTTGGCCACGACCGGCCCCCGGCGACATCATTCCCGGCATACCGCTACGTGCTGCGCCGGAACTGGTGGTGCCGGTGGAGGCCACCGCGGGAGTCCCGGTGGTGTTCGGGGTGCCGGGGACACTGCGGCCGGGGTCGCCGGTGGTCACCGGGCTGCCGCTCGGATAGCCCGGGGTGCCCGGGCCGGGTGTGGTCGAGGTGGTACTCGGCACGGTGGTGGTGCTGGGTGTGGTGGATATCGGACTCTCGGTAGTGGACGGTGTCGTCCCCGCGGGCGTCGTACCGGGCTGCTCGGTGTCCGGGTCCTTCGACTCCGTGGTGCCCGGTTGTTCCTCGCCGGGTTCCGTCCCGGGTTCCTCTCCGGTGGGGTTCTCACCCTGCGGTCCGCCGGTGTCCGCGCCGTTGGGGTTGCCGCTCTGGTCGGTGGAGATGCCACCCGGGCCGGGCTGGTCGCTGGTGTCGGTGGGCAAATCGGTGTGCAGGGGCTGGGTCGGGTTCACGGGGACGGGCAGGACCGGGATCTTCGTATCGGCCGCGACGAAACCGGTCACATAGTTGTCGCCCATCACCTGGCGCGCCACTTCCTCCGCGTCGCTGCGATCAGTGTCCTCGTAGAACGGCAGCCACGACCATCCGCTGGGATTCCATGGCGACTTCTCGGCCGGAACATCGGGCAAGTTGTTCTGAGTGCGCATGATCGACACCACCGAGTCGTAGACCTGCACTGCCAGCGCGTTCAGTGCGGGAACCAGATCTTCGGCTCGGGCGGCGTAGTTGTCGATCGCCTGCCGCGACTGTTCGGCCGCCGGCCCCTCCCAGGCCGCCGCGCTGGACCGCCGGATGCGCGCGGCGAACACCTGCACCCCGCTCTCCCACTGCGCGGCGATCTGCGCGTACTGGTCGGACGCTGTCATTCCGTGGTCCCCGGGACTCAACGGTTTGAACGCCTCGTTGATCTGAGTATGGGAGAAACCGTTGGGTTGCTCGGGATCGCCGATCTTCGGGTTCTCGTTCTGAAAAGTCATCGTGCCCCCTGTATCGAACTCACTGGCGTACAGCGCGACCGCACCACGGGTCTCCTACTGGCCCGGGGTTACCGGGAAGGCCGGCGGCAGCGCCAACGGCACGACGGGCGGCGCCCCGGCCATCAACTCGTTGTACCGTGCGGCGAAGTTTTCATCGGTTTCCATGTACTGCTGCGCGATCACCCGGTGCAGTTCCTGAATATCCTCGACGATGCGGTGATGCTGCTCCAGAATCGCAAAGACATCGTTGGAATCGGCCGAACCCTTGGCCTTGGAGCGGAACCGACCGACCATGACCCCGCCGAAGGCAGATTTGAATTCTTCTCTCCGATGTCCCATTTATCCCGGTCCGCGATCTCCTCTGCTATGCGCTGCAGTTCTCGGATAAGGAGCTTGAATCCTTCACAGTCACGCTCTATATACACGAACTCTTCGGCGTTGACTCGGATCGCATCGGGTGACCCAGCACCGAGATTCACCGAAAGCCGACCCTCCCGCACCTCTGTAAGCAGATCCTGCAACGGCCGCGACGAACTATCCTCACTCACAGTAGTGTTCCTCCGCTTCGAACGATTCGGCCTCCGATTTCATAGCTCACGCATCCGGGACGAATGGGACGACCTTTTCCGCCAGACCAAGCGCCAGCTCGCAGGTATCCAGGTGCCCAGTCTTGTCATTCGACGACGGATTACTCATCGACAGTTCGAGGCTTCCAGCCTCCATCGCCACGTAGAACAGGCAGCGTCTGCGGGGCTCGGGATGATCGACGCTGTTCACCGCAAGAGCGGTCCGGCCATCGACGGTGTACTCGCCCTGAACTCTGTAATCCGTGTTGGCCCGAACCATATCCACGGTTAGGTTCGTGGTAGTGATCCCCACCGCATAACTGTCCGGAGCCACGTAGCTGCATCCCCGCCATTTGATCCCCCCCGACCCATCGACATTCGCATCCGTCACCCCCCGCCGCAAATCCTCCGACGCCAGCACTTCCTGCGGAATATCGGTACACGGGTCGAACGACGACGGCGCCTCCGCAGCAATCGGCAACCCGGCCGTCGTGGTCACCGGCGACGCCGTCCCCCCGGTCTCGGAGCCACACCCCGCCACCAGCAGTGCAACCCCCACACCGCACAGAATCCCCCGGACCGACCGAATAGCGGCCATCACAAACCTCCCGACACCGGCATTCCATATCGAACCGGGAACCGGCCGGCCCCCCGCGTCCAGCCGACCCTACCCACCCCGTAACCCCCGCTCAACCTGCGACCGACGTCGCGCTGCGCCGGACCGATCCGGCGCTGAGCAGGACAAGCGGAGCCGCAAACCGTCATTCGGGCAGGTAAGGGCTCAACTCCCCGGCCACCCGCTCCCCTTCCGCACAAATATCGCCACCCGCCGCGCCTCCACCCGGACCGACCGGCAGACGCGACCAGATGAGTGCCATACCCTGCTGGAGTTCCACACCGAAGTAGCAGCGCTCCTTCCGGTCCGGGTCGAGTGCGTCACCGAATTCGAGTGCTGTCCGGTCACCGACAGTGGCGGGCCCGGCCACCTGGTAATCCCGATAGCGCGGATCCTGCTGGAACTCGTCCAGCGAAGTCGGCCCGAAGTACACTGCCGCGTCGTACCACCCGGCGATGGATTTCCAGATACAGCCTTCCCAGCCCGAGAATTCGGTCCCGAAAGGCTCCGTCATCAACGGTTGCGGCGCGATTCCTGCTTCGGTCAGGCCGGCCGCGGGGATATCGCAAGGGTGGGCGACCGACTGCGGTTCGGCCGTGTCACCGGTATCCCCGCATGAGGTAGTCGTCGCCGCGACGACTCCGGCGAGTACTATCTTCACCAGCGTTCTTCTCATCGCAGCCAAGTCCTCTGTTCCGGGTAGTCGTCGAAATCGTCGGGCCAATCACTCGGCCCTACTACGTTGTCGTCACGGCGTGACGTCGGCGGCGGCATCGGTGTCTCCGGTGTGAAAGCCGGCGCATCCCAGGTCCAGATGTAAGAAGGCGAATTCTTCAGTTCCGCCACCTCCGGCGGTACCGGTCGCGCGAACTGTTCGATATCCTGCCAGCGGCATTCGCCCGCCTCGACGCGCGCACTGTAGTGCCGCAACTCCGGCGAGGCATTCGGCATCGCCGCCACCGACGCCATGAGCTCCTCGGTGACCGGGACCGGATCGCTCCACAGGTCCTCGAGGACGGTGCGCTCTACTCGCAAGCTCGCCGTCTCCAGACGTTCCGCCGCGGCGAGGACGCGACGGGCCATGGATTCCACACCGGGATCCAGGTTCGGCTCATCGAACATCTATACCGCCTGGTTCAGCCGCCGAACTCCACCGAACTACCGTCATACCGCGTCCTCCCACGGCGCACGCCCGGAGCCCACCTCATAGGCTTCTTTCGGCCGGTTCAGGGTGTCCTCGGCCTGGGCCACCTTCGCGACATCGTTCACCAGAGCCGCCCGGCGAGCGGCATCGTCGACACGGCTGGTGATCGGCTCGAGCTTCTGGGTGACCCAGTCCTTACCTTTGCCGACCGGGTTACCGAGCCACTCCAGGAATTCCTTGGTGCGATTACGCACATCTTCGATCTCGTTGATGATCGTATTGACGAGATCGACTATGTTCCAGATCTTCCTGGCCATATCGACGATCTCGATGGCCGTACCGATTCCGGGGATCTTCTTGACGAGGGCCTTGAAGATTTGTTTGGTACTGCGGAAGTCGACGAAGGATGTCACGAAGTCGCGGAGTTTCTCGCAGGCCCGGCGGACACCGTCGCGGATCTTGTCCGCGACGATGGTGAGCAGGTCGCAGATGACCCGCCCCACGGGCCCCTCCCACTTCATGGCCGAGATCTGGCTTCCCGCCCACGTCTCGAAGGCGATGGCCGCTCTGCCGTCCCAGTGCGGGCCCACACGGCGCACCGCGTCTTCGAGATTCGCGGCGGAGCTCTCCATCGCATTACCGGCGACCTTGTACGTTTCACCGATCCGGCGGAGCTCATTCCAGTTCGCGGTGATGCGGGAGACGACCATCTCCAGGATGTTCACCTCATTGCCCGCCATCCTGGTGACGTTCTTGACCGCCTCGTTGACATCGCCGACGACGCCGGTGGTCTCCGCGATCAGATCCGCGAGTTCCGGCGGCGCGGCCGAAGGCGGGTCCAGCTTGATCTCATTCGGTTTCGGATATGCGACAGGGTCGGGATAGTCCATGACCAGACCGGTGTTCTCCCGATCGGCGTCGACGGCCACCCCCTGCCCAGTGATCAGGTTCGTGGTGGCCGCGTTGAGCGCCTCGTAGGTTTTCTTGTCTTGGTCGTGATACATCCACGCGGTGCGGTTCAGCTCGTCGCCGCTGTTCGCGGTGGTATTGCCGATACCGGCCATCCGGGTTTCGAACACCCCTGCCGCGTGCGTGAACGGTGCTGTCAGCGGCTCGAGTATGGCCCCGCCGAGTCCCTCTGGGCTGACCACGCAGTGCGCGCCGACGAAATCGGCGATGGCCTTTGCATCGGCGCCGATGACATCCAGCGCGTTTCCCAGCCCCGCGATCTGCGCGGACTCGGCTACCAGTGTTTCCGCCACCTGTCCGACCTTCCTTCCGTTATCGGTTCGTAGTGTGCAGAGAAGTCAGAATCGCTTCGGCATCGCCTTCGCTCAGCACGTCCGGCAGACCGGTGTGACGCTGCAGGAACAGCACCATCACCTCGGCAGAGGCGTACGCGGAAGTGGCCACGACATCGAATTGCGCGGTGCTCGGGTCGCATGAAGACTCGCGAGCGATCCCGGTGACGACCGCCGTGTATCGGATGGCCGGTCGCCCGGAGACTTCGGCCTGCACCGGGCCTCGGATCTCCACGTCGGGCCGAGCGCCCGCGGCGTCGGAGAAGATCGCACCGGCTCGGCCGGCCGCATCGCGCGCCGCGGTGTCGATATCGATGCCGTTGCGACCATGGACACCGACTCTCGCCAGGGCCGACCCTTCGGTCTCCGGACAATAGCCATATCCGTAGTCACTCACGGCACCGTAGGACGCGATCGTCCTATCGCCCTCGGACCAGCTCACGGTCCGGCCGTTCGACGGGCGCCAGCCGTTCGCCGCGGGTACGGAATAGTCGAGCCCGTACCTCGTCGGCACAGTCCTGGGTTGTCCCTCGGCCACCTCGGGTAGCGGCGGCGGAAAGGCCATGGAGGGAAATCCGGGCGGTAGCGGCGGATCCGTTGGTGACTCCACCGGCGCCGGGGGCCGCCACGAGGGAGCAGCCTGCTCCACTTCGGGCGCCTTGTCGGCGTAGGGGTTGCCGACCCACGCGATAACCAGCATCACCGCTGCGGCGACGCCCATCCAGCCGACGACCTTGGCCAGCGGGCCGATCACACCCGATCGAACGAGTGCGGTGAGAAAACTACGCAATTCTCTGTTCCCTACCCCGGTTTATCCGCACCGTGGAAGGCTCTGACTCTGCTTTTCATGCCCGTCCTCGCACAGATTGATCAGCGATCCAGTAGATCAGACGTCGCCGGAAGCGGATCGGTTCCCCTTCTCCGGATTATTCGAGGAGTTGCTCCAGCACATCGCCAGCGCCGACGATCACCGAGCGCGAACTCGGCCTGCGATGCCGCCGTGTTCTCCGAGGTGGGGCGGTGGGCGGCGGTTACTGCGCGCCGGGGGTAGCGCTCACCTACCCCCTTCGCCATAGCATGGGAGCATGTCCTCGACCCGGATCGAGAAGCCCGACCTCCCCGAGTACATGACCTGGGAGGAGCTGGAGCGTCTACCCGATGATGTGGCCGATCAGATCGAACTCTGGGCCGGGCGCGTGGTGTGGCTGCGGCGCGGGCCCGCCGAGCATCAGCGCTTCACCCGCCGCCTGACCAACGCCCTCGAATCGTGTGCGCGCAAGGGTATGGCGGAGAGGCCGGAAACCTGCTGGCAGGTGGATTTCGAAAACAACGTGTTCCTCGGGGAGCAGGGTAAATCGGATTTCCTCACGCCCGATTTCCTCGTGTACCGATGCCTGGAGTCGCCGTACCAGGACATTCGGGCTGCGGATACCCTGCTGGTGGGCGAGGTGCTCTCCCCGTCGAACACCCAATCCGACGTCGAGGCCAAGAAGAGCCGCTACGCGGGCGCCGGGATCCCCTGGTACTGGGAGGTGGCGCTGGCAGCCGACGACAGCACAATCGCCACCATTCGCGCCTACGCACTTCAAACCGGTGCGGCCCAGCTGCCGGATGGGGTTCATCCCCTACACCCCACCAATTACCTGCTGGCGGGGGAATGGACGCCCGCCGATGAGAATGGAGTTCTGATCGACTTCCCGTTCCCCATCCATATCGGCTGGCCCGAACTGGCCTTCTGACCCTCGCGATCTACCTCTATCTGAACTTTTCCACCCAAGCACTGCTCGTTTCAGCATTTCGAATGCCATATTGAGCCGGTGGATACTGACCTCGAGGAATTGATCGCCGACTTCGACGAGCACAACGGACCGGCCGACACCGCCGCAGTGGCCGCCAAACGCGCCGAGCTGACCGACACCGGCGATCCGCAGGCCGGAACAACCGCGTGAGCGGCGCCCTCGTTCTCGACTGTGCGGGTCTCGCCGAAGCGGTGCGACGGAACCGCGAGGTGCACGAATGGCTCACCGCTGCCCGCGGCGCAGATATTTCTGTGATCCATTTCGGCCATGCAACCAGACAGGACAACTTGTGACACATTTTTGTGACACAATCCGGGTATGAGCGCTATTCCGATTCGTGAACTGTCCCATCACACCGCGCGGACACTGGCATTGGTCAAGGCGGGCGAGACAGTCGATATCACCGAACGCGGCAGAATCATCGGCCGGATCGTCCCGGTCGATCCGGTCCACGACGCGCGGGCCCGCATGACTGCCGAAGGCCGGATGCGGCCCGCGTCGCGTGGCCGGTCGGACCTGCTGACCGAGCTTCGGCGCCGCCTTGCCGGAGAACCCGCCGATCTCGAGGGCCGCGGCAGCGCGGCGCTACAGGATCTGCGCGACGGCGAGCGGTACTGATGCTGTATCTCGACACCAGCGCGCTGGTCAAACTGGCCCACCCGGAAGCCGAGACGGATGCACTAGTCCGCTGGCTCGACCAGCAGACCGACAGCCCCTGGGTCGCATCTGCCCTGGTCGAGGTCGAACTGGTCCGCGCGGTAAGGGCTGCCGCACCGACCGACCTGGTCCATGTGCCCGGGGTCCTCGCGCGAGTGGACATGGTGGAAATCGACGGGATAGTCCGCGCGAACGCGGCAGCGGTGGCGCCGACCACGATCCGCAGCTTGGACGCGATCCACCTGGCCACCGCTCTCGAATTCGCCGCTGACCTGACCGCATTGGTCACCTACGACAAACGACTCGGCGAGGCCGCCATCGCAGCAGGATTGACGTGGACGGCTCCGCAGTAAGAGTCCGGCTGCCGATCCACCACCGCACCGAGGTCGGGTCGCCGCGGTACTACGCCGCTGTTCAGTTGTCAGCGGCCGCGTCGTGTTCGCCCAGGCCGGGTGGTGGCCGGTAGTCCGGGGTCCACCCCGCCACATGTATCGACGAGCCGATGAGACGGTGTTCCCCGGCCTCCACGACCATGTCCGGAGTCGCCTCCAGTGCCTCCGGCAGCGTGCGTACCGCCGCGGCGGGGACGCCGAGCGGCCGTAACCGCGCCTCCCAGGACGCCGCGGTATCGGTGGCCAGGACGGCGGTCACCATGCCGAGAACGGATTCCCGGCTGCTCACCCGTTCGGCCATGGTCTCGAAGCCGGCCAGCCCGGCCTCATCCGCGAAGAGCTTCCAGAACCCGTCGTGGGTGATGAACAGCGCGAGGTACCCCTGGGCGGTCGGGAAAAGCTGGGCCGGGACGTAATACGAATGGGCGCCGAAAGGGCGACGCTGGGGTTCCACACCGTTGTCGAGGTAGGCGGCGGCGTGATAGTTCAGCTGGGACAGCATCACATCGCGCAAGGAGACATCGATCTGCCCACCCCGCCCCGACACGATCTGGGCGAGCAACCCCAGCGCGGCGGTCAGGCCGGTGGAATTGTCGGCGGAGGAATACCCGGGCAGCGTGGGCGGTCCGGCGGGATCGCCGGTGAGCGCGGCGACACCGGTGGCCGCCTGGACGACGTAGTCGAATGCGGGATCGTCGCCGTTGTCGAGACCAAAACCGGTGAGTGCAACACAGACGATCCGGTCGTTGTATCGGCGCAGCGCCTCGTAGGTGAGTCCGAGTTTGCGGATGGCGGAGGGTTTCAGGTTCACCAGCAGCGCGTGGGCATCCGCGGCCAGTTCGCCGAGGCGGCGCTGCCCGGCCTCGGCGGTCAGATCCAGGCAGACGCTGCGTTTGCCGCGGTTGAGGCTGGCGAAATAGGAATCACCGACCTTGCGCGAGATATCGCCGCCCGGCGGTTCGAGTTTCACCACGTCGGCGCCCAGGTCGGCGAGCATCATGGTGGCGTAGGGGCCGGCCAGCATGGTCCCCACCTCGAGCACCCGGATACCGGCCAGCGGCCCGGTACTCACAGCAACCCCTTCGAAGCGGATTCATACGGCCTACGGAGACCAGAGCGAATGCGAACCCACCCCATCATCGAAGCTCCCCTGCACTGGGTTCATACGGCCCGCGGAGGCCGCAGCGAAGGCGGAGGTATCGCATCATCGGAGCTCCCTCGGAGTGGGTTCATACGATCCGCGGCGGCCCCGACCAAGGCGGAGGTATCGCATCATCGCAGGTCCTTAGCGATCTCCGCGATCATCTCGCGGGTGCGCCGTTTGGAGGCGATCAGTTCGTCGCGGGTGTCGCCGATGGGGAGCAGGCGGACGGACAGGTCGGTGGCGCCGGCCTCGGCGTAGCGGCGTAGGCCGGCGGCGATGGCGTCCTCGTCGCCGGCGAGGCAGATATCGCCGATATCGCGGGCGTCGCCCTGTTCCAGCAGGCGCTGGTAGTTCGGGGAGACCTCGGCTTCACCCAGGATGCGGTTGGCGCGCTCGCGAGCAGTGGCGATATCGCCGGACGCGCACAGGCAGATAGGTAGTCCGGCAACAATTCTCGGTGCGCCGCGGCCTGCGTCGGCGGCGGCTTTGGTGATGCGGGGGGCGATATGGTCGGCGATGGCGCGTTCGTCGGCCATCCACAGGATGGTTCCGTCGGCGTGTTCGCCCGCGATGCGCAGCATGACCGGGCCCAGCGCCGCGACCAGGACCGGCAGGGGCGCCACCGGGCCGAGGTCGAGGGGGTTGTGCACGGTGAAGCTGCCGTTGGACACCTCGATGGTGCCGGGGCCGGTCAGGGCGGGGTTCAGGACCTCGAGGTAGTCGCGGGTGTAGGCGGCCGGTTTCTCGTACGGCAGGCCGAGCATGTCCTGCACGATCCAGTGGTGCGACGGCCCCACCCCGAGGGCGAGCCGGCCGCCGGCGACCGCGTGCGCGGACAGGGCTTGGCGGGCCAGGGCGATGGGGTGCTGGGCCTGGAGCGGGACCACCGCGGTGCCGAGTTCGATCCGTTCGGTCACCGCGCCGAGTAGGGCCACGGTGACCAGTGCGTCGAAATCGGTGGGGATCTGGGGAATCCAAGCGGTGTCCATACCGGCCGCTTCGGCCCATTCGATGTCGTCGATCATCCGGGCGGCCTTGCGCGCGGTGTCGCCGCGCTCGGGTCCGATCATCACGCCGATCCGCACGATTCCTCCACTCTCATGATTCGGGTGGAGCCGCCGCCCACCGTCACGGCGGCGGCTCCGGGCCCGGACGACGCGGCGTCCGGGGGTCAGGTCGGGGGCGGCGCCGGTGTCCCGGTGAGCGCACGCATCTCGGTGACCAGTACGTCCAGCGGGGTACCGGTCGGGAAAACCGCCGCGGCGCCGGCGGCCCGCAATTTCGCTATATCGCCCTGCGGGATGGTGCCGCCGACCACGACCGCGATATCGGCGGCGTCGGCCGCGCGCAAGGCGTCGACCACGCGCTGGGTCAGGGCGACGTGCGCGCCGGACAGGATGCTCAGGCCCACCACTGCCACGTCCTCCTGGACGGCGATGGACACGATGTCCTCGATACGCTGCCGAATCCCGGTGTAGACCACCTCGAATCCGGCGTCGCGCAGGGTGCGGGCGACGATCTTGGCGCCGCGATCGTGGCCGTCGAGACCGGGTTTGGCGACCAGTACCCGCGCGGTCATCAGAACACCACCGGCTGCTGGAATTCGCCCCAGACCGATTTCAGGGCGGCGGTCATCTCACCCACGGTGCAGTAGGCGTTCGCGCAGTCGATCAAGCGGTGCATGAGGTTGTCGTCTCCTTCGGCGCCCCGCGACAGCGCTGCCAGGGTCTCGCGGACGGCGGCGGTGTCGCGTTCGGCCTTCACCTTGGCCAGCCGTTTCAACTGGGTTTCGCGGCCGTCGGAATCCAGTTCGTAGGTGGAGATCTCGGGGGCCGGTTCGTCGGAGACGAACTTGTTCACCCCGACCACCGGTTTGGCGCCGGATTCGATCTCCTGGTGCAGCTTGTAGGCTTCGTCGGCGATCAGACCCTGTAGATAACCGTCCTCGATGGCCCGGACCATCCCGCCGCGGTTCTCCAGGTCGGCCATGATCTCCTGGATCGCCGCTTCCGTCTTATCGGTGAGCGCTTCCACGAAATACGAGCCGCCGAGCGGATCGGCCACCCGGGTCACCCCGGTCTCGTAGGCGAGGATCTGTTGGGTGCGCAGCGCCATGGTCGCCGATTCCTCGCTGGGCAGTGCGAACGGTTCGTCCCAGGCCGCGGTGAACATCGACTGCACACCGCCGAGCACCGCCGCCATCGCCTCGTAGGCGATCCGGACGAGATTGTTCTGCGCTTGCGGCGCATAGAGGGATGCGCCGCCGGCCACACAGCCGAAACGGAACATCGAGGCCTTGTCCGAGGTGGCACCGTAGCGTTCGCGCACGATGGTCGCCCAGCGGCGGCGCCCGGCCCGGTATTTGGCGATCTCCTCGAAGAAATCGCCGTGGGTGTAGAAGAAGAACGAGATCTGCGGGGCGAACTTCTCGATACTCATCCGGCCGCGTTCGACGACGGTATCGCAGTAGGTCACCCCGTCGGCCAGCGTGAAGGCCATCTCCTGGACCGCGGTCGCCCCGGCATCACGGAAATGCGCGCCGGCCACCGAGATCGCGTTGAACCGCGGGACCTCGGCGGCGCAGAACTCGATGGTGTCGGCGATGAGCCGCAGCGAGGGTTGCGGGGGCCAGATCCAGGTGCCGCGTGAAGCGTATTCCTTCAGGATGTCGTTCTGGATGGTGCCGGTGAGCTTCTCCCGGGGGACGCCTTTCTTCTCCGCCGCGGCGACGTAGAAAGCGAGCAGGATCGCGGCCGTGCCGTTGATGGTGAAACTGGTGCTGATCTTGTCCAGCGGGATGCCGTCGAACAGGATCTCGGCGTCGGCGAGGGTGTCGACCGCGACACCGACCCGGCCGACCTCCTCCCCCACTTCGGGATCGTCGGAGTCGTAACCGCATTGCGTCGGCAGGTCCAGCGCGACCGACAGGCCGGTGCCGCCCTGGTCCAGCAGGTAGCGATAGCGCCGGTTGGACTCTTCGGCCGTGCCGAATCCCGAGTACTGCCGGAAGGTCCACAGCCGGCCCCGGTATCCGGTGGCGTAGTTGCCCCGGGTGAACGGAAACGCGCCGGGCGCGGGCGGTTCGGTATGCCGGTCGGCCGGTCCGTAGACCGGATCGAGCGGGATACCCGAGGAGGTATGGACTGCGTCGTTCATCGTTGAATACGATACTTGCAGAAAATGAGAATGCCAATACCGCTTCACGCGAACGCATAATCGACCAGGAGTGACATGCCGACCGAACAGCAGATCTTCACCGACCGGACCCTGGTGATATCCGGCGCCAGCCGCGGCATCGGCCTCGCCGTCGCCCTGTCGGCCGCCCGCCGCGGCGCCAACGTGGTCCTGTTGGCCAAAACGGCCGAGCCGCATCCGAAGCTGCCGGGCACCGTGCACACCGCGGTCGCGGAGATCGAGGCGGCCGGCGGCAAAGCGGCCGCGGTGGTCGGCGATGTGCGGGCGGAAGCCGATGTCCAGCGGGTCGTCGAGACCGCGCTCGAACGGTTCGGCCGCATCGACTACTGCGTGAACAATGCCAGCGCCATCGCCACCGACCCCACCGAGCAGCTCTCGGCCAAGAAGTTCGACCTGATGCAGCAGATCAACCTGCGCGGCACCTTTCTGCTGACCCGCGCCTGCCTACCCCACCTCCGGCAGGCACCGAACCCGCACATCCTGACCGTCGCGCCGCCGTTCAACACCAGCCCACGCTGGCTCGGCGCACACCCCTCCTACACCCTCTCGAAATACGGTATGACCCTGCTGACCCTCGGCTGGGCGGCGGAGTACGCCGACGCCGGGATCGCGGCGAACTGCCTGTGGCCGCAGACCTATATCGCGACCTCGGCAGTGGCGAATCTGCCCTACGGTTCGGACCTGCTGGAGCGGTCGCGGGATCCGCGGATCATGGGTGACGCCGCTGCGGAAATCCTGTCCCGCGAGGCGCGGTACAACACCGGCAACTGCTATATCGACGCCGCCGCCCTCATCGAATCCGGCCGGACCGACCTGTCGGAATACGGCGGCGGCACCAACCCGATCCCGGATATGTTCCTCGACTGAGCCGCCCCGGGCGGCGATCGACCGGAGCTCACCGCACGGCGTTGCGCCGATCACGGCCGGCGCCTCGACTCAGGCTTCGACCGCGGTGCCGCAGATGCCGCACACCTCGAGCGTGCGGCGCTTCCAGCGCGCGACCGGAACGAAGAACACCGTGAACTGCTTGAACTCGCGTACCCGCATCCATTGCGTCGTGTTGTGGCAGCGTGGGCACGTCCGGGTTCCGCCGGGGCCGAGGTTGCGCCGCTTGGTGCCGAAACCGAAGATGAAGAACATCAGCCCAGCGTAGAGCCCCGAGCGATGACTACCGCCAGATATCAGCGGGTGCGCCGCCCCACCACCCATTGTCTTATCGGGCTCCGATCCGGGAAGTGCGTGTGTACCGGGGGCCGAGACCCGTCACCGACCGCCAGGACGTGCGGGCGGTGATGTTCGCCCGGCCGCGCGTTGATCCGCACCCCGCGGTGAACCATCTCCTTGGCCGCCGCCTCGGTGAGCCCCACGATCCCGGCCTCGGCGGCCGAGTAGTTGGTCCGGCCGCGGACAGTGGAGTTCGGGGAGAGTCCGGCCGTCGGTGTGGCTGCCCCGGTCAGGCGATGGAGGTCGGGCCGGCCGCCGTACCGCGCAACACTGCCCGTCAACGAAACCCTGGTCCTGGCCGGTGTTCTCGCCGTGCCGGCACTGGCCGCCCTCGTCCCCGGCGACGGGATCTGGCCCACGCACCGGCCGTTCGTCGTTCAGGTGCTGATCGCGATCCCGGTCGCCGACCTGGGGATCACCCTCACCCACTACGCCAGCCACAAGGTCGGGCTGCTGTGGCGGTTCCATGCCGTACACCACAGCGTCACCCGCTTCTACGGCCTCAACGGACTGATGAAACACCCCCTGCACCAGACCGTCGAAACGGTCGCCGGCGTCGCCCCCCTGTTGCTGGCCGGAGTCCCGGTGCCGGTCGCGGCGGCACTGTCGCTGGCCGTGGCGGTGCAACTACTTCTGCAACACTCCAACGCGGACTATCGCGTCGGCCCGTTGACCCATGTACTCGCGCTCAACGCGGGCCATCGCTTCCACCACCTGAAATGGGCGGGGATCGGCGCGGGGTTGCGAGGTCACTGCCGACGCTACGCGCGCAAAGACCTCGGAGACGACGGCAACCGTCCGGGGCACCCTCGCCGGGTCGCCGACCAGCTGACTTCGGAGACATCACGCCCGGGTCGCCACGACGGCGAAGTTCAGCGGGATCCGTGGCGCCCCGGGCGGCAACGTCCACCCCTGCGGGCACGGCACGAGGTCGGGGAAGGCGGGCCAGTCCATGATGGGCAGTTCCTCGACCGCGACGATCCGCAGCCCCGCCCGCAGCAGCGCGCCGACCACCTCGCCCAATCCGTGCCGCCACTCGGACACGGCGTCGTGCGCGATCTGCCCGGCCGAATCCTCGGTATAGCTGCCCGATTCGATGTAGGTGTGGTGACCGCCGCCGCCCAGATAGTCGTCGGTGATCTGCCAGGGTTCGAATTCCATGGATCCGAGGATCGGATGGTCGTCGCGGATGAGAAACACTCCACCGGGTTCGAGGAGGTCGTGGATCGATCGCGCCCAGTCGTCCAATTCGGGTAGCCACACGATGGTTCCGGCACTGGTGACTACGAGATCGAACCGGCGGTCCAGCACCACCGAGGCGAATCGTGCGTCACCTTCCACGAAGGTGATCTCGTGGCCGGCGGTCTGCGCGATCCGCGCGGCGTGGCTCAGCGAGTTGGGCGAGAAGTCGAGCCCGTACACGTCGATCGCGCCCAGGCGGGACCAGGAGAGTGTGTCGATGCCGATATGACACTGCAGATGCAACAGGGACCGATCCCGTACCCCGGATTCCGGCAGATGCGCGGACAGCGCCGCCAGATCGTTGCGCACCACCGGGGAGATTCGCCCGGTATCGGCCACAAAGGCATCGACGTCATACATCCGCGAACGCCGGTGGACCTCGGCGCGGTCGTCCCAGTTCGCCCGGTTGGCGGCGATCGCCGCGGCCTCGTCCATCATCGGTCCCTTCCACAAGTCGGTATCGCAAGCGACCGTTTTCTATCACACCTGTGATAGAAACCTGAACCGATTTTCTAGACTGTGGCGGTGCCGGTCCGAGTAGATGCCGAGGCGCGCCGCCGCCATATCGTCGACGCCGCGCTGCGCCTGATCGTGCGCGGCGGTATCGCCGCCGCGACTTTCCGGAAGGTCGCAGTGGAGGCCGATCTGAACGTGGGGTCGGTGCGGCACTACTTCGCCGACCACGAATCGCTGGTCGTGGCCGTGGCGACCGAAGTCGGCGACCGGATGGGGCGGCGGCTCACCCGCCATCCCGCACCCGAGAAAGGGGACCGCGGGGCGGCCGGCCGACACCTGCTCGCCGTGCTCGCGGAACTGGTGCCGCTGGACGAGGAGCGCCATCGCGAAGCGGTCGTCCTGTTGGAGATCATCGCCGCCTCCCGGCTCGACCCGGCGTTCGGGCCGGTGGTCCGGCAGATGGGCGCGGATCTGCGGCAGGTACTCACCGACGCGGTGGCCGCGACCGGGACCGCCGACCCGGCCGCTGCCGCCGCGCATCTCGCCGCGCTGGTCTCCGGTCTCTTGCTGGACGCGGTCACGCCGCACGGGTCCGTCGGCCGCGCGACGATTCTCACCGTGCTGGAACGCCACGTATCGACCCTCTGAGGCCGCCGAGCCCGAACCCGGCAGCGTCCCGGGCAAGAGGAAGCGCTCGACCAACCCAGCGCTATCACGCCCGCCCCGGCAGTCGGCTCCCCTCAGAACGTGGCCGGCATACTCTCCCAGCCGCGCACTGTGGAGGTCGGTGAGAGTTTGGCGTTCGACGCGTCGGCCTCCCACTCCGGGAAGCGTTTCAGTATCTCCTCCAGCGCGATTTGGCCTTCCAATCGCGCCAGGGCCGAACCCATGCAGAAGTGGGTGCCCACACTGAACGCCAGATGCGGCTTGGCTTCCCGATGGATATCGAACACGTCGCCGTCGGGAGCGAATTGCCGGTGGTCGCGATTGGCGGCGCCGATGAGCATCATCATGGCGCTGCCCGCGGGCACCGTCGTGCCGTGGAATTCGATATCCCGGGTCACATAGCGTGCCACGTGCGGCGCGGGGGGTTCATAGCGCAGCAGTTCCTCGATGGCGGCGGGGATGAGGGATGGGTTCTCGACGAGCTCGCGGCGCTGGTCGGGATGTTCGGAGAGGACCTTGCCCGCCCAGCCGATCAGCCTGGTGGTGGTCTCGTTACCGGCCCCGGACACCACATTGACGTAGGTGAGCACTTCGGCGCGGGTCAGGTGGCGCAGGGTACCGGTCTCGTCCTCGAACTCGACATTCAGCAGCTCGGAGATGATGTCGTCGGAGGGGTTCTCGGCCCGCCAGTCGATGTACTTCTCGAAGAGTTCACCGTTGGCCAGGGCCTCCGTCGAGACCTCCATCGGCTTACCCTCTTCGGTACGCATCCTGTCGTTGGCGAGATCCCGGGCCGCCTCCTGGTCTTCTTCGGGAATGCCGAGCAGCATGCCGATGGTCCGCATCGGCATCTGCGCGCCCAGGTCGGCGATGAAATCGATGCGGCCGGTGCCGACGAGCGGGTCGAGGCTGCGCCGGCAGAACTCGCGCACCTTCTCCTCCAGCGCGGCGATCTTGCGCGGGGTGAACATGCGCGACAGCAACTTGCGGTGCATGGTGTGGACGGGCGGATCCTCGAAGATGAGCACACCCGGCGGGATCTCGATATTCGCCTTGATGAGTTCGATGATGGCGCCGCGCGCCGAACTGAAGGTGTCCTTGTCGATCAGCGCGGCATTGACATCGGCGAACCGGCTCAGCGCGTAGAAATCGTGGGTTTCGTTGTAGTAGAGCGGTCGCTCGTCGCGAAGCCGTTTGAACATGGGATACGGGTCGGCGTTCAGCTCGACATCGTAGGGGTCGTAGTAGACGTCGCTGGGCGCGCTGGTCGTCACAGGTCGTCTCCTCTCCGGGAGTTGTGCGGCGTGGTCACCACGCGACGGGTAGGCGGTACACGCCGAAGGCGAGTTTGTCGTGTTTGAATTCGACGTCTTCGACCGCAATCGCCAGGCGCATGGTGGGAATCCGGCGCAGCAGCGTGGTGAAGACGATCTGCAGTTCCACCCGGGCCAGCTGCTGACCGACGCACTGGTGCGGTCCGAAACCGAATCCGACGTGCAGGCGGGCCGGGCGGGTCAGATCGAGTTTGCCGGGCTCCGGGAACTGGGCGGGATCCCAGTTGGCCGGGGCGAGGTCGATGATCACACCGTCGCCGGCCCTGATCGTCTGCCCGCCGATCTCGATATCGTCGCGCGCGACCCGGCGCTGGCCGTTCTGGATGATGCTCAGATAGCGCAGCAGTTCCTCGACCGCATTCGCCACGACCTTGGGATCGTCGGTATCGCGCAGCAGGGCGAGCTGGTCAGGGTTCTCGAGCAGGGCGAGGGTGCCGAGCGCGATCATGTTCGCGCTGGTCTCGTGCCCGGCGATGAGTACCCCGGTGCCGATCTGGGCGGCCTCCTTCATGGAGATCTCGCCCGCGGTGACCCGTTCGGCGAGTTCGGTGACCATATCCTCGGCCGGGTTCTCCATCTTGGCCTTGATCAGGTCGATCAGGTACCGGGCCAGGCCGACCCGGCCTTTGGCCGATTCCTCCTTGGTGGCGTAGCGGGAGACACCGGTGGTCGCATGCTGCTGGAAGAACTCGTGGTCTTCGTAGGGCACGCCGAGCATTTCGCTGATCACCAGCGACGGCACCGGCAGCGCCAGCGCTTCCACCAGGTCGGCGGGCCGCGGGCCGGCCAGGATGGCGTCGATATGGTCGTCGGTGATCTGCTGGATGGCCGGACGCAGGGCATCGACGCGTTTGACGGTGAACGGTTTGGTCATCATCCGGCGGAACCGGCTGTGCTCCGCACCGTCGGTGTTGAACACCGATTTGGCGCGGTGGCTGACCAGGTCGAGCATGCCCTCGTTCCAGTGCGGGAAACCCGGCTGGGAATCGTCGACGCTGATCCGCGGATCGGACATGAGCGATTTGAGTTCGGCGTAGCCGGTGACCAGCCACGGGGTACTGCCGTCCCAGATGCGCACGCGGCTCAGCGGACGTTCGGTGATCAGGCCGAGCACCTCGGGTGGCGGCGCGAACGGGCAGCCGGGCGCCCGGTCCTGCGGATAGGCCAGGATTTCGGCAGGGTCCGGTGCGGCCTGGGTGGGTGTCTCGGCTCCGGAAGAATTCGACACTGCTACTCCTCGTGGACGTGAATGGCCATGGCGGGGCACACGGCGGCGGCCTCGCGCACCTCATCGGCGAGCTCGTCCGGCGGGTTCTCGTCCAGCAGAACGACGATGCCGTCGTCCTCGCGCTGATCGAACACCGCGTCCGCCGCCATCACGCAATGCCCGGCGGCAATGCATTTCCCTTGTTCGACAGTCACTTTCATGACGTCCTCTTTCTGGTGTGATGATCGCGACTCGGCCGGCTCATGACGATCCCGCCGGGGCGGAGGCGGAACCGTTGGCCGCCGAATCTGGTCGGCGAGTGCGCAGCGGTTTACCCGCGGTGGTGCCGCCGTCGACGGTCAGGACCGTCCCGGTGAGATAGCGGGACCGGTCGCCGGCGAAGTAGACGGCCGCTTCGGCGACATCCTCCGGTGTGCCCTCACGGGGCAGGGGGCGGTCCTGGTTCATCATTTCCCGCATGGCTCGCGTCATCCGCTCCGCCTTCTCCGGCGACATGGTGGTGGACGCCTTGGCGAGCAGATCGGTGGGGATATTGCCGGGGGCGAGGCAGTTGACCCGGATGTCGTACTGCGCCAGTTCGATCGCCGCGGATTTCGTGAAATGGATGACCGCCGCTTTGGAAGCGCGGTAGGTCATCACCCCGCCGCCTGCCTGCACTCCGCCCACCGAGGACAGATTGATGATCGAGCCGCCGCCGTGCTCGGACATATGCCGGGCGGCCAGCCGGGTTCCCGCCATGACGCCGAGCACATTGACCGACATCACCCGGTGGAAGTCGGCGAAATCGTCGTGCAGAATGCTGCGGTGCATCGTCCCGGAGATCCCGGCGTTGTTGCACATGATGTCCAGGCCGCCGAAGCGTTCCACCGCGCACTCGACGAGTGCGGCGATCTGGTCGGGGTCGGCGACATCGGTGGTCCGGAACAGCGCGCCCGCGCCACAGCGCCGGGCCACAACGGCGCCGCGTTCGGCGTCGAGATCACCCACCACCACCCGGGCCCCTTCGGCCACGAACCGCTCGACCATGGCGCTGCCCAGCCCGGTCGCGCCGCCGGTCACCACCGCGACCTTGCCCGCCAACTCGTTGCCCATGCCCTGAATTCCTCTCGTCACGACTTTCCGTAGTCCCGTGGGTCCCGCGCGGAGCCTGCGGTTCATCCGCTCCGCGCGTAGCCGGAGGCCGGGGAATGCCGGTCCAGGAAGTCCAGGAGCAGCGCGTTGACCGCTTCGGGTCGTTCCAGCTGCGGGCAGTGCCCGGCCCCGTCGACGACGGCCGAACGGGCGTCCGGGATACGGGCCGCGAGTCCGGCGGCCCAGCCCGGGGGCAGGAGTTTGTCGGCGCCGCCCTCGACCACCAGGGTCGGGACCCGGATCCGCTCGAACGGGCGGTCACCCGGGCCGGGCGGTGGCGGGGCGTCGGGACGCCGGAACCGCGCGGCCGCGATCGCCTCCCAGGCGCCGGGTGCGGTCGCCGAGTCGAACCGGCGGCGCACATAGTCCCCGTCGGCCGGATAGGCGGGCGAGGCGAACAGCGCGGTGACGATCCGGCGCATGGCGGGCAAGGTGGCGTCGAAATCGTAGAGGGCCTGCATATGCTCGCCGGCCCGGATCTGCCCGCCGCCGCAGAGGGTCACCATGGCGCGTACCGGCAACGCCGGGTGATCGGCGGTGGTATCGGCCAGCAGATTCACCGCGCCCATCGAATTGCCCACGAAAAAAGCGGATTCGATGCCGAGCAGCGCGCAGAACCGGGCGATGTGGCGGATACGCAGCCCCCGGCCGTCGGTGAAATCGACGACCTTGGCCGATTCACCGAAGCCGAGCATATCGGGCGCGAAGACGTGGTAATGCTGGGCGAGCACCGAAATAGTTTTTTCCCAGGAGATTTCGGCGCTCGCCCCGAACTCGCCCCCGTGCAGCAGGACGACCGGTTCGCCCGCGCCCGCCTCCAGGAAATGTGTGTGTAGTCCGTCCACCACGAGTGTGCGGTGCAGGTAACCGCTCGTGCTGTGCCGATCCAGGACGCCCGCGCGCCCTGCACCGCCACGCTCCGCTTCCGGCCCCTGACCCGATTCGCTTGTGCTGTGTCCACCGAGGCCGACCGAGGACTCTCGATGGTTCCGCCTCGTCACCGCACCCGGACCGAGCTCGCTCGTGCTGTGTCCCTCGATCCCGGCCGCGGGCCCTGTATGAGCACGCTCCGCGGCCGGCGCTGAATCCGACCCGCTCGCCCTGTGGCCATCGAATCCGGCCGAGGACTCTCCGTGGTTTCGCTTTGCCGGCTCTCTCGTGCTCTCATCCCGTACCGCCGAGGATTCGCCACGGCCACGCGCCACGGGCGCCTCCCTATCCGACCCGCTTGTGCTGCGGCCTTCCGGCACGACCCGGGTCCCTCCGTGGTCGCGCTCTCCGGCCTCCTCCCGACCCGAGTCGCTCATACGGTGCCGCCGATTGCCTTGGCACTGGTGAGCACCTGCGCGGCCAGCAGCTCGAGCTGACCACGTACTCCGGGGTCGGCCACGGCCCCGGTGTCGTCCCAGATCTTGTCCGCCGAATTGATCGCCACCCCGATGGGAGTGGGCCAGGCGCGCAGCGCGTGACCGATCCCGCGCAACTGGCCCAGGGTGCCGACCGCGGCCTGCCAGCCGTAGGCGCAGGTGATGCAACCCCAGGGTTTGTTGTCCAGGTAGACCGTGGGATCGGTCCGCATATCCTCCACGTAGTCCAGCGCGTTCTTCACCAGACCGGAGATGGCGCCGTGGTAGCCGGGGGATCCGACGATCACCGCGTCGGCGGCGCGCAGTGCCTCGACCAGCGCGATCGCCTGCGGGGTGCGGGCGGGATCGTGCGGGTTGTACATGGGCAGATTGATTTCCGCGCCGCTGAACAGCGCCGTGCGGCCGCCGCGGCGCTCGACCTCGTCCAGGCAGTGCCGGAGGGCGCGCTCGGTCGAGGAGTTCGCTCGCAGCGTCCCGCCGAGTCCCACCACGAACGGCCGCGTCGCGGCGCCGAGTTCTGTGCGATCCACCATTGTGCTTCCCACGGACATGACCGGCCTCCTATTTGATGGCGATCGGGTTGATCGGCGAACCCACGGCCCCGACGACGCGCAACGGCGGTGCGATCAACTGGAATTCGTAGACACCGTCGGCGGCGCAATCGGCGGCCAGCGCGGTGAAATCCCAGTATTCGCCGAGCATGAGTCCCATATCGCGGAGGCAGAGCATATGCATCGGCAGGAAGGTGCCCGTGACACCGGAGACCGGATCCTCGACCATCAGATTGTCCGCCGCCACCGCCGCGATCTCGTGTTCGTGCAGCCACTGCGCGCAGCGCCAGTCCAGGCCGGAATAGGGTTCGGTGCCGTCGCCGGCTTCCAGGAAACGGTTCCACCAGCCGGTGCGGACCAGCACGATATCGCCGGAATCGATGGTTACGCCCTGACGTGACGCCACCTCGTCCAGTTCATCCGGCGTGATCGGTTCACCGGGGGTCAGAAATGTCTCCGCACCACGATGTTTCACCAGATCCAGCAACACACCGCGGCTGGTGATCCCTTTGCTGTCGACCTTGTCGATACCGCAGTGGAACGCGCCCAGGCTGGTCACCGAGTTCGCGGGGAAACCGTTGTAGAGCTTGTCGTCGTAATAGACGTGGGAGAACGCGTCCCACTGCGTCGCCGCCTGTAACGGCATGACGACCATATCGTCGTTGAAACGGAACGGATTGTCCTCGAAGAATCCGCTCAGCTGACCAGCCACCGAATTGCGCAGCCATTTCGGGCCGTACTGGACGAGGGTTTCGGCGTCGCCGCCGTCGACCGTCATGAGATGCGTCGGGTTCTGCCGGAACTGGAACGCGCCCTGCGGACCGGAGGAGCCGAAATCGATACCGAGGGGGAACACCTTCCCGTGCCGCACGAGTCGCGCGGCGGCGGCGACTTTGGCGGGGGTGATGAAATTCAGGGTGCCGAGCTCGTCGGCCGCGCCCCAGCGCCCCCAGTTGCGAACACTGTCGCCGAGTTTCCGGAAATCGGTCAAAGTCGCCACGGTGCTCCTCCTTCCACAGTTCTCATTCGTTCGGCGCCGTTCTCACTGCGCGTCCGTGGGCGCGGATCCGGCCAATTCGTTCGCCAGGCGTGCGGCGATATTGCCGCCGTCGACCCACAGCACCTGGCCGGTGATGTAGCCGGCGGCCCGGCTGTTGAGGAACAGCAGCGCCGACGCCTGTTCGACCGGATCAGCGGCCCGGCCCAGGGGTTTGGGGATGCCGTCGAGGTAGTCCTGGCCGTAGGCGTTACGCAGCTGGTCCAGGATGGGTGTTTCGGTGACGCCGGGTCCGGTGCAGTTCATCCGGATACCGCGGGCGGCCAGTTCCACCGACCGCCGCACGGTGTAGAGGATGATGGACTCTTTGGAGAGCCGGTATCCACCGTCGGCGAGCGCCTCCGGATGGTTCTCGCACCAGGCGATCCCCGCGGCCATCGACTCGGTGTCCAGGAGTCCGTTGACCGCCCACCGGTTGTCCAGATAGCCGGCGGCGGCCAGCGAGGAGACGCTGACCACTGCCGAGCCGGGTGCCATATGCGGCACCAGGGCTTCGGTGAAATGCCGGAGACCGAGGAAATTGATGGTGGCCACGCGCAGCGGGTCACCGATTCCGGACGAGACGCCGGCGATATTGAACAGCGCGTCGACATCCGTACCGACCGCGCGCACAGCCCGGTCGATGGAGTCGGGGTCGGCCTGGTCCATTGCGTAGAACTCGTCGAGTTCGGTCCCGGGGCGGAGCAGATCCAGCCCGACGATCTCGGCGCCCAGATGCCGCAGCTGATGCACCACACAGGCGCCGATACCGGAGGCACAACCGGTCACCACCACGCGTTTCCCGTCGAAACGCCACCGCCCGTCGATCGTCTCCACCTCCGGCACCTCGCTCTCTGTCCTGCGGCCGCGTGCGGCGGCTCAGCCCTGCTGCTGTTCGTCCTTGAGCCGCTGGGCGGCCTGCACCCGGCCCTCGTTGATCTCGGCCATCGCCTCGGGGATCTCGCTGGCGGTGAACTTGCCGCCGCGGCCGGTGGGCAGACCGCCGAACGAGTACTCCTCGTCGAAATCCGGTGCGGCGAGCGGACGTCGCCGCTGCTCGACCTTCTCGATGACCGGTTCGAGCCGCTCGGCCTTCGCGGCCACGGCTTTCTCGTCGCGCTCGATGAATTCGGGCAGGATCTCCTTGCCCATGATCTCGATGGACTCCATGGTGCCCTCGTGGCTGCGCGGATTGAGCAGCAGGATGATTTCGTCGACCCCGCTCTCCTCGTAGCCGCGCAGGAACTCGCGGACCGTGTCCGGCGACCCGATCGCGCCGCGGCCAGGACCGTAGGCGAGGGTTTCGTCCTCTTTCACCGCGTCCAGGTAGCGCTCCCACACCCCGGTCCGGCCGGGGGTGTGCATACCGGTCATGTAGTAGTGCATGATCCCGAACGAGAAGAAGCCGCCGCCCACCCCGAGCCGTTTCACGGCTTCGTCGTCGGTGCGGGCCACCATCATCGACAGGTCGCCGCCGATGGCGAGGATATTCGGATTGATCTGCGGGACCGTGGGGGCTGCTTTCTCCTCGAACTCCTGGTAGTAGCCGCGCACCCGTTCCCCGAGCGGACCCGGGCCGGTATAGGCGAAGCTGAGTGCGCCGATCCCCTTCTGCGCCGCCATCTGCACCGAGGAGGGCCGGGTACAGGCGACCCACAGCGGCGGATGCGGGGTCTGGCGGGGTTTGGGGATGACATTGCGCGGCGGCATCTCGATGTGCTGGCCCTTGAACCCGGTGAACGGGGTCTCGGTCATACAGCGGAGGGTGACGTCGAGCGCTTCTTCCCACTGGCCGCGTTTATCGGCGGGGTCGATATTGAAGCCGCCGAGCTCACCCACCGACGACGATTCGCCGGTGCCGAATTCGACCCGACCGCCGGACAGATGATCGAGTGTCGCGACCCGTTCGGCGACGCGGGCGGGATGGTTGATGCCCGGCGGCAGGTGCATGACGCCGAAACCGAGGCGGATGTTCTTCGTCCGCTGGCTGGCGGCGGCGAGGAACATCTCCGGCGCGGTGGAGTGGCAGTACTCCTCGAGGAAATGGTGTTCGGTGAGCCATACGGTGGAGAAACCGGCCTTATCCGCAGCTTCTACCTCGGTCAGCCCATCGGAGAACATCTCGAATTCGTCGTCGTCGCTCCAGGGCCGCGGCAGGGCGAACTCGTAGAAGAGGGATATTTTCATCGGTTACCTCCAGTGGAATCGATCTTGACGTCCTCCCGGCCGTGAACGACCGGGATCCCTCCTGAACCTTGCGGTTCTCCGGTGGGTTCCTGTTTCACAGGGACGCGCCTCCCGCTAAGCGGCAGGACTTACCGTCCCTCCGCAGGCGTTTAACCTCTCGGCGCGTCCCGCCGCGAGTATGTTCTCGGCCGCGTTCAGGTCGCGGTCGTGAACGGTTCCGCACGTGCACACCCATTCCCGGATATGCAGAGGCTTCTTCTCGCTCACAACCCCGCACACCGAGCACATCCGGGTGGACGGAAACCAGCGATCCACCCTGCCGAAGACCCGCCCGAACCGGGCGGCTTTCTCCTCCACCATGCGGGTGAACATGCCCCACCCCGCATCGTGCACCGACTTCGCCAACCGCGTACGGGCAAGACCCCTCACACACAGATCCTCGACGAACACCGCTTGGTTCTCGCGGATGATCGCCGTGGAATGCTTGTGCGCCCAGTCCCGCCGCGTATCCGCGACCCGGGCATGAGCCCTCGCCACCTGCAGCCGGGCTTTGGCTCGGTTCTTCGAGCCCTTGTCCTTTCGGGAAAGATTCTGCTGGGCTTTCCTCAACCGCCGCTCTGCCTGCCGCAGGAACCGCGGCGAGTCGATCGTTTTCCCGTTCGACAGCACCGCGAACGTCGACAAGCCGAGATCGATACCCACCTCGGCTTCGGCAGGCGACAACGGGGAGCAGTCGGTGTGCACGACGAACGACGCGAAATACCGGCCGCAGGCATCCCGGATGATCGACACCGAGGAGGGATCCGACGGCAGTTCCCGCGACCAGCGCACATTCAGTTCGCCGATCTTGGCCCCCTACAGTCGCCGATTCGGACGCAACAAGAAGCCATTGCGGGTGAACCGGATCGCCTGCCTGTTGTCCTTGCGTGACCGGAAGCGAGGCGAGGCGAGTTTCGCGCCTTTGCGTTTCCCGGTGACCGAGGCGAAGAAGTTCCGGTACGCGGTGTGCAGATCGCCGAGTGCCTGCACCAGCGCCACCGAGGAAACCTCGGCCAGCCATGCCCGTTCCGGGGTTTTCTTCGCCTCGGTGATCACACGGGTTTGCAGCGCGGAGTCTTTGATGTACTGCTGGCCGGCCGCGTGTGCTTGTTGCCTGATACGCAGTCCGTCGTTGTACACCACCCGCGCGCACCCGAACGCCCGAGCCAACGCGATCTGTTGGCCGGGCGTCGGGTAGACGCGGTAGTTGTACCGAAGCTGCACGCACGCACACTATCCCGAGCATCCGACAACTGTGATGCGCTGACCTGACCCTGAAGGATGGGGCTTGCGCGCTACGTTTCATGGTCATTTCCTTCGGCCGGGCGGACCACCCCTTCGCCGGTATCCCCCGCTCCGGACAGTGCCCGCCCGGCGCAGTGCTCGGCGGCGATGTATCCGAAGGTCATGGCCGGGCCGATGGTGGCGCCGGCGCCCGCGTAACTGCGGCCCATGACCGCGGCCGAGGTATTGCCGACCGCGTACAGCCCGTCGATCACCGACCCGTCGGCGCGCAGTACCCGGGCGTGCTCGTCGGTGCGCAGCCCGCCGGAGGTGCCGAGGTCGCCGAGCACGATCCGGAACGCGTAGTAGGGCGGTTTCCCGAGCGGGAACAGATTCGGGTTGGGCAGCGTGGGGTCGCCGTAGTAGTTGTCGTACACGCTGTCACCGCGCTGGAAATCGTCGTCGTGACCGGCCAGGGCGAGTTCGTTGAACCGGGTCGCGGTGGCCTCGAGTTCGGTGGCGGGTAGGCCGATCTTCCCGGCGAGCTCGGCGAAACTGTCCGCGGCTTTCACCACACCGGATTCCAGCCAGGCCGGCACCATCGCGAATCCGGTCGGCACCGGCGCGAACGGCAGCTTCGGAATCGGCAGATGTCCGCCGATCACATATTTGTGCCAGGACCGGTGGTCGGTGATCAGCCAGCACGGAATATGGGTCACTCCGGTGCGCTGGCCCGCGATCATGGCGTGCCCGAAATCCATATAGGGCGCGGCCTCGTTGATGAACCGCTTGCCCGCGCCGTTGACGATGAACTGGGCCGGCATCATCCGCTCGTTGAGCATGAACTGCATCCGGCCGTCCGGCCAGTGGATGGCCGGGAACCACCAGGCCTCGTCCATCAGGTCGGTGGCCGCGCCGGCCTGCTCCCCGGCCCGGATACCGTCGCCCACGGCCACCGGGTTGCCGAAGCTCCAGTCCTGCTCGACCTCCGGCAGTTCCGCTTTACGCCAGGCCATATCGTGGTCGAAACCGCCGGTCGCCAGGATCACGCCGCGGCGCGCCCGGATCCGTACCGGTTTCCCGTCCCGGGTCACGACCGCGCCGGTCACCTGCCCGTCCGTCCCGGTGATCAGCGAGGTCATCGGCGCACCGAGCCACAGCGGGATCTCGCGCTCCCGCATGGCCAGACGCAGCCGGGCGATCAGGGACTGCCCGATGGCGGCGATCCGGTCGCCGAACACCTGGGCCCGGAACATCCGCCAGATCAGCTTCAGCAGCACCGCCTTACCGCGCCAGTTCTGCCGGACCTGATAGAACATCCGCAGATCCTTGGGACCCAGCCAGATCCCCTTCGGCGCGAGGGCGAGCGGCTTCAGCAGCTTCTCTTCCTCGTCACCGAGCGCGCGCAGATCGATCGGCGGTACGTTGATGGTGCTGCCCTGCGGCGAGCCGCCCTCGAGCTCGGGGTAGTAGTCGGCATAGCCGGGCTTCCACACGAATTCCAGCCACCGGCTGCGCTCTTCGAGAAACGCCATCATCTCCGGCGATTTCTCGACGTAGGCACGCAACCGCCGGTCGGTGACCAGTCCACCGGTGATGGTCCGCAGATATCCGACCACCGCGTCGGGGTCGAGCGCGAACCCGTCCCGCTGCTGCGCCGGCGCGTTGGGTACCCAGATACCGCCGCCGGACAGTGCGGTGGACCCCCCGTAGTAGTCGGCCTTCTCCACCACCAGCGTGTCCAGTCCGAGCGCGTCGGCGCGCAGCGCCGCGCTCATTCCGCCGCCGCCGGACCCCACCACCAGCAGATCGACGGTTTCGTCGAATTCCGTCTCGTCGGTGCTCACTCATCGCCTCCTGTCGTCGGCCGGCTCATCCGCGGGCCGGGCCGTGCGCACGGCGAAACCGGCGATGAGCTCGGGCGCGGGCCGGTAGTAGCGCACCTCGGTCCGATACGACCCCTGCGCGGCCAAGGCCGCGAACGCGGCCACCCAGGTGCGGACCTCGTGCGCGGAATTGCCAGCCACTCGAGTGATCTCGCCGTTGTCCCAGTCGTCGACGGCCGCCAGGCGGCCGGTGTCCACCAGATCGAGGAACGCCCGGTCCCATTTCGGGTTGAGCGGCTGCAGCGGACTGTCGCCGGCGGCGAAATCACGGGCGGCCGCGATCACCGCGGTCTGCCGGGCGGCCCGCTGTTCGGTGGTCATCGGGCGGCCGTGCACTATCCGCTCCAGCACCGGTTCGGGGGCGGTCGCCCGCTGCGGCACCGGCGGGTCGTGGGACAGACCACCCGAGCCGATGACGAGAACCCGTTTGCCCAGGGTCGCGAGATGGCGGCCGGCCGCGGTACCCAGCGCCCGCACCCGGCGCAGCGGGCCGAGCGGTGTCGCCACGGAATTGACGAAGATCGGGATCACCGGCCGCGCCGTGGCGTCGCCGAACAATCGCTGTAGCGGCTGCACGGTGCCGTGGTCGACCGACATCTCCGCCGACGTGGCGATATCGATATCGGCGTCGAGCAGCGCTTCGGCCAGTCGTAGCGCGGGATCCGCCGGGACGTTCAGCGGGCCGGCGTGGGTTCCGTAGTCCCCCACCGCGGTCGCTGCCGTACCGACACAGAAGGGGGGCATGAGCTTGTAGAAGAACCCGTTGTAGTGGTCCGGGGCGAACAGCACCACCAGCTCCGGGTCGAAGTCACGCACGAAATCCCGGGCCCGGTCCAGTGCGGCCCCGACCTCCGCACGCAGGCCGGGGCCCGGCCCGGGGAGCTCAAGGAGCGGGCTGTGCGAGACGCAGCACACGGCCAGCGGCATCGGTACCTCCCGGAGTGAGTTCGAGGGTGCTGCGCAGCGCCGCCCCGAGTTCGGGGGCGTGCTGGGCGATGGAGGCGCCCGCGATACAGCGGTCCGGGCGCAGGAAGAGCACCGAATCGAGTTGGGCGTCGAACCATTTCTTCAAGGCACCGGTGCTGTCCCCGACGACCACCACATCCGGGTCGTCGTGGCCGGTCCACTGCAGCTGGGTCGCGGGCCGGGCCTCCACGAAACGCGCCCCGAGCGCCTTCCAGAGTTCGAACTCCTTGTCGCTTAGCACTTTTCGAGGATGGTTGTTCCAGCACAGCACCGCGAACCACGGACCCAGCGTGTCGTCGAGCAGTACCGCGGGCTGCGCGCGGGTCGCGACCCGCGGTTGGATGAACAGGGTGCCGACGGCGGACTGCGGCGAGCGCGACCAACCGTGGACCACCGCGCCGCGGTCGTAGCGCGGCATGGGTTTGAACCGCATGCCGAGCACATACCGTTTCAGCGGCGGCACCAGCGCCAGCCCGCGCACCAGCACATCCCGCGCCGCGGCGACCCGGTGGTTCGTCGGTGAGATGACCCGCCCGACCATGGTGGACAGATCGATCATGGCGCGGGCGTGTGTGCGCCGCTCCTGGTCGTAGGTGTCGAGCAGCCCGTCACCGGCGACTCCCGACACCACCGCCGCCAGCTTCCAGCCGAGGTTCGCCGCGTCCCGGATGCCGCTGTTGTAGCCCTGGCCCTGCCAGACCGGCATGAGATGCGCGGCGTCACCGGCCAGCAGCAGGCGGCCCTTCCGGAATTCGCCGGCGATCCGGGAATGGTGGGTGTAGACCCGGCGCCGGATCACGTCGAGGCGCTCCGGATGCGGCACGAACGGCGCGAGCAGCCGGGCCAGAAAATCGGGTGTTTCGGCGTCGGCATCGGATTCGTCGGCGTGCAGGAGGAATTCGAATCGCCGGATGCCGTGGGCCAGCGAGATCGACACATTCGGCCGCGCCGGATCCGCCCCGACCTCCACATTCGGATGTCCGAGCGGATCACCGTCGAGATCGACCACCAGCCAGCGGGTCGGCGAAGTGGTGCCGTCGAAACTCACGCCCATCGCGTGCCGGGTGGTACTGCGCCCGCCGTCGCAGCCCACCACATAGCGGGCGCGAACCTGCTGTGGGCCGTCGGCGGTGTCGAGCAGGGCCCGCACCTCGGCACCGGTGTCGTCGCATTCGCGTAGCGCGGTCGCCCAGCGGACCTGCACACAGTCGAAGCGGTCGAGGCCGGCCAGCAGTTCGGCGTCCACCAGCGGCTGGATGAATCCGCTGCGCTTGGGCCAGCCGAATTGCTGGTCGGTCGGCGCGATCTCGGCCAGCAGCCGCCGCTGTCCGTCGACGAATCGCATGATCTGGTTCGGGTTGGTGTGCGGCAGGATCCGCTCCACCAGGCCGGTGGACTGCAGGGTGCGCAATGACTCGTCGTCGATGCCGACACCGCGTGGGTAGTCGATCAGGTCGGGGCGTTCCTCCACCAGCAGGGTGTGTACGCCGTAGCGGCCGAGGGTATTGGCGATGGTCAGCCCGACCGGTCCCGCACCGACGATCAGCACGTCGAAGAACTCTGATCCGCTGCCGTTTCCGGTACTCATCTCAACCTCCCAGCAGAAACTCGAGATGCAGTGCGTCGAACGCCGCGGGCGCCTCGTACTGCGGCCAGTGCCCGCACTCCGGGAGCACCACGAAGCGGGCACCGGGGATCATGGACGCGATCCGCTTGCCCTCGGCGACATCGGCGGTGGGATCATCGCTGGTCCACACCACGAGCGTCGGTGCGGTGATACCGCCGTACTCCTGGGGCCCGAGCAGATTGCGGGCCCGGATCGCCGGATCCTGCAGCGCCATGATGTCGCGCATGGCGTCGACGAAACCGGGCTGCCGGTAGACGCGCTGGCGGCTGGCGACGATATCGGCGTAATCCTTGGACTTGTCCGCCATCAGCCATTTGATCCGGGCCTGCACCGTTTCCCAGGTGGGGTCGGCGGCCGCCGCCATGGACAGGGTGATGATCCGCTGCATGACCTCCGGATCCGCCTGTGAGCCGCCCGCGGTGTTGAGCACCAACTTGTCGACCCGGCCGGGATGGTCGTAGGCGGCCCGCGCGGCGACCCAGCCGCCGAGCGATTCACCGCTGATATGGGCGCGGGCGGCGCCGATGGTATCGAGGAACGAGATCAGGTGCCGTACATAGTGTTCGATTTCCAGGGGATGCCCGGGTTTATCGGTGTACCCGTGGCCGAGCATATCGATCGACCAGGTGGAGAAATGCTCGGCATGCGCCGCCAGATTCCGGACGTAGGCCTCGGCGTGCCCGCCCGACCCGTGCAGGAACACCAGCGCGGGTCTGTTCCGGTCGCCGGCGTGCAGGTAGCGCGTCCGCACCCCCGCCACATCCAGGTATCCCTGACTGAACGCGACTCCCTGCAGGTCGCACCACACACTCTCGTATTCCGACACTGCTACCTTCCGCTCTGTCCACTGCCCCGGCACCGCGGCGATCACGCCGTACGGTCACCGTGTTCGCTCAGTACTTCACCGATTCGCCGGTGGCCGCGTGATGGCCCGCGCGCAGACCCCAGACCATGCCGGGCCCGAGGGTCCCGCCGGCACCGCCGTAGGCGCGCCCGGTCACGCCGGCCATCGCATTGCCGACCGCGTACAACCCGGGGATCACCGCACCGCCGACGTGCCGGACCCGCGCGTCGCGATCGGTGCGCGGCCCGCCCTTGGTGCCCATGGCACCCACGGTCACCGGGACCGCGTAGTAGGGGCCGGTATCGATCGGTCCGAGCGTGCGCCCGGCGACCGTTTCCGCGTCCGGGTCGCCCCAGTAGCCGTCGTATTCGCTGGCACCCCGGCCGAAATCGGGGTCGGACCCCTCCGCGACGGCCAGATTCCAGGCGGCGACGGTGTGCCGCAGCCCTTCGGGATCGATACCGGTCCGGGCGCCGAGTTCGGCGAGATCGGCGGATTCGCAGAACCAGTCGGGTGCCGCACCACCGGGTTCGACGCCCAGGAATCCGTAGCGGCGCAGATGTCCGGCGTCGAACACCATCCAGCCCGGGTTGTTCACGTAGCCGCCGCGCGGGTCCAGGTAGTGGAAGGCGCCCGCCATGGAGTTGTACTCGGCCGCTTCGTTGACGAACCGCGCACCGGCCCGATTCACGATGATGCTGCGCGGCCGGGTCCGTTCCAGCCGGACACTGCGGCTGCGCTGCCGGCCGTCGATGGTGTCGCCGGGCAGCTGGACCACTGGGACCCACCAGGCCTCACCCATGTTCCCGAGGTCGGCGCCGTGCGCCATGGCCATCCGCAGTCCGTCACCGGTGTTGTTCGGCGGTGACACCGGACCGGTCATCGGTCCCCGGAGAAAGGCTTTGACCAGGCCGGGATCCCATTCGAACCCGCCGGTGGCCAGGACCACGCCGCGGCGGGCCCGAACCGTGTGCCGGCTGCCCCCGATCTCGACCCGGACCCCGGTGACCGCGCCGTCCGCGGCGAGCAGCTCCACCGCCCGGGCTCCGGTGCGCGGGGTGATCCCGGCGGCGAGTACGCCGTCGAGCAGCCCGGCGACCAGCGCCTGTCCCGCCACACAGACATCGGCCGAGGCGTCACCGAGTACGGCCCGCAACCGGGCCCGGGTCTCGGCGTCGAAGCCGACATTGCTCCAGTCGAGCGGGAAGGTCGTGATCCGGTCCCGCCACTCGCCGAGGCGGGCCAGATCGTAGGCCGCGGGGCCCAGTGACCGGCCGCCCGCGGGCTGACCGCCGGGCAGCTCCGGCTTGTAGTCCGGAAATCCGTCGGCCACCTCGAATTTCACGGCGCTGTGTTCTTCGACGAAGTCGAGCATGCGCGCACCCGTGCGGACGAACACCTCGACCAGTTCGTCGTCCATGGAATCCAGGGACTGCGCGTTCAGATAGGCCAGTGCGTCGGCGACGGTGAGTTCCCGGGCCGCCCGGGCGTGCGCGGGAATCCAGGCCAGTCCGCCGGATACCGCGCTCGTTCCGCCGACCGTGGCCGCCTTCTCGAACAGTGCCACCGACGCACCTTCGACGGCCGCGGCGAGCGCCGCGGTGAGCCCGGCAGCTCCGCTGCCCAGAACGACTACGTCGGCCTCCTCGTCCCAGGTGTTCGACGGATCAGATCCGGCAGCCGATGGCTGATGCGATGGCACTGCGCTGTCCTTTCGGCGAGCAGGCGGAGAGGCGCCGGCCCGGCGGGCTGCCGTGCGGAGCACGGGCCGGGCCGCGGCGTGAGTAAAACGATAATCTCCCTTTGCGAGAATACTATTCTCGCTGGATGGATGCCGCAATACCCTCTCGGATCAAATGTTTCTGGATCTTGCCGCTGGGGGTGCGGGGGAAGTCCGTGGCCTCGAACAACCGCTCCGGAAACTTCTGCCGTGCCACTCCCGTACGCTCGAAGAAGGCCCGTACCTCCGCCCGGGACGGGAGCTCGTATCCCGGCTGCAGCCGCAGCACCGCCCCCACCACCTCCCCGAACCGTTCGTCGGGCAGGGCGATCACCACCGACTCCGCGACCTGCGGCATGGCGTCGAGCACATCCTCGACCTCCCGCGCCCCCACGTTCTCGCCGCCGCGGATCACCACATCGGCTTTGCGATCGGTGATGGTCAGGCAGCCGTCGGCATCCAGCACCCCGATATCGCCGGTGTGATACCAGCCGTCGGCGTCGAACGCCCGCGCGGTCAGCTCCGGATCGGTGTAGCCGAGGCACAGATCCGGTCCGCGACTGAGGATCTCGCCGTCCGCGGCGATCCTGATCTCCACACCCGGCATGGGCCGGCCGTCGGTGGTGAGCCGCTCGCGCGCGGGGGCGTCGAGCGCGGAGGCGGTGATGGACGGATGCTCGGTACTGCCGTAGGCGCGGAAGGCGATCACGCCCAGATCGGTGAGCGTCCGCGTCACGGCGGCCGGCACAGCCGAACCACCCAGCCCCACATAGCGCATATGCGCGAGATGCTCCGGGGTGTAGTCGGGGTGCTCGACCATACTGGTGACGAAATACGGTGGGCCACCGCCCACCACGAGCCCGTCGGATCGCATGAGCGCCAGCGCCCGGCCCGGATCCCAGACGTCGAGCAGGTTCACCGGCCGGCCGTGCAGCACCGGAAGCAGACAGGCGCCCACCATTCCGATGAAGTGACCCACCGGGGTGGCGGTCAGCTGGTCGCCACGGTCCTCCTTGTTCCTTTCGGCGAGCTGCACCGATTCACAGCCGAGGGTCTGATGGCTGTGCACGACGCCCTTGGGCGCGCTCGTCGTCCCGGAGGTGAAGGCGATGAGCGCCGGGCCGGCCGGGTCTGCGGGCAGCACGCCCGGCATGGGGTCGTCGGCGAGCAGATCGTCGAAATCGCGCCCCACCACACCCACGACGGGCACCTCGGCACAGACCTCCGGATCGTGCACGGTACGACCGAACTCGGCCATGGTGATGAAAACCTTCGGCCGGGCGACCCGCAGGATATGGCCCAGTTCGCTGCGCCCGTAGAAGTGCACGATCGGCACCACCGCGGCACCCAGGAACGACGCCGCCCAGAAGGTCGCCGCGGCTTCCATCCAGTTCGGCAGCTGGAACGCCAGGACATCGCCGGGGCCGACACCCCGGGCCCGCAGACCCGCGGCCAGCCGCCGGGCCACCCGTTCGACCTCGGCGAACGTTCCCCGCCAGGGCCGCACCTCGGAATGCACCCGGAATTCGGTCTCCGGCGCGACGGCCAGGCCGCGGCTCAGCAGATCGCCCATGGTGTCGCCGGTCCACCAGCCCTCGGCGATATACCGGGCGCGTAGCTCGTCGGCCACCACCCGGGTCACCGGACCCCACCTCGTATATTCCGTCCGGACATAACGGCTCACCCCTTCCGCGCCGGCGGGATGCTCAGCGCCCCGTACGAGGCACCCGCGCGAGCGCGTCGGAGTCGTATCCGCCGACTGGTGAAAATGGAATTCTCTATCGAGGCAAACGATAAAATCGCCTCAGGCCTCCAGCGGGCCGCGACCATTACCGACTCTCCGCAGCCGAATTGCCGCGCCGGCCGGAATCGGTCCATCGACCAGGCTTCTTGCGAAACCTTGCCGCCGAGCCCACAGGTAGAGTACCGTTCTCGTATGCGAAAACGAAGTTCTTTTCGCATACGAGAACAGCCGTATGTCCGCAACCCGGCGGTGCTGGGTCGACACCGCATCGGGGCCGCGGCCGGATCGACGCGCGGCGCTCGCCGCGCACCCTGCCCCGTGCCCGCTGCCGTTTACGGCGGTCCGGCACACCGGGCAGGTGACTCCCGAAAACAGATCGAAAGGGAATGCTGTGGGACGTGTTGAGGGCAAAGTCGCATTCATCACGGGCGCCGCGCGCGGTCAGGGCCGTAGCCACGCCGTACGACTGGCCGAGGAAGGCGCCGACATCATCGCGGTCGACCTCTGCCAGAACATGTCGACCATCGGTTACCCGCTGGCCTCGCCCGAGGATCTCGAGGAAACCGTGCGCTTGGTCGAGAAGACCGGCCGCCGAATCATCGCGTCCCAGACCGATGTCCGGGACGCCGTCGCCCTGAAAGCGGCGCTGGACGCAGGCGTCGCGGAATTGGGCAAGCTCGATATCGTGATCGCCCAGGCGGGGGTCGCGGGCATGAAGGGCAAACCGGATATCCAGGCGTGGACCGATGTCATCAACACGAACCTGGTCGGCACCATCAATGCCATCCAGGCCGCGCTCCCCCATCTCGGCGAGGGCGCCTCCATCGTGGCCACCGGCTCCACCGCGGCGATGGTGGACACCAGCAAGGTCGACAATCCCGGCTCGGATCTCGGCGGTATGGCCTATGTGCATTCCAAGCGCGCCCTGTCGTACTACGTCTTCGATATCGCCCGGCACCTGTCCACCCGCGGTATCCGCGCCAACGTGGTCCACCCCACCAACTGCAATACCGATATGTTGCAGAGCGAGCCCATGTACCGCTCGTTCCGGCCGGACCTGGAGAACCCGACCCGCGCCGACGCGGAACCGGCCTTCTATGTCCAGCAGGCCATGAAGACACCGTGGATCGAACCGGTCGACATCTCCAACGCCATCCTGTTCCTCGTCTCCGACGAAGCCCGCTTTGTCACCGGTATGCAGTTGCGTGTCGACGCCGGCGGCTACCTGAAGTGGTACGACCACAAACTCTGACCCCGCCCGGCCACGCCGGTGCCGGCGGCGCGCGCACGCAGGCGATCGTTGCGCGCGCCGCCACACCGGTGGCGAGTCGGCACCCGACTCCCGGAGCGGCGCAGAGTTCCGGGCCCCGGCGAAGGTTCGCCGCACCCAGTGATCAGCAGAGGGACTACAGACCGTGACTTCTACGGATAACGACCAGCGCAAACAGAACCGGTACCACTTCGATCGGCACACCCCCGAATACCGCGAGCAGTTCACCGAGATCACCCACGAGATGCACGCGAAATGCCCGGTGGCGTGGACCGACACCTACGACGGGCACTGGGTCGCCGCCGGCGGTAACGCGGTCTTCGAGCTGGCGCGCTGCCCCGAGGTCTCGGTTGATCACGATGTGCACAACGAACGTCGTGGATACCAGGGTATTTCCATTCCCAAGGCGCAGCGGGCCGCGCTGGTCCGCGGTGGCATGCTGGAGATGGACGACCCGGAACACCGCACCTACCGCTCCGTGCTCAATCCGTATCTGTCCCCCGCCGCCGTCAAACGCTGGCAGCCTTTCATCGACGAAATCGTGCGGGCCGGCCTGGACGAGAAGATCGAGACCGGCCGCATCGATTTCGTGGACGATCTGGCCAATATCGTTCCGGCGGTCCTGACTCTGGCCATGCTGGGCATTCCGCTCGTGAAATGGTCGGTGTACAGCGATCCGGTGCACGCCTCGGTGTACACACCGGAGGATTCGCCCGATGCCCCGCGAGTCGCCGAAATGCATCGGACGATGGGTATCGACATCCTCACCAGCCTTCATGAGGCGAAAACGGCCCCCCGGCCGGGTCTGATCAAAGCACTCACCGAACTGCGCATCGACGGTGAGCCCGCGCCCGATATGGAACTTCTGGGCATGATGGGACTGCTCATCGGCGGCGGTTTCGACACCACCACCGCGCTCACCGCGCATTCACTGGAATGGCTGTCGGAGAACCCGGCTCAGCGCGAGGAGCTCAGCCGGGACCGCGACGAACTGCTCGACTCGGCCACCGAGGAATTCCTGCGCTACTTCACTCCCGCGCCCGGTGACGGCCGCACCATCGCCGACGACTGCACCTACCAGAACACCGAGTTCCGCGAGGGCGACCGGCTGTGGTTGTCCTGGGCGATGGCCAACCGCGACGAATCCATCTTCCCGGACCCCGACGATATCGTGCTCGACCGCAAGGGCAACCGGCACTTCAGTTTCGGGCTCGGCGTGCATCGGTGCATCGGGTCCAATGTGGCCCGCACCGTGTTCAAGTCGATGTTGCTGGCGGTGCTCGATCGGATGCCGGACTACCGGTGCGACCCCGAGGGCACGGTCCACTACGACACCATCGGCGTCATCCAGGGCATGCGCCATCTGCCGGCCACCTTCACCCCGGGCAAACGGCTGGGTCCCGGTCTGGACGAAACTCTGGCGCATCTGCAGCGTATCTGCGACGAGCAGGGCCTGGCCGCACCGGTAACCGAACGCCCCGACGCCGCGGTGATCGACTTCGACTACTGACCGCACGGTACCGGCCGATACCGCGGGGTTCGGCCGGTATCTCTCTCCGACGAGGTGATCGCGATGCAGGACCTGCCCGACGGCACCCGCACTCCGGTGATCGATACCAGCGTGCACATCTTCTTCCGCTCCAACGACGATATGCGCTCCTACCTGAACGAACCGTTCAAGAGCCGCGGTATCCCGGACGCGGAAATGGACTGGTACGGCGCACCGGGTGGCGAGTACGTCAAGGGTGCCCGCGGGCCCCACAGGGGGTATCCGGGTTCCGACCCGGAATTCGTCGGACAGCACCTCTTCGAAGAACGGGGCGTGGATGTGGCCGTGCTGCATCCGATGACCCGCGGCAGCCTGCCCGACCGCCATCTCACCACCGCGGTCTTGTCCGCCCACAACGACATGATGGTGTCGCGCTGGCTCGACAGCGGCACCTACCGTGATCGCTTCCGCGGCACCCTGCGGGTGAATCCCGACGATATCGGCGGAGCGCTGCGCGAGATCGATCGCCTCGGCGACCATCCACAGATCGTTCAGCTCGGGGTCCCCCTGCAATCGCGGGAAGTGTACGGGAAACCGCAGTTCTGGCCGCTGTGGGAGGCGGCGGCAGCGGCGAACCTGCCGGTCGCCGCGCATATCGAGACCGGGGAGAGTATCGGTCTGCCACCGACCCCCTCCGGGCATGCGCGCACCTACGAGCAGTACTACGGGTTCATGGGGCTGAACTACCTCTACCACCTCATGAACATGATCGCGGAGGGCGTGTTCGAACGGTATCCGGGCCTGAAATTCGTCTGGGCCGACGGCGGCGCCGATCTGCTGACCCCGTTCACCTGGCGGATGGACACCTTCGGCCGGCCCCACCTCGAACAGACCCCCTGGGCGCCGCGGATGCCCAGCGACTATCTGCCCGGCCACGTGTACTTCGTGCACGCCACGATCGACGGCCCCGGCGATGCCCCCTACGCTGCCGAATGGCTGGACTTCACCGGTAAGGACGACATGGTGATGTTCGGGTCCAGTTACCCGCACTGGCACAGCGGCGATACCGACACCCTGCCCGCCGCGCTGACCCCGCGGCAGCGCGAAAAACTGTACTGGCGCAATGCCGCCGCCTTGTACAGCATCGATATCGACGCGGTCACCGCGGTCGGCTGATGCTGCTACTGCGGGCGGCCGATTCCGCGACAGTGCCCGAGGAGGTGCTATGACCACCGCACAGAACCTGACGCGGGTCCCCGCTACGGAGTTGGTTCCGGTACGCGTCGTCGATTCCGATGTCCATCCGGTCCCCCGGCGGGGTGACCTGGTGGACCACATTCCGGAACCGTGGCGCACCTCGTTCTTCCTCAGTCACCGCGTCGGCGACACCATCATCTACGACGCGCCCGACTACGCCCATTCCAAGGCCATGCGGGTGGACACCTTTCCCGCGAACGGTGAGTTCCCCGGTAGCGACCCCGATATGGCGTTCCGCCAGCTCATCATGGAGGCCGGCTCGGATATCGTCATCCTCGAACCGACGGTGAAGGCGACCCGGTTGCCCGAGGCGACGGCCGCGATGGCCACCGCCGTGAACCGGTGGCTGGACGCGCAATGGCTGGACGCGCACAACAACTGGCATCGGCGCTGGCGCGGTTCGATCTGTGTGGCCATCGACGATCCGCGGGCCGCGGTCGCCGAGATCGAGCACTGGGCCGGGCACGAATACATGGCGCAGATCCTCATCAAGGCCGAACCCCGCCCGTCGTGGGGCGACACCCGCTACGACCCGATCTGGGCGACCGCGGTGAAACACGATATTCCGGTGAGCTGCCATCTCAGTCGCGGCGCCTACGAGACCATGCCCATGCCGCCGGTCGGTTTCCCCAGCTACAACCACGATTTCATGGTCACCTACTCGCTGCTGGCGGCGAACCAGGTCATGAGCCTGATCTTCGACGGGGTCTTCGATCGGTTCCCGACGCTGCGCGTCGTCTTCGTGGAGCACGCGTTCACCTGGATCCTGCCGCTCATGTGGCGGATGGACGCGATCTACGCGGCGCGCGGATCGTTCATGTCGATCACGCGGAAGCCCTCCGAATACGTGAAGGAACACATCAGGTTCACCACCCAGCCGCTGGACTACCCGGAGGACAAGACCGAGCTCACCCGGGCCTTCGAATGGATGGAAGCGGACAAGATCCTGCTGTACTCCTCGGACTATCCGCACTGGACCTTCGACGACCCGCGCTGGCTGGTGAAACACCTGCCGCGCGCGGCCCGGGAGAACGTCATGTTCCGCAACGGTATCGAGACCTACCATCTGCCGGAGACCGTACCGGCGCTGCCCGGACAGATGCGGGTGCATTGATGGCGGACGAGATCGAGACGCCCGGTGCGGCTCCCGTACCGGGCGAGCAGGCCACGATGAGTGGCGAAGGTGCACAGTCGGCGAGCACGGGACAGCCCGGGGCGCCCGCAGGCGCACAGCCGACGGGCACCGGGGCGGCCGAAGGCGAACGGGTCCGGCTCGCCCAGGGCCGCGAACACGTGGTGGCCACCGTGGACGAGATCCCGCCCGGATACTCCAAGGTGGTGCCGATCGGCCGGCACGGGGTCGGTGTCTACAACGTCGACGGCACCTTCTACGCCATCGCGAACTACTGTCCGCACGAGGGCGGCCCGCTGTGCGCGGGCCGGGCCCGCGGGCGCACGGTGGTCGACGAATCGGTCCCCGGCGATTCGGTGATGGTGCGCGACAACGAATTCATCTACTGCCCGTGGCACCAGTGGGGCTTCGAACTGGCCACCGGCACCACCGCGGTGAAACCCGAATGGAGTATCCGCACCTATCCGGTGCGGGTGGTCGGCGACGACGTGCTGGTCACCGCCTGATCCGGCACCGCCGGAAAACCTACGACGACCCGGCCGGCCCATTCGGCCGGCCGCGGGAGTGCCCGCCACGGTCTACTCCCCGAACCCCTCCAGGAGTGTGCGATGCCCGCGGTAACGGTGAACGGCGGCAAGGTCGTCTACGAGATACTCGGCGTGACCGGGGATCTCCTCGTGCTCACCCCCGGCGGCCGCTACAGCAAGGATATTCCCGGGCTCCGGCCGCTGGCCGAGGCACTGGTCGCCGGCGGGTACCGGGTACTGCTGTGGGACCGGCCCAACTGCGGCGCCTCCGATATCCAGTTCTTCGGGCAGACCGAATCGCATATGCGCGCCGAAACCCTGGCCGGGTTGCTCGCCGAACTCGACACCGGTCCGGCGATCCTGGCCGGCGGTTCCGGCGGCGCCCGCGATTCGATGCTCACCACCATGCTGTATCCGGAACTGGTCACCGATCTCGTGCTGTGGAATATCGTCGGCGGCGTCTACGGCACCTTCAATCTCGGTGCCTACTACGTGCTGCCCGGCCTGCAGGCGGTGCGAGGGCTGGGCATCGAGGGACTGCTGCGGATGCGGGAGTGGCGGGAACGCATCGCGGAGAACCCGGACAACGAGCAGCGGCTGCGGTCGCTGGACCCGGGAGAGTTCGTGAAGCTGTCGCTGCGCTGGCTCAACGCCTATGTCCCGAAGCCGGGACAAACGATCCCGGGCGTGGACGACGAGATGTTCGAACGGATTCGGGTGCCCACCCTCATCATCCGGGGCGGGGCGCACGATCTGGACCATCCCAAACGAACCTCACTCGAGGTCGGCTGCCTGATCGAGGGGTCCACCCTGATCGATCCGCCGTGGCCCGAGGACGCCTGGGAGCGGGCGATGGAGGATCGGGCCCGGGGCCGGGTGCAGCAGTACAACATGTTCGACACCTGGGTGCTGGCGGCACCGCAGATCCTGAAGTTCCTGGGCGAGCGATGACCGGGCCGCCCGCGCCCTCAGACCGTCCGGATCCGCACCTCGCAGTTGGTGGAGGCCTCCAGCGCGGTGTGGATCCGGCTCTCCGGGACCCGCTCCAGATCGGATTCGCGCAGCAGCACCTGCAAGATGTCGTAGCCTTCGGTGCCCGGCACCCGGACGATCTCCCCGGTGAGCCCGAATCCCGCCAGGACCCCGTACGCGTCCGCATCGGTACCGCGACTCACATAGGTGATCACGCCCGCCGCCGCCGCCGTCCCGAACACCCGCGCGCATTCCGCGACCACTCGCTCGGTATCGGCCGCGGCGTCATCGGTGTCCAGCAGCACCTGCAGTTCCCGGCGACCGCGCGGCGCCGCGGCCAGGTCCCGGTCCAGCAGCCGGGCGCCGGACCCGGCCAGACCCGCGGCCAGCTCGGCCGCACCCCGGACCAGCGAGTCGGCGGGGAGTTCACCGGCCGGGTCCACGTTCACCCGCAACACCGCAGTTCGCATGCGTTCCAGCCTAACGGGCGCGGCCGGCTTCGGCCCTTCCACAGCGCACGCGCAGCCGCGCCCGATACCCGCGGCCGGACGCCGCGCCCACTCAGGAGGGACGATGCAGCACATCTTCTCGTCGGCCGGGGGCCTCACCGTGGTCCCCTACCCCGGTAGCGACCCACGCCTGCTCCGCACCGGCGGCGGGACCGAAACCGCCTACGAATACCGGGACCGGGGCGGCTACCGCCCGGTCGGGTCGGTCGCGGCCCTGGCCGACGAGGTCGAGCGCAGCGGATTGCGTGGCCGGGGCGGTGCGGGATTCCCGTTCGCGGTGAAGGTCGCCGGTGTGCGCGGCGGCAGCCGGGTGGGCGCGGGCGCACCCACCGGCTGGACCGATACGGTGGTCGTGGCCAACGGCGAAGAGGGCGAGCCCGCGTCGTTCAAGGACCGCTGGCTGCTGCGCCATCGGCCGCACCTGGTGTTGGACGGTCTACGGTTGGCGGCGGCGCTGGTCGGTTCGCGACGGGGTTATGTCTACCTCTCCGACCCGGAAGCCGCGCGGTCGGTCGGCGCGGCCCTGGAGGAACTCGGCGGCGCGCTGCCCGACGGACCGGATATCGCTGTGGTGCAGGTCGATCCCGGGTACGTCGCCGGGGAGGAGACCGCGGCGGTACAGGCGATCGACGGCGGCCCCGCCAAACCCGCCGATAAACCTCCGCGCCCCTTCGAGGCCGGTGTCGCCGGACTTCCGACGCTGGTCAGCAATGTGGAGACGCTGGCCAATCTGCCGTTCCTGGACCGCTGGGGCGCCGATACGTATCGGGCCGCCGGCACCGCGCTGTCCCCTGGCACCTTCCTGGCGACGGTCACCGCCGCCGGATGCCCGCCCACACTCTACGAACTGCCGCACGGCCTTCCGTTCACCGATCTGCTCGCCCTGCACGGGGTCGCGGAATCCGAGCTGCGCGGCGCCTTGATCGGCGGATACTTCACCGGCCTGCTGGACCGCACCGTCGCGGACCTCACCCTGGATCACGAAACCCTGCGCCGCGCCGGTGCCGGGCTGGGCTGCGGGGCGATCGCCCTGATCACCGCGGAATGCCCGGTGGCGGTGGCCGCCGGAGTCCTGAACTATTTCGACCGGGAGAACGCCGGCCAGTGCGGATCCTGTTTCAACGGCACCGCGGCCATGGCCGCGGCGACCACCGCGCTGGCCGAGGGCCGGGCCGGCGCCGAGGATCTGCACCGGTTGCGCCGCTGGACGACCGTGCTGCGCGGGCGCGGGGCCTGCGGCACCCTCGACGCCGCCTGCAATACCGCGGCGAGCCTGCTGGAACGATTCCCCCGGGAGGTCGCCGCCCATCTCGACGGCCGGTGCCCGGACTGCGCGGCGGGCCCCGCGCTCGACCACGCCCCCTACCGGGTGGCCACGGAGGTAGTGCTGTGAAGATCAAACTGGACCGCACCCGGTGCGACGGATTCGGCCTCTGCGCCAAACATGCCCCCGACCATTTCCCTCTCGACGAGTGGGGTTATGCCGTGCTGGCCGGCGGCCCGTCCATCGCGCCCGCCGACGAGGCCGCGGTGACCCGCGCCCTGCTCGACTGCCCGGTGCACGCCATCACGATGCTGCCCGACTCGAACCGGGTGAACGGCGAACCCACCCCGGACATCGGCGCTCCGAAACCGCGACCGGCATGAGCGCGACCGTGCCGGTGCTCGAGCTGAGCATCGGCACGGCCGGCGTCCGGGTATCGCCGGGGTACTAGCGGGAATCGTCCCAGCCGCAGGGCATACCGCAGGTGGTATGCGTTTCGCTGGTGGTACCGCCGTCGGCGTAGGTGCGTACGGTCGTGGACGCCTCGGCCGGGTACCCGCACCGCGGACAGGTGGAGAAATAGTCCAATACCGGATACACCGTGACCAGGACCGGTTCTTCCGGACGCATCCCCGGCGGCAGCGCCGCGCCGGAGGTGGCGTTCAGACGGGATCGAACGATGAGATCAGCCATGAGTCCGCTACCTTCGACAGGGTCACGCGGACGCTGCTGGCCGCCAGCGCGGGATCGGGTTTCTCGGCGCTGGTGGTCGTCTGGTTGATGAACAGCAGCGCGACCGCCGAATCGGCGTGGAGTTCGGCCACCGCCGACCGCACGATCGTCGCCGTCGTCTGCACCGACTTCTCCTTGGCGGCGGGTGCGATGACCTTCTCGGTGAACTGGTTGTAGTAGGTCAGGAAATCGCCGGTCATCCGGGATTTCGCCGCCGCGAAATCGGTGTCCAGCGACTCGGGGGAATACGAGAGCAGCGCGACGGTGCCCTCGGTCGCCGCGGTGAGGACCTCGTTGCGCACGGCGTCGCCGTGATCGTCCGGACGGTACTGGAAGACCAGCAGGGACGCGGCCACGACCACCGCGGCCACGGACACCAGGGTGAGCAGCAGCGGTTCCGGGGAACGGCGCACGGTACGGAGGAAGCGGGGGATTCTCACGGCACGAACTCCACTTTCGACATCTTCAGGTCCGGGCCGTCCCGGGTTACGGTGACACTCAACCGCCACACCCGCGGCTCCTGCTGCGCTCCCGCGGAATTGGTGATCCGGGACACCGCGGAGACGAGCACCACCGCCGACTCGTCGGTCATGGATTCGACCGCCGAGGCGGTGATCTCGCCCTGCGTGGCGACCTTCGACTGTTCGACGACCTTGGTGAAATCCTCCGAGCGGGTCTGAAAATCGGTGCGGAAGGCGCCGGTGGAATTGTCGAGCACTCGCCGCACGTCGTCGGCGGCCCGCCCGGAATCCATGCTGGTGAGCGCCAGGACGCCCTGCCGCGCGGCCGCGAGGTACTCGTCGGCGCGGGCCTGCTCGACGCCGATCCGATGGTGGTTCCAGATCGAGAAACCACTGACCACCAGCGCCGCCACCACCACCATGCCGGCGAGGGCCCGGCCCAGCGCGCGGCCCGGCGGCAGGCGGAACACCGGTCGTGGCCACCGCCGGAACACCCGGGCGCGCCGGGTCTCGTCCGGCTTCGCGGGCCTCTCCCCGACGGGTACGGCGTCTTCCGAATCGCCGGAATGCGCCCCGGAGGTTTCGGGCTCGGTGTCGGCCGCGGGACGGCCCGGATCGGCACCGGACTCCGTGTGCTCCGGTTCGGCGCCGGACCCGGCCCGTTCCGAATCCGTACCGGCCGCCACCACCGGCGCCGCGTCCTCGTCCGGTTCGGCGGCGGGTGCAGTATCGTCCGCGAACTCCGTCGAGGTTCCGGCCACCGGCACCGCAGCGCCCGGTTTCTCCGCTCCGGCACCGGAACCGGGCGGTTCGCCCGATGTCCCGGCCTCCCGGCGTAGCCGCGCCGCTCGGGCCCGGGCCCGAGCCGCCGTCGCGGACGCCTGCGCGGCGACCGCTTCGGCTTCCGCGGCCGCCGCTTCGGCGTCGGCTTCCTCCGCCGCCAAGATCAGCGGGTCGGTGGTGGCCTGTGTCATGTTCCCACCTCGATCACTCGTCTGAAGGGCACTATCGCTGCACCCTGCCCGCGGCCCACGCACGGCCGGAGCGAATGCGGAGGTACGTCTAGTCGCTCGCGGGCAGCGGCTTCGCTTCCTTGATGGCCAGCGGCGTGGTGCCGACACTGAGCGTCCCGGCGCCGGCCTTGGTCACGAGAACTTCGGCGCCGCCGTCGTCGACATAGCGTTTGCCGATGAGATTGCCGTCCGCGAAACCTTCCTGCGGACTTCCGGCCGAGTCCGCCGCGCCACCGTCGATGGGCACCATCGGCACCCCGCCGGCCCGCAGATCGTCGAGGCTGTCGGCGGCCCGGACGATGATGACCTCGGTACTGCACACCTGGCTCCGTAGCCGGGTACCGGTTTTGACCATGAGCGTTGTTCCTTTCTCCGGCTGCGCTACGCGCCGGCGGTCTCGCGGGTGAGATCGGCGACGAGTTCGCGGCGCAGGATCTTCCCGGTAGGGGTGGCGGGGAGTTCGGCTCGGAACACCACGCGGTCCGGGGTCCGGGAGCCGCGCAATCCGGACCGCGCGTAGGTGCGCAGTTCCTCCGGATCGAGGATGCTGCCGGGATCCGCGGGCACCACTACCGCGACGATGATCTGTCCCCATTCGGCATCCTCGACGCCGACCACCGCGACCTCGTGCACGGCCGGATGCTCGACCAGGAAGTCCTCGATCTCGGCCGGGGCGATGTTCTCGCCGCCCCGGATGATGGTGTCGTCGCTGCGACCGTGGATGAACAGATACCCGCCCGCGTCCAGTACCGCGAGATCTCTGGTCGGGAACCAGCCTTCGGGGTCGAGTACCGAGCCGATCCCGGTGTACCGGCCGGAGACCTGCGGCCCGCGGACGAACAGCTCGCCGACCGTACCGGCGGGCACGACCGCGCCGCCCTCGTCGCGGATTTGTACTTCGATCCCCGGTACCGGCTGCCCGACCGAGCCGAGCCGGGCGGCGACCGCCGCGTCGGTGGCGGCCAGGGCGGCCCGGTGATCATCCGGGCCGAGGACCGCGATGGTGGAACTGGTCTCCGTGAGCCCGTAGGCGTTGACGAAGCCGACCTCGGGCAGCAGTTCGAGCGCGGTCCGTATCAGGGGCAGACCGACTTTGGACCCACCGTAGGCCAGGGTCCGCAGGGTGGGCAGGTGGGCACCGCTCGTTTTCAGGCCACTGATGATCCGGTCCAGCATGGTCGGTACGACGGTCGCCGTGGTGACCCGTTCGGATTCCACCAGCCGGATCCATTCCTGCGGTGCGAAATTGCGCAGGTACACCATCTTCCGGCCCGCGTACAGATTCGACAGCGCCGCACCGACTCCGGCCACATGGTAGGGCGGTACGCAGATCAGCGAGACGTCGTCGGGCGCGGCGGAGGCGAACTCCACCGTGCCGGTGATGTAGCTGACCAGATTGTTGTGCGAGAGCTCGACGGCTTTCGGCTGCGAGGTGGTCCCGGAGGTGAACAGCACGACCGCCGCGGAATCGGGCTCGGGCTCGGCGCCGGCCGGGTCCGCGGTCCGGGCGCGCTCCAGAAATTCCGCCGAGGTCCACAGCAGGTCGGCCGAACCGGTGACCGCGTGCGCGTAGGCGTCGTCGTGGACGACCAGTGGCGCGTCGAGGCGCCGCACGAGTTCGGCGAGTTTGTCGCCGCTGAGCCGATAGTTCAACGGGGTGAACGGCACCCCGGCCCGGGCCGAGGCGAAGATCAGTAGCGGCAGCAGCGCACCCCCGGTACCCACATACGCCACGCTGCGCGCCCCGGAAGCCGCGATCGCGCCCGCACCGCCGTGTGCCAGTGCGTCCAGCTCCGCGCCCGTCCAGCGCGATTCACCGGAGACGACGGCCACTCGATCCGGGTCGGTCGAGGCCGCCATATCCAGCAGTAGCGAAATACTCATACGACTACTCCCTGAACGCCGAGCGTCCCCGCGCCCAGTCCGTGGTGATATCGGTATTCTCGAAAATCGAGAATACCATATCCGCTGCACTGTGCCGTCGATTCGCCGACCGCGCGGTCTACTCACGCCGGCTCACCGGCGGTTTTCACCGGCACCTTCCGCGTCCCCGAGCACCCCGAAGGCGCAGAGGTTCCACACCTCGGCCGCGGTGATCGCATTCGACCCGTCGTCGGTGCGAGCCCCCTGGGCCACGAACATCACCGTTTGCAGGGTCATCGCGGCCAGCCGACGCGGCCGCGTATCCGGCCGGAGATGGCCCGCGGCGGCCGCGTCGCGCATGAGATCGGCCAGCAACTCGAACAGCGAGGCGTGCGCGACCTGCATCTCGATGGGGTCCGACATCAGCAGTTGCGGCGCGTACTCGGTGAACAGCGGACGATGCGCGCCCGGGTCCGGCCGGCAGAACTCGAACAGCAGCTCCACCGCCAGCCGCAATTTGTCCAGCGGATCGTCGTCGTTACCGGTGGCCTCCCGGATCTGACCGGCCACTTTCGCGATCGCCTCTTCGTAGAGTGCCAGCAGCAGTTCGTGTTTGCCGTCGAAGAGCAGGTAGAAACTGCGCAGCGACTGACCCGCGTTGTCCACCACCTCGTGCATGGTGAAATCGGTACTGCCGCGTTCGGTGATCAGCGCCCGCGCGGCGTCCAGGAAGCGCTGGACCGCGGCGCTGCCGAACAATTCGGTGGTGCGCACCGACCGCGCGTCGATCCGCTGCTGCAGGGTCAGCCCACTGCCGGCACTCCGCATGGCCGTACCTCCCGTCACCGCGGCGACTCGCACCGGAGTGAACCCGTCGTCCCGGCCGGTCGCCCCATCTTTGGAAACTAGAATATCCCTACAAGAGAATGATATTCTCATAATTCGCAAAAGGAGGTCCATCGTGCAGCTGACTTTCGACGAGGACGTGGAACGGTTCCGCGCCGAGTTCATCGCGTTCCTCGACGAGTACCTGCCGCCCGAGGCCACCGCGGTCGAACGACCGCGGTCGAGCTCGCATGTGCCGTCGTGGGCCCGCGAATGGCAGTCGGTCCAATTCGATCACGGCTGGCTGGTGCCGGGCTATCCGCCCGAGTTCGGCGGTCGCAATGCCACCGTCCTGCAGCAGTACGTGCACCGCGCGGAACTGGCCGCGCGCAAGATCTACGAGAGCTGCAATCCGCAGGGCCAGGGCATCATCGCCGCCTCCCTCATCACCTTCGGCACTCGCGAACAGCAGCGGAAATGGGCCGTGCCCATCCTGCGCGGCGAGATGCCGGCCGCGCTCGGCATGAGCGAACCCGGAGCGGGTTCGGACCTGGCCGGGTTGCGGACCCGGGCGGTACGCGACGGCGACCATTTCGTCGTCAACGGCCAGAAGGTGTGGACCTCCGGCGCGCACGATTCCGATGTGATCCTGACCTTCGTCCGCACCGATCCGGCGGCCCCCAAACATCGCGGTATCTCGGTACTGCTGATCCCCACCGATACCCCGGGGGTGCGGCGCCGGCCGTTCGCCTCGGCGTGCGCCGCCGACGACCTCGATTTCAACGAGGTCTTCTTCGAGGACGCCCGCGTTCCGGCGGAGAACCTGGTGGGTGAGCTGAACAAGGGCTGGACCGTGGCCAACGGCTCACTCGGGCACGAACGCACCCTGCTGTGGATGAGTTTCGCCCAGCGGTTGCGGATGCTGGTCGCGGATTTCACGCCACGCACCGAACTGGACACCGACCGGTTCGCGACCTCGGTGATGGATCTGCAGGCGCTGGAACTGCTGGGCTCGGCGGCTCTGGCCCGGGAATCGCGCGGCGAAACCGATGTGGCGGCGCTGTCGGTACTGAAACTGCTGGGTTCGGAGGCCGTGCAGAACGGTCTGGAGGCCGCACTCGACGCGGCCGGCGCCGACGGCCTGACCCACCCCTCGGTCACCTCCCGGCACAATCTGCTGAACCTCGAGGATCACGCGCCGAGCTGGTTCGAACGCTATCTGCGCAGCTTCTCCGGCACCATCGCGGGCGGCACCTCCGAGATCCAGCGCAATATCATCGCGCAGCGCGTACTCGGGCTACCCCGCAGCTGACAGAGCGGAAAGCCCGGGCGGGAGCGGAATCGCTGCTCCCGCCCCCCAAATATTCAGTGGGGGAGCATCTCCTCCCAGCTGCTGTGGCTGTCGGCCACCAGATCGGTCTGCCGGTAGAGCTGCCCGTCGGGTCCCAGGTATTCACCCGTATTCGGGTCGTACTGGGCGAACGCTACGGCCGGCGCGGCGGCGCCCGGTGCGGTCGTCTCCGCGGCCGGTGCGTTACCCGGCGGCGGAGAGAATCGCGAATCCGGTGGGATGCCCTGTTCTTCCAGCTCCGGATCGCGCGGGTACGGCCCTACCACCGGCTGCTCCGGAGCGACCGGGAGGAAATCCTGGTCGCTGTTGCAGATGGCCGCGGTCGGGGCCCGTTTCGCGGGATCGCCGGCACACGGGATATTGCGCGCGCCGCGTACCGCGATCGGATGATCCTGCGGCAGTTTGCAGTAGAGGTTGTCGGGGGTGTCGATGGTGGTGACGTCCTGGGGCGACCGCCACTCCGACGGCGGGAGGAACCCGACCGTACACGCCGGCGGATCGGAGACACCACTGATCCGGAAATCGCCGATGCCGAGCCCGGAGGCGTTCTTGGTCGGCTGCACCGCCTGGACCAGGGACACCGCCGGCGGGAGCAGCACCAGCAGCTGTTCCAGACCGGCGTTGTAGGTGACCGCCAGCTGCCCCACCGTGGTCAGGTTGGACAGCAGCACCGGCAGGGTGAGCTGGAGCGAATCCAGCAGTTCGGACACCTCGTCGGCGAAACCGGGCCCGGAGTGCAGCAGGGTACGCAGCTGCGGATCGTTCGCCACCAACTGCCCGGTGACATCGGCGGTGGCGCGGGTCCAGATGCGGATCGCGTCCGCCGACCGCACCTGCGAATCCAGCAGCGGTACGGCGTCTTCCACCAGGGTACGGGTGTTGTCGCCGACACCGTTCATCGTCGCGGTCAGTTTCTCGGCCGAACCCAGCAGGGAGTCGAGATCCTCGCTCGCGCCGTTGACACCGGCGAACATCTCGTCGAGCAGCCGGCGCAGATCATCCTTCGGGATCGTCCCGACCAGCGCGCTGAGCCGGTCCAGCATCGGGCCGACGGGTTGCGGGATCTCGGTGTCGCGGCGGGCGATGGTGGCGCCGTCGTACAGAAACGGCGGAGAATCGGTGCGCGGCAGCAGATCCACGTACTGTTCACCCACCGCCGAGACGCTGCGCACCTCGGCGATCAGATCGGCCGGGATGCGATGTGAGCCGTCGATCGCGAGCGTGGCCCGCACCCCGTCACCGGACAGGTCGACCCGCGTCACCTTGCCCACGGGGATACCCCGGTACGTCACATTGCCGAACCGGTAGAGCCCACCGGCCTCCGGCAGATTCACCGTCACCTCGATGGTGCCGACCCCGGCCAGGCTCGGCAGTTTCATATAGATCACCGACATCACGACCAGACCGATCACCGAGACGATACCGAAGATGATCAGCTGGGCACGGACCAAGCGGGACAGCAGCATCAGCGGCCTCCGATCCCGGGCGGCAGGGGTATCTGCGGTAGCGGTAGCTGCGGTAGCGGGAACGGCAGCGCGGGCGCGGGGGCGACCGGCGCGGGTTCCGGCGCCGGGGGCTGCTCCGGTGCGGGTGCGGGGGCCGGCGCGGGTGCGGGTGCGGGCGCGGTCACTCCGAAACCGAGCGGATTCTTCGTCTGCTCCGCGTAACCCGGATCGCCCACCGCCGCCTGGATGACGGCGGTGGGGTCGCCCCACGGCGTACCCAGCAGCAGCTCCCGGCGCAGGCGCGGGATGGTGAGGTCGACCGTGGCGAACAGGTTGATGAAATCGCCGCGCACCCCGTTGTCGACGAGGTACTGCCCGTAGGGAAACACGGTCGCGAACGCGATGGCCTTGTTGATATCCGGGCCCACATCGGCCAGCGCCTTCAGGGTGGGTTCCAGATTGCGCAGGTTGGTGAGCAGATCGTCGTGCACCGCGGTCAGCACACCGTTGGTCGTATCGCTGAAGGTGCGCAGACGGTCGAGTGCGGTCACCAGGTCCGGCCGCTCCCGGATCAGGATGTCCAGGGCCGGGGGGATCCGGCGCAGGGCCTCGGTGAGGACGTCGCGCTGGGCCGCGAAGGTTCCGCCGAGCCGGTTGAGCCCGTCGATGGTGGCGACGATATCGGCGCGCTGGGCGTCGAGCGCGCCCAGGAAGACATCCAGCCGGTCCAGCAGTGCGCGGATATTCGTCTCGCGCCCCTCGAACGCCGCCCCCAGACTGCTGACGATATCGCCCACCTGGCCCAGACCGCCGCCGTTGACCACCACCGACAGCGAGGCCAGGGTCTGCTCGGTCGACGGGTAGGTGGCGGTGTCGTCGAGGGTGATCCGGGCGCCGGAATCCAGCCGGCCCTGCGGCGCTTGCCCGGGCGGTGGGTCCAGGGCCAGATGCATCGATCCGAGCAGACTGGTCTGCCCGACCCGCGCCTGCGCGTTCGCCGGGACCACCTCGCCCGGCTGGATGGACACCTCCACCAGCGCGTGCCAGTTCTCGACCCGGATATCGCCGATACTGCCGACCACCACATCGTCGATCAGCACCGGTGAGTTGGGGGTCAGGGTGCCGACATCGGCCATTTCGACGTAGAGCGTGGTGGCGTCGGGGCCGCGGCCCGTGGCTCCGGGTAGCGGCAGCGAGTTCACCCCGTCCCAGGCGCATCCGGAGGCGGTGGCGATCACACACGCGCACCCTATGACAGCCCTGCGCACCCTACGCGCACGTCCCTGTCTCGCCATGGGATCACCGCCCACCGGGGAAGAGGATCTCGGCGAGAGTGGGCGCCGGTGGAGGTGGTGGAGCCGCCGGGTCCACGGCCGCGGCCGCCGGAACCAGATCGGGTTCGCTGTAGATGATGTTGTCCGGCGCGGGCGAGGGCCCGAGCCCGGGGTTCACCGGCACCGGAAGATAGTTGAAGTTCATCAGCCCGAGCACCGGCCCGAGGTAGTCGCGGCATTTGCGCGCGGCCTCTTCGGCGCCGATGTTCTCCACGCTGGCGATACCGCCGCAGACGAACTCGATCGGATTGGAGAAGTTGTTCAGCACGAAAACCCCTGCCTCGGTGCCGGTATCAGGGTTGTAGATGTTGTAGAAGTTGGCCAGGCTGGTGGGGAAGATGTGCAGCAACTCCTCGAGCTCACCCCGGTTGTCCACCAGGTTCTGGGTGACGTCGGCCAGCCGGCCCACCTGTTCGCTTGCCCTGTCCCGGTTCTCCGAGACGAACCGCTGCACCTCGCCCACCGCGACGGCGAGATTGTTCAGCGCCGCGTCGAGATCGGAGCGGCTGCTGTCCAGCACGCTGGTCAGCGTGGCCAGCCGGTTCTGGAACTGCACGATCTGCACATTGCTGTCGCGCAGCGCGGTGACGAAGATCTGCAGGTTCTTTATCGTGTCGGCGATATCGCCGCTACCGTTCGCCAGGATCCGGCCGACCCCGGACAGCTGTGCCAGCACCTGGCGCAACTTGTCGCCGTTACCGGCGAGGGCGTCGGCGGCGCTGCCGATGAAGCGGCCCGCGGGCCCGGAGGATTTGTCGCCGTCGGGTCCCAGTTCGGTTGCCAGCCGGGTGAGCTGGGTTTTGATCTCGTCCCATTCCACCGGCACCGCGGTGCGTTCCAGGGGGATCACGGCACCGTCGGGCATGGTCTCGCCCTCGCCGCGATAGGCGGGGGTGAGCTGGACGTAGCGGGAGTCCACCAGACTTTGCGCGACGATCACCGCCCCTGCCTCGGCCGGGATGTCCACGTCCCGGTCGATGCGCAGTTCCATTTCCACGGTGGTGCCGTGCGGTTCGATACCCGCAATCGTGCCGACCGTCACCCCGGACACCCGCACATCGTCGCCGGGGTAGATGGCGGTGGCGGTCCCGAAGACGGCGCGAATAGTGCTGGGCGCGAGAAACGTACGGTTCACGACGACGAACGCGGCGGCCACCACCGCGACCGCCAGGACGCCCGCCACAATCCGTGTGATCAGTGCCCGGTTCATCGCGGCGCCCCCGGTTGCGGCGCCCCGGGTTGCGGTGCGGCCGGTGGCTGCGGCACCGAGCCGCCGAACGCGGCGTCCACGAACGGCCGGATCCACTGGGCCGGGATCAGGTTGGCGACATAGGCGTTGTAGAAGGGACCACCCGATACCGCTTCACCCTGGGTGAGCGATGCTTTCGCCAGACCGGGGATGGCCGCGGCGATATTGTCCCGGTTGCGCTGCAGTAGTGCGGCCACCGAGTTCAACCGGTCCAGGGCGGGCCCCAGTTGGGCTTCGTTGTCGGCCACCAGTTTGGTGAGCTGATCGGCCACGGCCGCCGTATTGGCCAGCAGCGTCGCGATCGCCTGCCGGCGATCGTCGAGGACCCCGACCAGCGTATTGGCATTGAGCAGCATGGTGTTCACCTGCTGACTGCGGTCGGCGAGGATCACGGTGACGTCCCGGGCCGCGGTGAGCAGATCACGCAACGCGGTATTGCGGCTGTTGATGGATTTCGACAGCTCCGACAGGCCGTCGAACGCGGGGCCGAGCTGCGGTGCGATCTGATCCAGCGTGGACGACAGCATATTCAGCGAGTTGTTCAGCGAATCGGTATCCATGGCACCGGCAGTGGTGGTGAGGTCGCCCAGCGCGTCGGTCAGCGAATAGGGCGACGAGGTCCGCTCTACCGGAATGGTGTCCAGCGGGCGCAGCTGTTCCGTACCGCGCGAGACCAGGGTCATGATCCGCTTCCCCAGCAGCGAACCCGTCTTGATCTGTACCGAGCTCTCCGCACCGACCGGAACCGAGCTGCGCACGGTGAACACCACCCGCGCGTCCCCGTGGTCGAGACCGACCTCGGTCACCGAACCGACCCGCACCCCCGACACGATCACCTCGTCCCCGGCCTCCAACCCACCGGCCTCCTGGAAAACGGCCTGATAGCGCACCGTGGTGCCCCAGGCGATCACCTGCTGCGACTGCAGCCCGAGGGAGATGACACAGAGGATGAGCACGATCCCCACCAGACCGTGCCGCAGCAGATGTCTTCCGCGATATCGAAACATCTCAGGGAGCGCACCTTCCGTCGGTCTGTACGGCGGCCGGGATCTCCACGACCTGTCCGGACAGATCGTTGACCCGTAGCGTCAAATCGCACAGGTAGTACTGGATGAAGTTGCCGTAGGCCCCGGTGCGCACGAGTTTGCGAAAGTTTTCCGGCGCCTTCTGTAGTGCGGTGTCGAGGGTTTGACTGTCGCCGTCGATATTCGCGGCGAGCTGGTTGACCCGCGCGATCGCGCCGGCCAGCGGCGGCCTGCCCTGGGTGAGCAGATCGGCGACGGTGGCGGTGCCCGCCTCCAGCGAGTCGATGGCCGCGGCAATGGGGTCACGGTCGTTGCTGAGCTGGGTGATGAGCTGTTCGAGCCGGTCCACCAGATTCGTGAACCGGCCGCCCTCCGCGGACAGCGTCGTCATCACGGTGTGGAGATTGTCGATCAACTGCTCGATGACCTCGTTGTTGTCGGCGAGCGCCGCGGAGAACGACGCGGTCCGGCCGAGAATGGAGTGCACGGTGCCCTCCTTGCCCTGCACGATTTCGAGCAGCGACCAGGTCAGCGCGTTCACATCCCGGGCGTTGAGTCCCTGGATCACCGGTTTCAGCCCGCCGAGCAACAGGTCCAGATCGAGGGCGCCGACGGTGTTCTCGACCGGCAGCTGTCCACCGGCGGGCAGGGCGTTGCCGGGTTTGTCGTCGAGTTCGAGATAGCGGTCGCCGACGAGGTTGAGGTAGCGCACGGCCACCTGCGTGCCGGTGGTCAGCGGCAGCGCGCGGTCGGCGTCGAAATCCACCCGCACCCGCTGGTCCCGCTCCAGCGTGACACCGCGCACCGAGCCCACGACCACACCCGAGACCCGGACGGTGTCGCCGTCGCGCAGGCCCGACGAATCGGCGAATATCGCCGAGTACTCGGTGGTGGATCCGCTGCGGTACTCCCCGAACACGATGATCAGGCAGGCGGAGAGCACCACCATCACCGCGGCGAAAATGCCGAATTTCACCAGGGGGGTGTTCCGGTTGCTCATCGCGGGGCTCCCTTCCCGGCGGCGGCCGGACCGAACAGCGCCCGCGCCAGCGATTCGGTGTTCACGGTCAGCCCGGACCGGAACGGCCCGGCGTGCGGATTGGCGCCGATATCGGTGACCACGTACGGCGGGAAATCCTCGTAGCCGACCGGCAGCATCGAACACTGCGGCCCGCCCGAGGCCGCGACCTTCGGCAGATGATCCGGATAACGGTAGGGCTCCACGCCCCAGAGGAAGTTCGCCGACAGGCCGATACCGGGCACCTTCACCGGATCCACCGACGCCAGATAGCCGAGGCCGTCCAGCGCGCAGGTCAGGGCCTGCCGGTAGCGGTTGGTGAGGTCGGTGGTCGGGACCAGGACTTCGAGGGTGCTTGCCAGCGCCGGCCCGTTGTCGCCGATCACCCGGTTCCCGGTATCGGCCAGACCGATGAGGCTCATGAGCAGGACGTCGAGCTGCTGCTGTTCGGCCACTACGGTATCGCTGAGCGCGGTGGCGTTGCCGACGGTCTGTACGAGGGCGGGCGCCGAATCGGCGTACACCCCGGTGACCTGCGGCGCCATCGCGAGATCGGCGCGCAGCGCGGGCAATCCGGGCTCGAGTTTCGCCAGGAACGCCTCCAGATCGACCATCATCTGGCCCACCCGGTCACCGCGTCCGCGCATCGCGTTGGCCAGCGCACCGAGCGTCTCGTTGAGTTTCTCCGGCTGGATCCCGCCGAGTACCTCGGTGAGCTGCTGGAACACCGTATTGATCTCGACCGTCACACTGTCGGCGGCGAACACCTGGCCGGGTTCGAGATGTCGGTCCGAGGGCTGGTCGGGCGGCACCAGCTGGATGTACTTGGCGCCGAACACGGTGGTGGAGGCGATATCCACGGTGACATCGGCGGGAATGCGGTCGAGTTGGCCGCGGTCGATGGCCAGCTCGATCTCGGCGGTACCGTCCGGGCGTTCGGCGATCGACTGCACCGCGCCGACGGTCACCCCGCGCAGTTTGACCTCGGCATCCGGGTACATCACCAGACCGGCCCGTGGCGACCGCACCGTCACGCCGACGGTATCGGCGAACGCACCCTGGAAGAGGGCGACCGCGAGGACCACGACGGCCGTTCCCGCGGCGACCGCCAGTAGACCCGCGGCGGGCCGGCCCGCGGCCGACAGCGGCCGGAGCCGCTCCCGCCAGCGTCGCCCGGCGGCGGGAGCCGGCGGTTGCGGTCCCGCCGGTGGCCGGTCCGGCCACGACTGAGTTTCGGTTGCCACCAGCGCCATCCCTACCCCGACAGCTCGAAGTTTCCGTTGGACCCGTACACGGCCAGTGAGACGAGCAGCGTCACCGACACCACCGCGATGAGCGAGGTGCGCACCGCATTGCCGACCGCGGTCCCGACACCGGACGGACCGCCGGCGGCGAAGAAGCCGAAGTAGGTGTGGATCAGCAGGATGGTGATCGCCATGAGGATCGCCTGCAGGAACGACCAGATCAGGTCGATCGGGTTCAGGAAGGTGGCGAAATAGTGGTCGTAGAGTCCGGAGGACTGTCCGAGGATCACCACGGTGGTGAACCGGCTGGCCAGGAACGAGGCGATCACCGCGATCGCGTACAGCGGGGTGATGGCGATCATCCCGGCCATGATCCGGGTGCCGACCAGGTAAGAAATCGGCTCGATCGCAATGGATTCCAGTGCGTCGATCTCCTCGTTGATACGCATGGCGCCCAGCTGCGCCGTCACCCCGGCGCCGAAGGTCGCCGCCAACCCGATACCGGCCACCACCGGCGCCGAGATCCGGACATTGATGAACGCGGACAAAAAGCCCGTGAGCGCCTCGATTCCGATATCGCCGAGGGAGCTGTACCCCTGTACCGCGAGGGTGCCGCCGGTGGCCAGGGTCAGGAAACTGACGATCACCACCGTGCCGCCGAAGGCGGCCAGCGTGCCCGCGCCCATACTGATCTCGGCGATCAGCCGGATGGTTTCGCGCTTGTACCGCCAGGCCGCCAGTGGCGCGAACGCCAAGGCCTTCACATAGAAGATGGCATGGTCACCGACCCGGCCCAGGACGTCCACCGGTTTGCGCAGGCGGCGGAACAAGACCGGATACCGAGCCGTCAGGACCTCGGAGGCTGTCATCGGATACCTCCTCTCATCCGGTCGTCAACTGGATACCGATCGCCGTCACCATCACATTGATGACGAACAGCGACATGAACGCGTAGACGACGGTCTCGTTGACCGCATTGCCGACCGCTTTGGCGCCGCCGGTGACGATCAGCCCCCGATAGCAGGCGACGATCCCGGCGACCAGCCCGAACAGCAGGGCTTTCACCGACGAGATGATGACCTCGTTGATACCGGTGAGCAGGGTGATCCCGGCGACGAAAGCGCCCGGGTTCACATCCTGTACATAGACCGAGAAAACGTATCCGCCGAGCACCCCGATGATGCAGACCAGGTTGTTCAGCAGGAGCGCGACCAGGCCGGAGGCCAGCATGCGCGGGGTGACCAGCCGCTGGACCGGGTCGATTCCGAGCACCTCCATGGCCGCGATCTCCTCCCGGATGGTCCGGGAGCCCAGGTCGGCGCACATGGCGGTGGCGCCGGAGCCGGCCACGATCAGCACCGTCACCATCGGGCCCACCTGGGTCACCGCGCCGAAGGCCGCACCCGCCCCGGAGAGGTCGGCGGCGCCCAGTTCACGCAGCAGGATATTCAGCGTGAAGCTGACCAGCACGGTGAACGGGATCGCCACCAGCAGCGTCGGAACCAGGGAGACCCGGACGATGAACCACGCCTGCTCGAGGAACTCTCGGGTCTGAAAGGGCCGGCGGAAGGCGAATTTCACCGCGTCGGCGGTCATGGCGAACAGTCCGCCCACAGTCTGGATAGGTCCGGCGACACGATCCTTGGCACGGATCCAGACCGGAGTGCGGGTGGTCATCCGCGCCTCGCGGTGCCGGGAGTCGAAGCCGCCGGGTCGTTCGGGCGGTCCCCCGGCCGGCCCGGGGTTTGCCCGGGCAACGAGGATTTCGGCATCGAAGTGCTCCTGTCGAACGATCGACGGCTCGGTGGGTATGCCGGACGGCGTGCGCCCACCGGGACGGGGCGGCTCCGGACGAGCCGCGGCGCGACGAGCGGTCCCGGGGGGACGGCTACGGATCAGGATCCGATGGCTGCGGCCGTCTCAGTCGGCATGCTGTCGCATATCTCGGTACGGAAATGTCATTCTCGATTTCCAATAGGATGGCATCCGCATTGGGAGAATTCAATACTTGTCGGCAAGTTGCCCGGAACACCCAGGCAGATCGGGCAAACAGTCGCGCGACCGCAGCGAAACCGCCTCGAACAGGCATGATCCCCCCACCACACGGCCGGCGAAACCCGCGCGTCAACCCCGGGCGACTCCCGAGTTGTGAAAATCTACGTTTCAAAATTCCCGGTGGCTTCGGCCTCGGATGGAATTCGCACGAATGCGTCCGAAACGCTCGATAACCCACGCGGACACGACACCGAACCACGAACGGGAAATCAGCGGCGCCACCCCACCTCTCGCACGACCGGCCGCCGCACCACTGTCCGGGTCGGCGCGATACCGCACCGACCCGGCCGGTTACTCCCGCACCCCTACGGGATCTCCCACCGCGGAATGGCTCGACACCGCCTCAGACCGCGGGCACCAGATCCGCGCAGAACGGCGCGTACTCCATGGCACCGCTGCGGAAGATCTCGCTCGGCGTCACCGCGGTGGGCGACAGCCCGGCGGCTACCATCGCCTGCGCTTTGAACGCCCGCGCCGCGTAGCTGAGCCGGTGCAGCACCGGATCCACGCCGTGATCCTGACCGGCCGGCCAGCCGTCACCCCAGACGACGACCTCGATCCCGCGATCCTCGAGCGCCCGCAGCACTCCCTTGCGGGCCCGACCGTCCCGGCTACAGACATCGGCATTGACGGCCAGCGCCTGCGGCAGCCGCCCGGGTACCTCCGTCGCCAGGACGGCGTCGAGTTCACGCACCTCGGCGCCGAGAATCTTCAACGGGCGGATATCGGAGGGCTGTGCGAGCAGGACGGTCACATCCCAGCCGGCCACCGATCGATCGAACAGCCACCCCCCGGCGAACTGGACCGCATCGGCCACGGTCGCCGCCACCACATCGAGCCGGTACCTCATCACATCTCCTTCGCCGCCAAGTCGCGGGCCAGCGACTCGGTGTAACCGTTGAATACGTCGGCCAGCGGGATCGAACGATCGAGCAGCCATGAGATCTCCATTCCGTTCAAGAAGGCCACGATTTCCACGGCACGCATCCGTGGATCGATATCGCGCCGGTACCGGCCACTGTCCTGGCCTCTCCGGATCGCCTCGACGACGAGTTCGACAGCCGTATGCCAGCGATCGAGCATCCGATCGTGCAGCGGCGCCTCGGGCATCAGGTTTTCGACGAGCAGCACCACGAAGGTGCCGACCAGTTCCGGATGGCGTTCCATCCGGGTGACCACCTTGCGGATCTCGACCACGAGGTCACCGCTGATATCGGCGTCCTCGAGATCCTGGGCGTCGCGGGCATCCAGAACGGCATGCAGTAATTGCTCTTTCGAGGAGAAGTGGTGCAACAACCCCGCGGAGGTCACGCCGGCCTCTCCGGCGATCTGCGCGAGCGTGGTACCGCGCCAGCCGTTTCGGGTGAGCAGTCGCTGCGCGACGGCGAGGATGCGTTGCCTGCGGTCTTCTCCCTTGGCGAGAAGTGAGGCGTAAGGACGAGGAGCTGTCATGGCCCGAACCCCGATCTGACAAACCTAGTGAACACACAGTAGGTTGGTTTCGGGCCTGTGACAAGAGTTACAGGGAAGTTGCCCCGGCAATGGGTCTTCACAGGCGAATCGCGGTCGCGACCGATCCGGAATCCACCGAGCGCAACTATTGCGCGGCCCGGCGTGGACCCTTGATGAAAATAGCATTCTCCCTGACTAGCCGCAGCGGAACCGGCGAATCCAGGGCCACCCGTAGAACGCCACTCTCCTATTGTGATAATGTCGTTTTCAGCTTGACGGGTGACCACCGGAACCCGGCCGCGCACAGTACCGATCCCCCGAAGTCGACCGGCTATACGGAATCGGCATGACATCGCGACGGCAACGGCAGCCCGGGATCACGACCGCCGACGGCAGATTCGCGAATCAAACGATCCATTGGAGGGTCACGATGCCGACTTCGCCCAGCAGTGCCCAGCTCTACCCGCCGCAGGGTTTCGGCCCGCCGAAGGATCGCCGGGGCCATGCCGAGGGCACACTCGGACTCCCCGCCGGCACCCAGGTCTTCTCCGCCGACAATCACATCTCCCTCGCGGACGACATCTTCTACGAACGGTTCCCCGAGGAGCTCCGGGACAAGGCGCCCCGGGTGTGGTACGAGGACGGGGCGTACCAGATCGGGCGCAAGGGAAAGTCGTTCCTGCCGGGCGATTTCAGCCGGGTGCTGATGCAGTACGACCCCCTCGACGGCTCCGGGAGCACCAACCTCGAAGCCCGGGCGGCGGATCTGCGCGCCGACGGGATCGACAAGGAACTGGCCTTCCCCAATTCGCTGCTGGCGCTGCTCTTCTATCCCGACAAGGCGGTGCGGGAGCGCTGTTTCCGTATCTACAACGAGTACATCGCCGAGGTGCAGGAGCGCTCCGGCGGCACGCTGTACGGCGTCGGCCTGATCAACTGGTGGGACGCCGACGGAGCGCGCCGCACCCTGACCGAGTTGAAGGCGCTGGGCCTCACAACGTTCCTGCTGCCGCTGTCGGCCGGCAAAGACGACGACGGCAATGTCATCGACTACGGCAGCACCTCGATGATCGGCGTCTGGGACGCCATCGAGGAATCCGAGGTACCGGTATCGCACCATATCGGCGAATCCCCGCTGTCCGCCCCGTGCGAGGTGAACAGTGTCGTGGTCGGCATGATGCACAATGTGGCCCCCTTCCGGGAGCTGTTCTCCAAGTACCTCTTCAGCGGGATCATCGACCGCCACCCGGGTCTGCAGATCGGCTGGTTCGAGGGCGGGATCAACTGGGTCGCCTCGGCCCTCCAGGACGCCGAGCATATGAACGCGTCCTACCGGCACATGTACAACCGCCCGGTGGAACACGAGGTCCGCCACTACTGGCAGAACCATATGCGGGCCTCGTTCATGGTGGACCCGCTGGGTCTGGCCGTCATCGACCAGATCGGTGTCGACCGGGTGATGTGGTCCTCGGACTATCCGCACAACGAGAGCACCTTCGGCTACTCCGAGCAGTCGCTGGCCGCGGTCGTCGAGGCGGTCGGTCCCGGGGACGCCGCGCGCATCGTGAGCGGGAACATCAAGGAATTCCTGGGTATCTAGACCGGGCCGCAGCGCCGAGGGCGAGAAGGACCAATTTCGATGACCGCATTCCCCGCCGCGACCAGCGCGGCGATCGACATACCCGACCTCCCGGATCGTGCCCGGATGCGCCGGGAGACCGGGGCCCGCCTGCGTTCGGCCATGGCCGAACGCGGAGTGGACGCGGCGATCCTGCTGCTGAACAACAATGTCGTCTACGCGACCGGCGCCAACTGGCCGCTCGGCGACGCCGGCCTCGCCCACGTCGAGCGACCGGTCGCCGTGGTCACGGTGCACGACGAATGGCCACATCTGTTCCTGCCCTTCCGGGCCGGCGCCGCGGCCGAAACCGAACTGCCCGAGGACCATCTGCATCCGCCGGTGTATCTCGAATTCGATGAGGGCGTCACGGATTTCGCACGGAAACTGGCCGAACTGGTGCCCGCCGGGTCCACCTTCGCGGTGGACGAGTACACCGGCGCCATGCTGCGGGCGCGCGACCGGCTCTTCCCGGGTGGGAAACCGGTGGACGCCGCCACGGTCATCGGGCCGGCGAAACTGATCAAAACCGCCGACGAGCTGTCCTGTATCCGCAAGGCCTGCCGGATCACCGAGGAAGCGATCGTCGATATCCACACCGGACTCGCGCCCGGGCAGCGCCAGATCGACCTGTCCGCGGTGTTCGTGCGACGCGCGTTCGAGCTCGGCGCCACCGCCACCATGCTCGACGCCATCTGGCAGGTCATGCCGGAAACCAAGGCCGACGGTGTCTGGACCAAGCACGGTGATCTCGCGTTGCCGCTGCTCACCACCGAGCGGGAACTCGCGGCCGGTGACGTGCTGTGGACCGATGTCAGCATCACCTACAACGGTTACTGCTCGGATTTCGGCCGCACCTGGATCGTCGGCCGGGATCCGACACCGCGCCAGCAGGCGCAATTCCGGAGCTGGCGGGAGATTCTGGACGCGGTACTCGCGCAGATCCGGCCCGGCGCGGCCGCGGCCGAACTCGGTGCTGCGGCCACCGCGGCGGCCGGGGGGCACCGCCCCTGGCTCCCCCATTTCTACATATCGCACGGTATCGGCGTGAGCGCCGCCGAGGTGCCGATGATCGGCACCGATCTCGGCGCCGAATTCGACGAGAACTTCGTGCTCCGATCCGGCATGGTGCTGGTCCTCGAACCCGTGGTGTGGGAGGACGGCACCGGCGGCTACCGCAGTGAGGAGATCGTGGTGGTTACCGACGGAGGCTTCGCGCCTCTCACCGACTACACCTATGCCCCCTATGGCGATTGAGATCCTGCCGGACGATCGCGCGCTGCGGGTGGGACGCCGCGAGCGCGTGCTGGCACAGATGCACGCCCACGACCTCGATGTACTCATCGCCGGACGGCAGGCCAATGCCCGCTACCTCTCCGGCGCGCCCCAGCTGTGGGTGGCGGGCACCCGGCCGTTCGGGCCGGTGGCCCTGCTCGTACGGCGTACCGGCGCGGTCCATCTGCACAGCACCTGGGACGAGGGGATCCCCGAGGATATTCCGCACGAGAACCTCTACGAGACCCTCTGGGATCCCCGCAATCTCGTCGCGGTGCTGCGAGATATCGACGGTGCGGCCGACGCCCGGCGCGTCGGGACCGATGCACTGTCCCCCGGTTTCGCCGAGCTGCTGCCCACCGCGTTCCCGAACGCCGAGATCGTCGACGGTGAGCTGGCCTTCCGGGCGGCCCGGCGGATCAAGACCGCGGATGAGATCGATACCCTGCGCGCCGGACTGCGGGTCGCCGAGCAGGGGCTCGCCGCCGGACTGGCCGAACTCGCGCCCGGGGTCACCGAACAGGGGCTGGCCGGGGTCCTGCTCGAAGCGTGTGCGGCGGGCGGGGTGAGCACCCCCGCCACGCAGGACGCGACGTGGGTGACCGCCCGGGATCATCCGTGGCGGCGGGCCACCGCGGACCGGCGAGTCCAGGAGGGCGATCTGGTCGCCTTCTCCTCCGGTGTCCTCGCCGATGGATATATCGGGGAGGTCGGGCGCACCTGGCCGGTCGGGCCGGTGACTCCGGCGACGGCGAAACTCTACGGCCGCTGGCACCGGCTGTGGGACGGTCTCGTCGCGGCCTGCCGGCCGGGCGCTCCCGCGGCCGGGCTGCTCGACGCCTATCTCTCCGCCGGCGAACCGCTCCCGGTCCTGCCCGTGGCCCGCGGTCTCGGTATGGGTTTCGACCCGCCGGTCGTCGCGCCGGCCCTGCGGCGCACGGCGGAGGCCGAGATCCTCGAACCCGGCATGGTGCTCGCCGTGACCGGTTATGTCTGGGCCGAGGGAGTGGGCGCGGTATTCGGCCGCGACGCCGTACTCGTCGGCGCGGACGGCCCGCAGATCCTGACCTCGAGCCCGCACTGGGAGCCGCGATGACCATCCGTACCCCCGGCAACGAAATCCACGCCGACGACGACGGGGGCGCCCGGGCGACCGGCCCCGCGCAGCCCACCGCCGAGGAGATCATCCGGTACGCGAAGGACCCCGCGACCCGCATCGCGACCATCACCTTCGACCGGCCCGATCAACTCAATGCCCCGACCATGGCCGCCCGCCTCCGCTACGGCGACCTGATCCACCGGGCGAGCATCGACGACGAGGTCAAGGTGCTGGTTATCCGGGGCGCGGGTGACGATTTCGGGTCCGGTGCCGATCTCGGCGAGTTCATGGCGGTGCAGAACGACCCGAACCAGGGACCGCGGCTCAGCGAATACAAGATCGGGCCCGACGAGGTCAGGTATCCGCCCAAGGAATCGTTCCGGCACGGCGCCAGCATCAGTCAGTGGTACGCCAATGCCCAGGCGGGCTGCCGGAGCCTGCAGGAGTTCAAGAAGATCAGCATTGTCGAGGTCAAGGGCTACTGCTACGGCTGGCACTTCTACCAGGCCGCCGACGCCGATCTGGTGATCTCCGCCGACGACGCGCTGTTCGGGCATCCATCGTTCCGCTACTACGGCTGGGGTCCGCGGATGTGGACCTGGGCGCAGACCATGGGCCTGCGCAAGTTCCAGGAAATGGTGTTCACCGGCCGGGCCTTCTCCGCCGCGGAGATGGCCGAATGCAATTTCCTCAACAGTGTCGTGCCGCGGGCGGACCTCGAGGCGGAGACCGACAAGTACGCACTGGCCTGCGCGCGCAACCGGCCCACGGACACGGTGTTCATGCAGAAGGTCTTCTTCGAGATCATGAAACAGCAGCAGGGTGAGTACATGGGCAGCCTGCTCAGCGGATTCTTCGAATCCATGGGCGGCCATATCCACGCCGACGACAACGATCTGATGCTGGACAACGCGTTCGACGGCGGCCTGAACAACTCGGTGAAGGACAACGACAGCCGATTCCCGCCGGAATTCCGGTTGAGCAAATCGGGTCGCTTGAAGAAGGAATAGCGGACCGCGTCCGCATTCCCGGGGGATCGACCGCACCGGCCCGGGCGTGCCGGTGTGCTGCACCCGCACCACAGTGCGGGTGCAGCGTGGTCTCCGGGGTTCGCCACGTCGCAGTCCCGGCTCAGGAATCGAGAGAGTTATGACAGCGAATCGGGCACCGGGCCGATACGGCCCCCCGGAAATGTCACCGCTGGCGGGTTACGGCGTGGTCGATCTGTCGAGCGGGATCGCCGGCGCGTACTGCACCAAACTCCTCGCCGACGCCGGGGCCCGGGTGATCGCGGTCGAACCACCGGAGGGCAACCCGCTGCGCCGCCGGACGATCTCCGGGGCGGCCCTCGACGACGGCGCCGACGGCGCGCTCTTCGCATTCCTCGCCGGTCACTCCCACAGCGTGGTGGCCGATCCGCGCAGCGCCGCGGACGGCGACCTGCTCGACCGGCTGCTCGCGGGGGCCGACGCGGTCGTCTGGTCCCCCGGGCCCGGCACCGCCGACCGGCGCGAGCACGTTCCCGCCGCACTGCGCGACCGCCATCCCCATCTCGTCGTCACCACGATCACGCCGTTCGGCCTGGACGGCCCGTGGGCCGGGCGGCCCGCCACGGAGTTCACGCTGCAGGCCTGGTCGGGCGGTATCGTCGGCCTCGGCCGCGGCGCGCCCGAGCGGGCCCCGCTGCACATCGGCGGCGATGTCGGCGAATGGTTCGCCGGCGCGCACGCGGCGGCCGCCCTCCTCACCGCCCGGCAGCGCGCCCTCGCCACGGGCACCGGTGAACTGGTCGACCTGTCGATGCTGGAAACCCAGATCCTCGGGCTCTCCTACTATCCGGTGTCCTTCTACGAGACGCTGAACCGCCCGTTCCGCACCCAGCGCCGGCTGAGCCGGCCCGGGGTGGCCACCGCCGCCGACGGCCTGATCGCGGTGGGATGCGGTACCGCGCAGCAATGGTTCGATCTGTGTGTCATGGTCGGGCATCCCGAATGGATCGAGGAGGACCCGACTCCCGCCATCACCGAACGCACCAACGAGAAAGCGGCCGAGATCGCCGCCTGGTTCGCGGCGCACAAGGTCGACGAGATCCAGGAGCTGGCCACGGCGTTCCGGATCCCGAACAGTCCGGTGGCCGACGGCGCCACCGTCACCGAGCTGGATCAGCACCGCGCCCGCGACTTCTTCACGGTGCACCCGGGCGGCGGATTCGTCCGCCCCGGGCCGCCGTTCCGGTTCCGGCCGGCGCTGTTGCGCGAACCGGCGGCGGCGCCGCGGCTGGGCGAGCACACCGAGCGGTACCGCCGCGCCGGATCACCCACCCGCGCGGTCCCGGCCGGCGCCGCCACCGCGAAACCGCTGCCGTTCCAGGGTCTGCGGGTACTCGATATGACCACGTTCTGGGCGGGACCGTCGTGCACCCATTTCCTGGCGATGCAGGGTGCGGAGGTGATCCATGTCGAATCGGCCCAGCGTCCGGACGGGACCAGGCTCATCGCCGGAGTGCCGGTCGACGAGGACCGGTGGTGGGAGAAGTCGGGTATCTTCACCGGCCTCAACACCGGAAAGCGCGGGATCACCGTCGATTTCCGGGAGCCGGCCGGGCGCGAGATCCTGCGCAGGCTGGTCGCCTCCTGCGAGGTGCTCGTGGAGAACTACACGCCGCGGGTGATCGAGCAGATCGGTCTCGACTGGGACGCCGTGCGGGCGTTGCGCCCCGATGCCGTCATGGTCCGGATGCCGGGGTTCGGTCTCGACGGTCCCTGGCGCGACAATCCGGCCTTCGCCTACGTGATCGAGGACGCCTCCGGGCTCACCGCGCGTACCGGATACCCGGACCAGAACCCGGTCGAGCCCTACAGTCTCGGCGACCCGAACGCCGGCGTACACGCCCTCGTCGCCCTGCTGCTGGCCCTGGAACACCGGCGCCGCACCGGTGAAGGAGTGCTGGTGGAGGCGGCCATGGTCGACGCCGCCCTGAACATCACCGCCGAGCAGGTCATCGAATACTCCGCTTACGGTGCGCTGCTGGAACGCGCCGGCAACCGGGGTCCGCACGCCGCCCCGCAGAACCTCTACCGGGCCGCCGGATTCGACGAATTCGGCCGGCCGGACAACTGGATCGCCCTCGCCGTCGCCACCGACGAGCAGTGGGCCGCGCTCGTGGACGTCCTGGGGCGGCCCGCCTGGGCGACCGACCCCGGACTGCGCACGGCCGCGGGCCGCCGGGCCCACCACGACGCGATCGACGACCACCTCGCGGAGTGGTTCGCCGGTCAGGAAGCCGGTGCGGTCGTCGCCCGGCTCTGGGACGCCGGAATACCGGTGGCCGAAGTGCTACAGCCACACCGCCAGTCGGAGATCCCCCAGTTGCGCCACCGCGAGTTCTTCGAACCCGTCGCGCATCCGGTGAATCCGACCGCGCGGCACAGCACGGTCCCCGCTCGCTATTCCGCCGGTCCCGGTCGCTACCACCGTGCCCACGCCCCGCTACTCGGCCAGGACAACCACGCGGTCCTGGCCGAACTCGGCTACAGCACGGCGGAGGTGGCGGCTCTGGAACGCGACGGGGTGGTGGGCGGTAGGCCGCGCGTCTGATCCATATTGACAATATGATGTCGTATTGACAGGATGTTGTCATGACTCCGAAAATCGTGCACGTGGCCGTCTTCGACACTCTCGCCGACTGGGAAGTGGGCGCCGCCACCGCGCATATCAACAACGACGCCTGGCACCGCGAACCGGGCGCCTACCGCACCCGTACCGTCGGCGTGAGCACCGAGCCGGTCACCACGATGGGCGGCATGCGGATCGTGCCCGATATCGCGCTGGCCGAGCTCACCCCGGCCGACAGCGCCATGCTCATCCTGCCGGGCGCCACCGGCTGGGAGCTCGGCGAACTGGATCCCTTCGCTCAGAAGGCCCGCGAATTCGCCGCGGCCGGCGTCCCGGTCGCCGCGATCTGCGGCGCCACCTTCGGCCTCGCGCGGGCGGGCCTGCTCGACGATCGGCGGCACACCAGCAATATCGCCGAATTCCTGGCCGCCAGCGGGTATGCGGGCGGTGACCACTACATCGACGAACCAGCGGTCACCGACCGCGGGGTGATCACGGCGAATTCCACCGCGCCCTTCGAGTTCGCGCGCGAAGTGCTGGCCGCCCTGGAAATCTACGAACCCGAGGTGCTCGACGGCTGGTACCGCCTCTTCAGCGCGGGAGATCCGGCGGGTTACGCGGTCCTGGCGGAATACGAGGCGCGGCAGGCGGCGATCTGAGGTCGGCGTACCGTGCAGAATTCCGAACAGCAGCTGTTCAGCACGGCTGCCATCACCTCGTTCCGGCTCAACGGCCAATTTCTCGCGATCGCCGAGAACCTGGCCGGACCGGCCGGCCTCACCGCCGCCTGGTGGCAGGTGCTGGGTGCCGTGCTGCACGAACCGCTCCCGGTGGCCGGCATCGCCCGGGCGATGGGCGTCACCCGGCAGGGTGTGCAGCGGATCGCCGACCTGCTGGTGGAACGCGGCCTGGCGGAATACCGGCCGAATCCGGCGCACCGCCGCGCCAAACTGGTCGCGATCACCGCCGCCGGGCATGCCGCCGTGGCGCGGATCACGCCCCGGCACGCGGAGTTCGCCGCCCGGCTCACCGCCGAACTCGGTATCGAGCGCCTGACCGAGATCGTGGCCGCGCTCACCGACCTCTCCGCGGCCGTGGCAGTACTCGAGCTGCCGGAATGAGCCGGCCCGCGTACGGAACCGCTCAGATCCCGGCGAGCCGGCGCACGATGGACAGCGGCAGCACCTTCATCGCGTAGGCCAGCGGTACCCACGGCCACGCCGGGCAGTATGCCTTGAACCGCCGCTTCTCGATCGCCGACACCATGGAACGCACCCCGGTGCGCGTATCGACCAGGAAGGTGGGCGGATGTGCGGCTTTGTCGTTCATCTCCGAGGAGATATAGCCCGGGAAGATGATCGACACATCCACGCCGGGGACCCGTTCGGCCGCGATACCCTCGGCCAGCGCCGCCACCCCGGCCTTGCTCGCGGCATAGGCGGTCATCGTCTTGGGCATACCGCGGATCGCGGAGATCGACGAGATCACCACGAGATGACCGCCGCCCTGCGCGCGGAAAATCCGCATGGCCGCCTCCAGCTGGGCCATGGCGCCGAGGAAATTGGTCTGGACGGTCTGCCGGTTGGGGCGGTCGCCGCCCTTCCCGAACGGCACCCCCTTGCCGAGTCCGGCATTGACGATCACCCGGTCGATCCGGCCGAGATCGGCCGCGAAACCGTCGAAAACCTTCGGCACCGCATCGAAATCGGTGACATCCAGTTCGGCGACCCGCACCCGGGTCCCGGGATGCGCCGCGTCGATCTCTCGGGCCAACTCGTCGAGCCGCTCCATGCGCCGAGCGCACAGGGCCAGGTCGTAGCCGACAGCGGCGAACTGCCGCGCCATTTCGGCGCCCAGGCCCGAACTCGCGCCGGTGATGAGGATCGAACCTTTGACCACTGTGCTGCGTCTCCTGCGGTCGGGCCGGCACCGGTGCCGGGTGCGGCGTTGTTAGGCGGTGCCCCGAGCCTAACGGCTGCAGGAACGCCCACCCGTCGGTTCGGGCGCAGACAGGCGGCGCGGTGCACCAGGCGGCCGGACGCCGGGGCCCCTCGACACCATCGTCGACTGCGCCGGGATATCCCGGCCCGGCACCCTCGCCGACCTCTCCCTCGACGACTGGCCCGGCCGCTGGTACCGACTCAGCGTGCGGCCCGGATCCGTTGCGCGGCCGGTGCCACAAATGGGGTGAGGGCCTGTTCGATCTGCTGGTGCGAGGGCCGGCTGTACCGGCGTCCCGGCAGTCCGTCCTCGGGCGCGCCGGTGGCCGCACGACACGGATCCGGTTCCGCGGCAGCAGGGTTTGTGCCGAACTCGTCACCGGTGATCTCCATCGCGGCCAGCCGGCTACCGGTGCGGGCTTCGTACACGGTGAGGCGATAGACCGCCGTGAAGAGGTTGAGGGTCCGGCCCACCGGCTGCCCGGGTGCGGGCGGGTACTGGCAGGTGTGCACGAGGTCCCCACGCCGTTCCTGACCCGCACACGCGACGAGTTGCACCGCACCGGAATCGATCGGACGCCATACCGTGGAAGGCCCGAACGCCGTGTACTCGGCCAGTTCCCCGCCGAGATACACCGGGCTGGGGCCGGACGCCGAATACGGTGCGGCGGCGGAGTTCCCTTCACCGCCCGCGCACAGCGCACCGTATTCGGTGACATCGAACCGGGCGAAACCGGACGCCGCGAAAACCGTCGCCGTCACGGCCGCGAGCACCACCCCGGCCAACCCCAGTGCCGCCGGATACCGCAGGTCCCTTCCGCGGCGCGCGGGTTCGCCGTAGCCGCGCCCCTCCCAGGGCTCCCGCGGTGGCCGGGCAGCCGGGCGCGGACCGGCCGCCGCCCGCCGCGCTCGCGCCGGAATCTCTTGGAGCCCGGCGAGACCCCGCCGCACCGGCGCCGGGACACGGTCGCCGATCCGGTGGCCGCGATCGAACCCGGGGGCGGCCGCCGGATCGGCGAAATCCCGGCCGCCGTGCCCGGCCGAGCGGGACTCGACAGGGGCGGGGCCGTCCGGCTCGTGGTCCTCTTGCACACCGACGACTTCGCGCGCCACCGCCGGGTCCGGCACAGCCTGTTCCCCGGGCGCCGCCGCACTGCCGCCGAATCGGCCCGGAGGCGACGCGAATCCGGCCGAACGCTGCACCCGGCCGCTGTCCCCGGCGTGCAACCGGCGGCGTAGCGCCGAGCGAACCGGGGTACGGCCCGGACCTGCGCCGGAGTCGTTGACTTCCCCGCCCTCTCGTATCGGCCCCGCCTCCGGTACCGCGGGCTCGGGCATCGCGCTCCGGTACTCCGCCGTGGCGGCCGCCGGACCACCGTGCTCGGCCGTGGCAGCCGCCGAGCCACCGTGTTCGCCCGGTACCGGCGCCGAGCCGGTCTGCACCATCGGCTCCGGACCGGTCTCTCGATCCAGGATTCCGTGCCGCTGCCGCGGTTCCGCCGGCGCGCCACCGGATACACCGTCGCCCCGACCTCGGCCGGTGACGGTGCCCCTGACATCCGAGAATCTCCCAGCGGACTCTCGCGCCGCCGACGAGGCGACCGCCGCCGAGATCGCGGCCGGGCGTCCGAGACCATCCTCCGCCCCGGCATCCGTGCCGGGAACCCGTTGATCCGAGTCGGTCCGACCGCGGATCGGGATACTCGTGGCCCGCGTACCGGCCGAGCTCGCCGCATCGCTCTCCGGCCGGTACTCGTCTCCGATCGGCGGCTCCCCGGAATCAGCGGAGCCCTCGCCGGTTCCCCGGATGACGTCGCCACGCTCCGGATACGTACCCGGTGCGGGCGGGGCGTCCGAATGCCGGATCGGCGGGGCGGAGCGGTGACCCTGTTCCGCGGACGCACCCCGCGGCGAAGCCACGAAGTCTCCGGTGACGCCTCGTGCTCGGAGCAGGGCGGACGCCGCGGATATCGCCGCGACAGAGCGCGGTGCGCCCGAGGCCACCGGCTCCGACGATCCGCCCGCCGCGGCCCGGATACCGGCGGCGCTGCCGGGCGCGAAGAAGAACCCCTCCTCGTCGAGTGCGTCCGGATCGGGCAGATACCGTGCTGCTCCCAAGATTTCGAAGGCCCGCGCGAGGTCCTCGCCGCGCCAGCGCCCCGGTCCGGTGGCCGCACGCTCGAAATACTCCGCCAACCCCGCGGATCGCCCGATCCGGACCAGAACGGTCTCGATACCGTCCTCCGGCGGAGGCGGCGTCCAGCTGATCCGGGAGCCGGTCTTGGGGATCAGCACCACGAGAACATCGATATGTTCGGACAGTCCGTGCCGCCGGAAGAGCGCGGCCAGCTCGTTGCGCACTTTGCGCCCGCGCAGTATCGGATTCGGCGTGGCCTTCCCGGTGCGCAGATCCGCGACGCCGTCACCGATCTGCCAGCGCCCGGTGGGCCCGGTGGTGAGCACCCCGTGCTGGACCGAACCGAAATCGGCCAGTACCACCAGCGTGCAGGCGTACGGTGTCCAGACCAGCAGGTCGGTGTCCGGCGCGGCCCGGCGGCGCGAACGCGGTTGCGGCGAGCCGAGCAGTGCCACACCGCCTATCCGCTCGGCGCCCGGGCCCCAATCGGATATGAGTCGCCGGACAAAACGTTGAACGCCCGACAATTCGGTGCTCTGCACGCGTATAATCACGGCAACCCCTACTTCGGTGACCACGAAACCCGCGCACACCACAGCGGCGCCAGAGACATCTGAAATTCCCTGGCGCACAGTGCGATTGGATGCGCCGCCGTCCATGGTAGCAACACCCGGGACGGCGCACGAGAGTCCTGCGCCCGCACCACTGTGCTCGCGGTCGGGCGAAGACCGGCCACCGGGACTCGTAGCCACGAACACGCCCGATTCCGCCGGACAGCACCCGGACGGCCGTCCAGCGCGGTACGTTTTATCCACCAGAGCCGGTCTGGTAGTGCGGCCAGCCATCGGTAGTAGCGATGACGCGAGCTGCGCGCGGTTGTCCGGGACCGCTTCGAGGAGAACGTCGTATGTCGCAGCACGAGCTATCCCACGAGGTCGTTTCATTGTTCGCGGAAGGCGAGGTACTGCGGCTCGACGCCCAGCCCGTCGACTACGCGATCGTCGCCCTCTATTTCGTCTTCGTCCTCGGTATCGGGCTACTCGCCCGGCAACGGGTGTCGTCGAGTATGGACTTCTTCCTCTCCGGCCGGTCCTTACCGGCCTGGGTCACCGGGCTCGCGTTCATCTCGGCCAACCTCGGCGCGGTAGAGATCATGGGCATGTCGGCCAACGGCGCCGAATACGGTTTCCCCGCCTTCCACTACTTCTGGATCGGCGCCGTCCCGGCCATGCTCTTCCTGGGTGTGGTGATGATGCCGTTCTACTACGGCTCCAAGGTGCGCAGCGTGCCGGAGTTCATGCGCCGCCGCTTCGGCACCGGCGCGCATCTGGTGAACGCACTCAGTTTCGCGGTGGCCCAGGTCCTCATCGCCGGGGTCAACCTCTATCTGCTCGGCACCATCCTCAATGTCCTGCTGGGCTGGCCGCTGTGGGTCGCGGTGATCGCGGCGGCGATCATCGTGCTCTCCTACATCACCCTGGGCGGATTGTCGGCGGCGATCTACAACGAGGTGCTGCAGTTCTTCGTCATCGTGGCCGCCCTGCTCCCACTCACCCTGATCGGCCTGCACCGGGTCGGCGGCTGGGACGGATTGCAGGACAAAGTTGCCGCTTCCCCCGGCGGCCCCGAACAGCTGGACTCCTGGCCGGGTAACGCGCTGTCGGGCTTCGCCAACGATTTCCTGTCCATCCTCGGCATCGTGTTCGGCCTCGGATTCGTACTCTCGTTCGGGTACTGGACCACCAACTTCGTCGAAGTGCAGCGCGCCCTGGCCACCCATTCCATCGCCGCCGCGCGCCGCACCCCGATCATCGGCGCGTACCCGAAGATCCTCATTCCGCTGATCGTCATCATCCCCGGCATGATCAGCGCGGTGCTGGTCCCGCAGATGGCCCAGTACAAAGCGGCGGTCACCGCGAACCCGGATGTGGAAAGCGACGTCACCTACAACCAGGCGCTGCTCTACCTGATGAAGGACGTGCTGCCCAACGGTTTGCTCGGGGTGGGCCTGGCCGGTCTGCTGGCCGCGTTCATGGCCGGTATGGCGGCCAACGTCTCGGCGTTCAACACGGTGTTCAGTATCGACCTGTGGCAGCAGTACGTGGTCAAGGACAAACCCGACGGCTACTACCTGCGGGTGGGCCGGCTGGCCACGGTGGGCGCCACCATCGCCGCCATCTTCACCGCGTTCATCGCCGGCGGGTTCAGCAACATCATGGACTACCTGCAGACGCTGTTCAGTTTCTTCAACGCGCCCCTGTTCGCCACCTTCATTCTGGGCATGTTCTGGAAACGCATGACGCCCACGGCCGGTTGGACCGGTCTGGTGGCGGGTACCACGGTGGCGGTGACCATCTTCGTGCTGAACAAGATGGAGGTGTTCTCGCTCTCGGGCCAGGGCGTCAGCTTCGTCGCCGCCGGCGCGGCCTTCGTGGTGGATATCCTGGTCAGCGTGGCCGTGACGCTGGTGACCGCGCCGAAACCGGCCGCCGAGCTGGTCGGACTGGTCTACTCGGAGACACCGCGCGAGCTGCGCACGGACCCCGAGGCCGCCACCCTGCCCTGGTATCAGCGCCCGGTCCTGCTGGCGGGTATCGCGCTGGCGCTCGTGATCGTCCTCAATATCGTCACCGGATAGGACAACTATCGTGCTCTTCGATATCCGCACCATTGTGGGCAGCCTGCTCGGCCTCTACGGCATCATCCTGGTGATCACCGGACTCGTTCACGACACAGTCGACGAGGAGGCCAAGACCGGCGGTATCAATGTGAACCTGTGGGCCGGCCTGGGCCTGGTGGTGGTCGCCGCGGCCTTCGTGACCTGGGCGCTATTGCGCCCGGTGGCGGTCGACCGGCCCGACCGGGAATCGGCGGAGGACAGCACCGCGGCCGGCGCCGACTGATCCGGCGGACGCCGGGCAACCCGGAGAGCCCGTCCGCTGCGGAGCGGGCGGGCTGTTACGCGGATCGGCGGCAGCTCAGTCCGGCAGACCCAGCGCGAAACCGATCGCGATGAGCACACAACTGATGACGGCGACAGCCACGATGATCCACATGGGGGAAAGCGTACGAAACCGGACGCGCGACCCGGGTACCGGGTCGCCGGTCCGGGCACCACGGCCCGGACCGGCTCAGCCGGCAATCAGGGTACGACCTCTACCACATCACCCGGGTTCAGGTAGTGGTAGACCGCGACGGCACCGGGTTCGGTCAGCCGGATGCACCCGTGCGATTTGTGTTCCACCGGCCCGATGTGGAACGCGATATCGCCGTTGAAGAAGACCGCGTAGTGCATCGGGGCGTTGTGCATGGTGCTCCAGTGGTACAGCTCCTTGAACGCCACGTGGAAGACACCGGGCGGGGTCTCGTAGCCCTGCATACCGTGCGACATCGGCGTCGGCCCGTAGACGACGTCGCCGTCGTCCATCAACCAGACCTCGTTGCTGGACAGCCGCAGGCAGGCCCGGGCCGCCGGTGAGCAGGGCGCCTGGGCCGGGATGACGGCCGGTGCACCGGGCACATCCGGCCCGTTCGGCCAGAGTGGATCGGCCAGCGCGGGCGCTGTGGGCGCCAGCGCGGCCGCCGCGATACCGGCGAGTACAGCCGTACGGCATATCCGATGGAGGAACTGTCCGTTGCTCATCTCGTGCCGACCTCTTTTCGTCGATTTGCCGCCGCATCCGGCGAGGGATAGCAAATTCCGAGCGAAATCAGAGACCTACACGAAGGTAACCGAATATGCCGGGCCGTGGGTAACAATCACCGTAGACGCGCCGAAACCAGGCGCGGTCCGGCGATTGCCCCAGCAACCCTCACTCACTCAGGCGACGCTCCAGCTATCGGGTGTCGAGCCGCGTCGCCGCCCACGTCGCCGACGCTGGTAGAACACCTCCTCCACCGATATGTTGGGCACTTCCTCGACGATCCCGGCCAGTCGCGCGTCCAGCCGGAGCTCGGCGATCCGCCGATGCAGCCCGGCACGCCGTTCCCCCGCCAACCCCGCCCAGATCGCGCCGATCCGGCGTTGCGAGGGGTGATCGGCGAGGGCCACCAGCCTGAGCAGTTCCGGCCAGAGGTCGTCGGCGTTGGCTATCTCCGGCAGCTCGGCGATCCGTTCCACCGGCATCCGCACCAGCAGGCCGACGATATAGCGCTGAACATCGGGATGGCTGCGTTCGGCCAGCAGCAGCAGACCCCGCCACGGCCCGGGGTAGAACGCGATGACCAGGGATTCGACGATCGCGGTGAGCGCGGCGGTATTGGCGAAGATCGGGTTCATCGCCATCCGCTGCAGAGCCGGGTGGCCGAGCTTCGAGACGAAGGTCATCAGTTCCGGCGCCGCGCCCTTCTGGATGACGTGGGCGGCGAGTTTGCCCAGCGCTTCCGGACTGGCGATCGCGAGCAGGATATCCCCGATCTCGGACACCACGTCGCGGGAAGCCCGCGACATCACCGAGATCGCCGCCTCCTTCAATTCCGGCGAACCGGCCAGCACCGTTTCCATCATTCGCGGAATCCGTTTCGACCGGCCGTCCAGCAACTGGCGCAGTATATTGCTGATCGCGGGCGCGGAGTACGCGTAGGCGGCGGAGAAGATGATGCCCTCGTCGTCGAGCGTCCCGTGTTCGACCGCCTCGACGAATTTCGGTTTGGCATACTCGAGAAACGGCCCGACGGTGATGTGGTCCTTACGGCGCAGGACCTCGTTCACGATGGCGACCAACGGCTCGGAGGCCATGATGTCGCCCAGTTCGCCGAGTGCCTTGGGATCCACGTACGGGGTACAGTCCGCGGCATACTCCGTTTTGAGCATGGTGAGCGTCTCGGCGGCCGCATCAGGGTATTCGACGCCGACCGCTCCGGCCGCGCGGCCGGTCATCATGGGCGGCACGATCCGCTGGACCAGGGGCAGGGACACCGTGAGCGGGATGATCGGGATCAGGCGCCCGATCCGTTTGAACATGTCGCCGTGGTATTCGAAAATGCGGCCCGACATCCGCTGCTCGAGTTCGTGCAGATGTTCGGCGCCCAGTCGTTCGAGGTAGGCGATACGTTCGACAGGCACGTGTAGCGTGCGCGCGAGCAGGATCATCTGCGCGCGAGTGACCAGATCGCTCATCCTTCGAGTTTGTCCCCGAACATGATCCGGCGGGTGATCGTCCGGAACGGCGGGGGGAAGAACCGGATCATTCCGTTGACAGCTTCGATGAGCAGGTCCTTCTCCTGCTGCTGGGCACTGCGGAACAATCCGAGCAGATCCTCGATCTCGGAGTCGGAGAGCATTTCCGACGCGGCAGTGGGTCCGTTCAGTTCGCGGACGAGTTCGGTTTTGGCACTCATTCTGCTCCTGTGTATCGATCAGGGGCCGGCAGCCGCGACAACCACCGCCGACACCGGGTATTACCCGCCCGACGATATGCCGAATCGTCGTGAACGTAAGGGCATTCACAACTGGTGTTATCTGCCTGCAATTTGTGCTGTGGCACACCGCCGGGGTGCCGCGAACGCTACCGCAGGCCGGTCCCCGGCCCGGCGGGCCGATCGTCGGATGCGGCCGCCGCCGCCAGATGCCGGCGCAGGAACAGCAGCTGGTGGGCCACGGCGGACTCGAAGAACGGATTGCCCGGCCAGATACCGAAGTGGTCGCAGGGGTAATGGCGTACCTCGGCCCGTGCCGCGAACGCCGCCCGTGCCGCGGCGTGCGGCGGTGCGCCGCGATCGAAATCGGCGATCTGCACGAGGACGGGCAGGTTCAGCCCGGCAGCCGCCCGCGCGGGCCGATACCCGGGGAGCTGCCACAGCACACCCGCGTCGATCTCATTGCGCCAGGTGGGTCCGGCGAGGGCGGTGTAGGAGTCGTAGTAGCCGTCCGACGTCAGCGCGGCGAGCTCCCCGGGCCGGCCGACGAGCGGGATGAGCCCGGAACTGCCGAACGCCGCGGCCAGCCCGGCCCGGGCACCGCCGGCCGTTCCCCGCAGTACTCCCGCGATACCGCTCTCCCGCGCCGCCAGGACTCCCGCCGCCCGGCCGTCTACCAGCGGAGTGACCGAGACGATCGCCGCGAGGGCGGCCCGGACGGCGGTCGAGTCGGCAGGTGTGGCGCTCGCGGCGGCACCGGCGGCGAATACGTGACCGCCGGACAGCGACACGCCCCACAGCACTACCCGGCGTGGGTCCACGCCCGGTAGTTGCGCGGCGGCCAGCACCGCGGCCCGGTAGTCGGCCAGCTGCTCCGACATCCGCACCCGCTGGCGCGGCCGTCCGCCACTCGCGCCGAAACAGCGGAAGTCGAAGGCGAGGACGTCGATCCCGGCCGCGGCGTAGGCCCGCGCGAACGGTTCGAGTCCGGAATCCTTGGTCCCGCCGAAACCGTGCGCCATGACCGCGACCGGGCGACCGGACGGGCCGTCGAACTCGGCGGACGTGGCGGGGAAATGCCAGGCGTGACAGTCCGCGCCGCCGGAGCGGAAGGTCAGGGTGGCCGCCACGGTGGTATCGGCCGGGCCCGGGGTATCGCGCAGAGTCATGAATCGTTCCTCGCTGTGAGGGGTGCGGCGGGACCGGTGCCGTAGATCGACCGCAGCCAGACGGTGACCACCGACTCGATGTAGCGTTCCCGGTCCAGTTCCACATCGAAGGTCAATCGTTCGAGCAGGCGCTCGTTGAGCAGGAGCAGCACATCGGCGACAGCGGTGGCGTCACCGCCGGCCGGGGCGCGACCGGCGGCGCGTTCGGCGTCGATCATGGCCGCGATGGACGGGATGAAGGCCTGGCGGTCGGACTCCCACAGCTCGCGCACGCCCGGGGCATTACGCGCGGCCAGCACCGCGCCGTAGAGATGGCGGTGGCGATCCCAGAACTCGACGAGTCCGCGGATGGCCCGCTCGATACGCTCGGCCGGTGCTCCCGGGCCGACGAGAATATCGTTGAGCGCGAAGACTTCCTCGTAGGTTTCCTCCAGCGCGGCCGCCACGGCCGCGGCCTTGTTCTCGAAATAGAAGTAGAAGGCGGATCTGGTGAGCCCGGCACGCCGGGAGATCTCGGCGATATTGACGGTTTCGAGCTGCCCACCGTTATCGCGCAACAGCTCGTCGAGGGCCGCCAGCAGTGCGCTGCGCCGCCGATCGCCGCGTTGCGGGGCCCGGCGGTCGGTGCGCGACCGCGTGGTCATCCTGCCCGGCCCAGCGGAACCGGACCCCGCGCCCGGGCCCGGCGCAGGCCGGCGGGTAGTTCGGTGAGCCGCACGTCCCGTTCGTAGACGAAGTAGTCCAGCTGCTGGGTATGCCGGGGCCGGTCCACCACATGACCGGTGAACCGCTGCCGATCGGTTTCGATGACCCGGTGCATCATCGCCACCGGCGGCGGGCGGTAGTGTCCGGCCGCGTATGCGGCCACCAGCCGCGCCTGGCATTCGACGAACGGGAACAGCGTGGGAAACGGCTGCGCGAACCCCACGAAGGCGAGATCGTCGATACCTGGTTTGAATATGCGCTTGTACAGGGAGATCCGATTGCCCGGAGCGCTGAGGAATTCCGGGTCGAAGAACGGGAAGGTGATGTTGTAGCCGGTGCAGTAGATGATGACGTCGAAATCCTTCGCCGTCCCGTCCTCGAAATGCACCGTGGCACCGTCCAACCGGCTCACATCGGGTTTGGCGACCACATCACCGGAGCCGAGCCGCAGCGGCAGTTCCACCGATTGGGTGGGATGGGCCTCGAAGAATTTGTGGTTCGGCGCGGGCAGACCGTATTTCACCGGATCGCCGGAGACGAGCGGCGTGAAGATCTGGGTGATCTTGCGCTGCCAGGACAGCGGCACATAGGGCACGGTGCGGAAATAGCGGTCGGCCGGCGTACCGGCGAAATACTTGGGCACCACCCACGCGCTCGACCGGGTCGACAGCCACACCTCGTTCTCCGTACTGCGCGAGGACAACTCGACCGCGATATCGGCGGCACTGTTACCGATACCGACGATCAGGATGCGCTTGCCGTACAGATCCAGCGGGGTACGCGGATCGATATAGGAGTGGGAGTGGATGGATTCTCCGGTGAACTCACCGGGGAAGTCCGGGAAACGCGGATCCCAGTGGTGCCCGTTGGCGACCACGAGCAGATCGAACCGGCGGGTGTCACCGGCCCCGGTCTCGATATCCCAGCCGCCGCCCGCGGCCGGGCGGGCGTGCTCGACGGCGGTGCCGAATTCGATGGCGCGCTTCAGGTCGAAGGCCGCGGCATAGCCCTCCAGGTACTCCTTGATGAGGGTGTGGTGCGGGAAGTCGGGGTAGGACTCCGGCATCGGATAGTCCCGGAAGGAGAGCTGGTACTTCGAGGTGTCGATATGCAGCGAGCGGTATGCGCTGGAGTGTCCGTTCGGATTGCCGAACGCCCAGTTTCCGCCGATGCGGTCGGAGGCTTCGAAGCAGGTGTACGGAACACCGTAGTCGCCCAGCATCTTTCCGGTGGTCAAACCGCTGATACCCGCTCCGATGACGGCGACGGTGGGTTCGGGCATACGACCTCCTCGAGCACAACGCCGGCGCAGTGGCCGACGCGCCGGGTGATACCGGTCACAGGGACCCTAGGCACGAATTTGACAGGTGTCAATAAAAATCAACTCTTGTCAGCCCGCCGCGCAGCGGCCTAGTTTGTGAGGCACGCCATAGTCGGCCGGAGCGGGAGGACACCCCATGAGAGCGCTGCAACTCACCGAACCCGGCACCCTGGAGATACGTGAGGTCCCGACCCCTGAACCGGGTCCGGGCGAGCTGCTGATCCGGGTGGGCGCCTCCGGGATCTGCCACTCCGACCTGCATGTCCTCCATCTCCCCTTCAAGGTTCGTGCGGACCCGCTGACCCTCGGCCACGAGATCGCCGGCACCATCGCCGCGGTCGGCGAACAGGTGGCCGGGCGGACGACCGGCGAACGCGGTGTGGTGTATCTGTGCTGGTCGTGTGGGCACTGCGCGGAGTGCGCGAGCGGTAACGAGAATGTGTGCCGGGCGGCCGGGCGGGTCGCCATGCCGCCCTGTCCCGGACTCGGACCCGACGGCGGTATGGCCGAGTACGTGGCCGTTCCGGCCAACTCCTTCGTACCCATCGGCGATATGGACTTCGTCGCCGCGGCACCGCTGGCCGACGCCGCGCTCACCAGCTACCACGCCATCCGCGGCGCCCGCGATCAGCTCTACCCCGGGGCCACGGCGGTGGTGATCGGAGCCGGCGGGCTCGGCCATGTCGGCATCCAGATCCTGCGGGCGATCACCCCGGTGCGGGTGATCGCGGTGGACACCGATCCGGACAAACTCGAGCTGGCGGCGGAATGCGGCGCGCACGAGGGCCTCGCGGCCGACGCGGACACCGCGGCCCGGATCCTCGCCATGACCGGCGGCCGCGGCGCGGAAGCGGTATTCGACTTCGTCGGCGTGGACGCGACGGCGAAGCTCTCGGTCGAATCGGTCGGGCCCAACGGGGCCTACCGGATGATCGGGTTGGGCGAGGGCGATCCCGGTATCACCGCGGGCCCCGCGGGCGGCCCGGGGCTGCCGTGGGGCGCGACGGTGCGCAAATCCTACGGCGGCACCAAACGCGATCTCATCGACAGTATCGCGCTGGCCCGGGAAGGCCGGATCGCCGCGCGCACCCGGCAGTTCCCGCTCGAGGAGGGCGCGCACGCCTACGAACTGCTCGAACAGGGCAGGATCCGGGGCCGCGCGGTCCTGGTGCCCTGACCGGGCTCAGTTCGTGCCGGTCGCCCACATATTGCTGAGCAACGTATGGCTGGGGGTATCGGCCAGCGACTGCGAGGATTCGTAGATCCGCACGTAGGATGTGGCGTGGATACGCCAGATCCCGTCGGCGCCGCGCCGATAACGATCGGTGTAGTACCCGGCGCCGCGGATCAGCACACCGAAATCCGTGGCCAGCACCGTGTCCTCGAACAGCCAGCTACCGGTCGCGGTGTCGCCGTCGACGGTGATCTCCGGATGATTGGCCACATGGGTGGTGACGATGCCGGGGCCCATGTTCTCGCGCATGAACCCGACCACCGCGTCGCGTCCGTCGAGGGTGAGCTCCTTGCCCATGGCGTGGGTGCCGTAGCGGGCTTCGATCTCCGGATCCAGCGTGGCGGCGAAATCGTCCCACTGCTTCAGATCCAGAGTGCGGAAGTACCGATACTTGAGGCCGCGGAGAAGTTCGAGTGCCTGCAGATCCATGGAGTCACCATGGCACGGCGACCCGAGCGCGGCAAGAACATGTTCTACTTTCTCGCCACGCCGGCCTCCCGTTTGCGCGGCCCGGATCGTGGTACTGCGCCGATACCGGACGACAGCTCGCGGTACCCGGCCCGCCGCGCCGGCGTTGCCGCGCTATCCAGTAGCGACGGAGACAGCAATGAACAGTGCCGATCTACTCACCGATGCCTTCGATCGAATCCGCGAGGTGGTCCACGAAGCGGTGGACGGACTCGACGAGCAGGCCCTGACGCACCGTCTCGATCCGGCGGCCAATTCCATCGCGTGGCTGGTCTGGCATCTCACGCGGGTACAGGACGAGCACCTGGCGGAATTGCAGGGCACCGAATCGCTGTGGACGGGCCGCGGCTGGTTCGAGCGCTTCGACCTGCCGATCGACCGGGACGCCACCGGGTACGGCGACACTCCCGCCGAGGTGGCGCTGATCAGCGCCCCGCCCGAACTGCTCACCGGATACCACGACGCCGTGCACACGCGCACGGCCCGGTTCGTGGCCGCGCTGGACGACCGGGACCTCGACGCGATCGTGGATACGAACTGGGATCCGCCGGTCACCATGGGCGTACGCCTGGTCAGTGTGATCGCCGACGACCTCCAGCACGCGGGCCAGGCCGCTTTCGTCCGCGGCCTCCTCTCCCGCGCTCCCGCCGGCCGGACGGATCCGGCGGCAACCCACTGATCCGCTCCGGCCACCGGGCCGGGCGCGCCGGTCAGTCGCGCAGCGCCTGCTCCCGCAGCCAGCCGAGAGTGCGCGAGAGTATCCGCGAGATGTGCATCTGTGACACTCCCAGTTCCTCCGCGATCTGCGACTGGGTGCGGGATTCGAAGAACCGCATCCGCAGCACTTGGCGCTCCCGCTCGGACAACTCGTCGAGCAGGGGTTCGATCGCCAGATAGTCCTCCAGCCAGCCGTAGGACGGCTCATCGGCACCCAGCGATTCCACCAGCGGCAATGCCGAACTGTCGCCGTCATCCCCCGTGGCGGGCGCGTCCAGCGAGGACGCCTGGTAGGCGTTACCGGCGATGAGGGCCTGGGTCACCTCCACCACATCGATCTCGAGTTCGGCGGCGATCTCCTTGGCCCGCGGCACCCGCCCCAGCCGCTGCGCGAGGATCTCGATGGTGGGGCCCAGGTTGAGCTGCAGTTCCTTCACTCGCCGCGGCACCCGGACCGACCAGGTGTTGTCGCGGAAATGCCGGCGGACCTCGCCCATGATGGTCGGGACGGCGAAGGACAGGAACGACGAACCACGCGAGACGTCGAAGCGGTCCACCGCGTTCACCAGGCCCAGCCGGGCCACCTGGAGCAGATCGTCGTAGTTCTCACCGCGCCCGGAGAACTTCCGGGCGATGTGCTCGGCCAGCGGCAGACACCGTCGCATGATCTCCACGCGCAGCTCCGCACGGGCAGGGTCGCCCTCGGCGAGGGCGACCGCTTTGCCGAACAACGGCTCGATATTGTCGTAACTGTCATGGCCGCGGTGGCGGCGCGAAGGCCCGGGGTCCGCCCGTATACCTTCACGCGCCATCGGCGCCTCCTCGGAACCAGCTGAACTCGACATCGGTCGGGTAACCACCACTCGCCACGTCGTAGGGATGCTGTTCCACGCTGACCGAGCGGGTCAGCGTCCGCACGATATGCCAGCCGAATCCCTCCTGATCGCGGAGCGAGTCGACCTCCGAGATCGAGGTTACGCGCACTGTCATGCGATGCTCGTCGTAATCGAAATCGCAGGTCAGACTCGAATCGGGAACAGCTGCCGCAATCAACGACGTAGCCACCTCATCGAGGGCGAGCCGGATATCGGTCACCTCGTCCAGACCGAAATCGGCGATCAGCGATACGGTCTCGGCCAGCGCGCGCAACATCACCAGCTGCTCCTGCCGGGCCGGAATCCGAACGCCCACCGTCGTATCCGCCGATGTCGTATACACGGAATCGGAGACACTCTCCCCCATGCGCATCACCACCTCGTTCCTACCGCCCGCGCCCCGGCGGGCGGGGGGCGCCCGCCGGGCCCCGTCGGTGCCCGTGACCGTCGGTGACGCCGCGGTTCTCTTTCCTCGGATGTCGGCCTGATTGTCACATGCGCGCATACCCCGGCCGGAATCGCCGAAACCCCGCCCAGTTCACGTGCGGTCGATCCGCTCGTGGACGGTCAGCAGCAGATGATCGAATTCGGTGCGCAGTGCAGGCGCGGCGTAGTTCACCGTGGGCAGCTCGGCGACCAACCGCGCGGCCAGCTCCCGGAGTTTGGTGTTGGTCTCCTGGGAGCGCCAGATCAGCACCCGGAACGCCTGGTCGGCGCTGAGCCCGTACACCACCATCAACGCGCCCTTGGCCTGCTCGATCACCGCTCGTGCCGCGTAAAGGCCCGGCAGCGTGTCCTGCAAAGCCTCCTCCCGCTCCTCGGCCAAAGTTTCGGTGAGGTCGATGTAGTAGCCCGCGGAACCGATCACGGCACCCTGTTCGTCGGTCATCACATCGGCCACCACGATGACGTGCTTGGTCTCCCCGGCGAGGTCGACGATGCGGTGCCTGCTGCAGAACGGTGCCCCCTCGGCCACCGATTTCGCGAGAGCGTTCGCCACCTGGGCGCGGTCGTCGGGATGCTTGTGGCCGAGCAGCAGCTCGGTGCTGGGCATCATCGGCGCCGACGGGTAACCGTGCATCTCGGCGACGGCTTCCGACCACTCCCAGCGTTGGTCGGCGAACCAGAACCGGAAGGCGCCCGCACACTGCGAAACGCTCCCGATCGAGTCCAGTAATCCTTCGGCGACAACGCCGTCTTCTCGCGACACGGCTCGAGTATCGACCGCTCCCGCCCGGAAAGCGACCGCCCCGGCCGCTCGAGCGGCCGGGGCGGGGAGTGAGCGCGGGCTGTGGGTCAGCTCGTGAGCGCGCTGTTCAGACTCGGGAAAAACTGGAACTGCGGCCGCACACCGGCGACCTCGAGTGCCCGCTCCACTTCCTTCCGGCCGCTGACCACCCGCAGTTCGACCCCGGCCCGCCACGCGGCGGCCTTGGCTTCGGCGAGGATGACGGCCGCGCGAATGCTCATGAAGGTGGTGGCGCGCAGGTCCAGCACCACGGCGCGGCACAGACCGCCCCGGCACCGTTCGAGCAGGGCGCGCAGTTCTTCGTGTAGTACGGCATCCAACTCGCCTTCGACGCGGGCGATCACGCATTCGGGGTGCTCGGTGCTGCGTCGCGACCACATACGGCCGGTGGTCACCGGTCGCGGGTCGCGCTTGCGTTGCTGATCGACCTGGCACCGGGCGGTGGTAACCGACATATCAATCCCATCCCTTGCTGGTGGGGATTTCCGGTTGGCGTACGCGCTACGGGCGGATATCGGAACGGGAGCCGGTCCCGCTCATCGAGCCCGGGCACCGAGAGATACGCGGTACCGGGATCGGCTGCATGTTTTCAACCTGTCGACTATTTTGGCACGGTCGGCCGGCGGTGTACACCGCCGTCGGCCCGGGCATATCCGGTCGCCGGCGCCGCCGCGCGGCCGGATGGAGATGTTTATCCCCCGTGCCACCGGCTATTGCGCACAGGCACAGGGCCGGATCGGACCGGTCGACCGAACAGGGGCGGAGGTTTCCGGAATGGCTTCTCTGACCGCGGTGGCACTGGTGTGCTCGCTGAAGAGCTCGCCTGCCGAATCCAGTAGCGATCTGCTGGCCCGGCAGGTGCTCGACGAACTCGCGAAGCACGATGTGACGGGCGAAGTGATCCGGGTCGTCGACCACGATATCCGTCCGGGCGTCAGCGCCGACGAGGGCGACGGCGACGAATGGCCCGCGGTCCGGGCCCGCGTCACCGGTGCGGACATTCTGCTCTTCGCGACCCCGACCTGGGTGGGCCATATGTCGTCGGTGGCGCAGCGCGTGCTGGAAAGACTGGATGCCGAGCTGTCGGAAACCGACGACGCGGGGCGGCCCGCCATGTTCGGCAAGGTCGCGCTGACGGCGGTGGTCGGCAACGAGGACGGCGCCCACAAGATCACCGCCGACCTGTTCCAGGGCCTGAACGATATCGGCTACACCCTGCCCGCGCAGGGCGGCACCTACTGGAACGGTGCGGCCATGAGCGGCGTCGACTATCTGGATCTGGACGAGGTCCCCCGCGCGGTCGCCTCCACCAACGCGACTGCCGCCCGGAATGCGGCGCATCTCGCCCGAGCACTGCGCGGAGCGCCCTATCCGGCCGAGTAACGCGCAGCGCGTCCCGCTGCCCTCCCAGGGATTCGAAGTTCGATGATGCCTGCGAAAGGCGAACCATGGTCGAAACACTCACCCCGCGCGAAACCGCCGTCGGCGCGCCCCCGATCCCCGTGGCCCGCGGCCCGCTGTCGGCGGCCGTGCTGACGCTGCTGCGGGACCCACCCGGACGGCCGGTACCCGAGGTCCCCGACGATCTCGATCCTTACGGTGACGATTTCCAGCTGACCCTGCATACCTGCTATGAGCTGCACTATCAGGGCTTCCGTGGCGTGGACGCCGATTGGGAGTGGGATCCGGGACTGTTGCGGATGCGCGCGGAACTCGAGCGCCGGTTCCTCGCCACCCTGCGCGCCGAGGTGCCCGGAGGTGCCGATGTCACCGCGGAACTGGATCGATTGCTCACCGTGCCCGTGGCCGGCGGTGTCCCGGGCCGGCTCCGCGACGACGGTTCCTGGTGGGAGATGCGCGAGTATTTCGTCCAGCGCTCGATCTACCACCACAAGGAGGCCGATCCGGTCGCCTGGGTGATCCCCCGCCTGCGCGGCCGGGCGAAGGCCGGATTGGTGGCGATCGAGTTCGACGAGTTCGGCGGCGGCCACGGGGATCGCATTCACGCCCGGCTCTACGCCGATCTGCTGCGCGGCGCGGGTCTGGCCGACGGCTACCTGCACTATCTGGACATCGTCCCCGCCTCCATGCTCGCCCTGGTCGACATGATGTCGCTGTTCGGCCTGCATCGTTCGCTGCGGGGCGCGGTGGTGGGCCATTTCGCGGCGGTGGAGATCACCTCCTCACCGGCCTCGAAACTGATGGTCGAGGCGCTGCGGCGGTTCTCCGCCCACCCGGACTGCGTCCGGTTCTACAGCGAGCACGTGACCGCCGACGCCGTCCACGAACAGGTCGTGCGCCGCGAGGTACTCGACGACCTGCTGGCCCGCGAGCCCGGACTGGCCGAGTCGGTGGTCTTCGGAATCCAGGCGACCGATCTGCTCGAGGACCGGTGCGCGGACCAGATGCTCGACCGCTGGCGCGCGGGCGAGAGCTCGCTGCGGACGACGGCGCGGTGAGTCCGGTGTTCGTCAGTGTTCCCGGCGTCTACCGTCCCCAGCCGGATACCCGGCTACTCGCCCGGGCGATGACCGACGCGGCCCTGCCGCGCGGCGCGCAGGTACTCGACGCGTGCACCGGAACCGGTGCGCTGGCGATCCACGCTGCCCGGTCGGGGGCGGGGGCCGTCACCGCGGTGGACCTGTCGCGCGCCGCGCTCGCTTCGGCCTGGTTCAACAGCCGGCTGTACGGGGTGCGGCTGGAGCTGCTGTGCGGAGACGTCACCCGGGTGGTGGAGGGCCGCACATTCGACGTGGTGGTCGCCAATCCACCGTATGTACCCAGCGAAACCCATCCGCCCGAGGACGGCCCCGCGCGCGCCTGGGACGCCGGCTGGCACGGCCGCCATCTGCTGGACCCCTTGTGCGAGATGATGCCGCAGTCGCTCGCCATCGGCGGTACCGCGCTGATCGTGCACTCCGCGGTCTCGGGTATCGCCGCCACGCTCACCCGGTTGCGTGCGGGTGGACTGAAGGCGACGGTGGTGGCCCGCACCGTCATCCCGTTCGGGCCGGTGATGCGCAGCCGGGTGGAGTGGCTGCGGGAACGCGGCCTGATCCAGCCCGAACAAGAGCACGAGGAACTGGTGGTGATCCGTGCCGACCGAACCCGCTGACGCACCGGCCGGTCCCGACGAGTTGCTCGCCGCGATCCGCCACGCCGACCCCGCCGCCGCGGACGACGAGGCGGCGGCGGACGGCGCCTCCGGCCCCCGGCCCGAACCGGCCCCCGTCCCATCGGACGCGGCGAATCCGGTACGCCGGATCACCTTCACCGCCGAAGGTCCGGCTCTGGTCGAGGGCCCGCTGGAGGTGATCACCCCGGACGGTGACCACCTGCTCGCCGACCGCTTCCTGGTCGCGCTGTGTACCTGCAAACGTTCCGGGAGCTACCCGCTGTGCGATACGAGCCATCGCCGCCGGGCCCGGCGCTCCGCAAATGATCGAGAAGGGAGGTAGAGGGTATGGCGTCCATGGATCCCGACCCCGCCGAAACCCCTGATCTGGAACCGGGCGGCGGAGTCCCCCCGGGCTCCACACCGCCCGATACTCCGCAGACCTCCGGGTTGTCGGCGGAGGAGCCGGCCACGCGGCATCACTTCCCCCCGACCGGAATCCTGGCGGTGGTACTGGCAATCGCCCTGGTCGCCGTGTTCGTGGTGGTGGCGGTGGGCCTGGTGATCACAATCGTGAGCTGATTGGCGGTGCCGTTTCCGGGTAGCCGCCCCGCATGGCTCCGACCCATCAGCAGTTGCTGCATGCGCTGACGCGAGCCGCGAATGCGCTGACGCACCACGACGTCCCCTTCGCCGTGGCGGGTGGTTGCGCGGTCTACGCCCGGGGCGGACCACCCTCGGACCACGATGTCGATCTCTTCGTCAAACCCGCCGACAGCGGCCGGGCGCGCAGCGAACTGGCCCGGGCGGGCCTGCGTATCGCCGACGCGGCCGAGGATTGGCTCACCAAGGCCTACGACGGGGACACCCTCATCGACATCATCCACCGGCCCAACAACCGCGAGGTCGACGACGCCCTGCTGGCCCGGGCGGAGATCATGCGGGTCGGGCCGACGATGGCGCCGGTGGTGCACGGCACCGATCTGCTGGTCGACAAACTGCTGGTCTTCGACGCCCATCGGCTGGACCTGAGCCCGCTCTTGCGTATCTCCCGCGATCTGCGCGAACAGGTGGACTGGCCGTCGGTGCGCGCCCAGACCGAACATTCGCCCTACGCGCGGGCGTTCCTCGGGTTGATCGACGATCTCGGCATCGCCGACACCCGGACCGATGATCGAACCTCAGGAAAGGCCGGATAGATGTCGGAAACCCAGAACCGTCCGCCCGGCCGGCCACCGGAGTACCTGGCCGCCGAACTACACCGGGCGTTGACCGAGGATCCGCGCTGCGCCGAACAGGGTGTGCGGGTGCGGATCCGGGGCGATGTGGTGGTACTCGACGGCGAAGTGGGTACCGCGGAGCGGCGTCGCCGACTCGAGGACGTGGTGCACGAGATCGCCCCGGACGCACAGATCCACAACGACGTACACGTGACCGCGACGCCCGGACCGGGCGAATGCGAGGACCTCGGTGACTGACACCGGGCGGAAGGGAGTGCACCGATGCGGATCGCCGCTGTGGGGGATGTCCATCTGGGGACCGATTCGCGGGGCCTGATGCGTCCCGCGCTACGCGGCCTACCGGACCACGCCGATGTTCTGCTGTTGGCCGGTGATCTGACCAATCACGGGACCCTGCCCGAAGCCGAGGTGGTGGCCACGGAATTCGCCGATGTCGGCGTCCCGGTCATCGCGGTCCTCGGCAACCACGATTATCACAGCGATCTCTCCGACGAGATCACCGAGATGCTGGCCGCGGCCGGGATTACGGTCCTGGAGGGCAGCGCCACCACGGTCACGATCGGCGATCGCACGCTGGGCGTCGCGGGAACGAAGGGCTTCGGCGGCGGGTTCGCCGGGAAATGCGCCAGCGTGTTCGGCGAACACCTGATGCGCGAGTTCGCCGGGCACACCGTGGAGTTGGCCACCCGGCTCGATACCGCGCTGGCCGAGCTGGACACCGATGTCACGGCGGTCCTCACCCACTACTCCCCCGTCAGCGACACCCTGCACGGTGAACCGCGGGAGATCTACCCGTTTCTGGGTTCCTACCTGCTCGGTGAGCCCATCGACACCCACCGGGCGGATCTGGCGCTGCACGGGCACGCCCACGCCGGGTGCGAACGCGGCACCACACCCGGCGGTATCCGCGTCCGCAATGTCGCCCAACCGGTTATCCGCTCGGCCTTCGCGGTATACGAACTGCATCCGCGGCAGACGCGCGTGCGCGAGCGCAGCGAAACCGCGTTGACCGGATGACCGGGCCGCCTACTGCGCGAACGCGGCCTCGATACCGTCGAACCAGGCCGCTTCCTCGAGCAGCCGGGTGCTGCGCCAGCCGTCGGAAGTCCGGATCAGATCGTGGTTGTACCAGCCGCCGCAGGTGAACTGTTTGCCCGGGGACACGATCATCGGGTTGAAGAACATCGCCCGCACCTTCGCGGTGTCGCCGTCGAGGTCGACCGCGATATTGGAGATGAAATGCTGGGTGCGGGAGAACAGGTTCAGCTGTTCGGTCAGCCGGGCCACCACGGTGTCGAGATCGCCGACCGGGCCACCGGCCGTGCTGTAGTCGATCTGCGCATCGGCAGTGAACACTGTGCGGTACAGCGCCCAGTCCTTGCTGTCGACGGCGGTGGCGTAGCGGGTGAGCAGATCGGTGATCTCGAGCCGATCGGCGAGGGTCGCTGAATCCATCCCTCCATACAACCGCACCGCCACGGTGTCCGGGCGGGTTCTGCCTCAGCGGCCGCGAAGACGCCATCGGCGCGGGGCGGGGCCGGGCGATATCCAGGCGCCGGGCCACGGGAGTGTTTACCCGGTCGGCCTGCTTCCGCCATTCCCGGACGACCGCGTCGACCGGCGCGACCGGCACCTGCGGCCCGGTGGGCATCCGCAACCGGTCGACGATGCGCCGGTTGGGCTCGGCACCGTCTCCACCACGGTCACGCTGCGCTCCGGCAGCGGCGCCGGCGGTGACCCGTGCCACCACGGGTCACCGCCGGGCTCAGGCCCCGTTGGTTGTGGTGCTGCGGGCGCGGCCGGAACGGGCGCGGCGGCGCTCCGCCTGGAGGTCGGCGAGCTCCTGCTCGAGGATATCGGCGACCCGGAACTGTCCGGTGTCGTAGCCGTCCGAGGAGCGGACGACGTCGAGGAACTCGTCGGTCTCCTTGTCCCCGGACATCTTGCCCTTGCTCTCCCCGGAACCGTTCTTGGCGCCGTCGGAGGAACCCTTCAACCCCGAGAGTTTCTTGGGTTTGGTCACCGGAAGTTTGTCGGTGGTATCGGCGGTTTTCGGCGTGGCCGAGTCCCCTTCGAACAGGGGCGAATTGGCGGCCATCTCATCGAGCAGCGAACTGGTCCGCCCGATCAACCCGGAAGTGACCTCCGCCAGATCCCCCGACCGGCGTTTTCCCGTATCACCGCCCTTGCCGTCCGGCCGGAAGGCCGAACCACTCGATGCGGAACCCGCTGTCTTCGTACCGCCCGGCTCCAGCGCAGCCGGTTTCGGCTCGGACTGGACCGCCGGGAGTTCGGTCGCCAGCTTCGCGTGATCGAGGCGCAGGCTCACCCGGGGCAGGCTGTTGCGGATCTGATCCGCGGGGTCGGGCAGCACCCGGACCTGTTCGGTGGCCCGCAGGATCGCCATACCGTAGCGACTGCTCGCCGCGTCGTGGATGAGCAGCGCGACACCGATCATCACCGGGGCGACCGCGTGCACGGCGGCGTCGTACCATTCACCGACTCTCAGATAGGGGTAGGTGTTCAGTCCGACGGTCAGCGCGAGCAGCGCGATCTCGGCGGCGGCCACCTGTTTCCGGTTGTTGATCACCCCCCACTCGGCGACCTTGTTGGTGCCGATCATGATGATGATCAGACAGACACTGATCATCGCTTCCAGCAGATAGCTGAACCAGAACAGCGGATCGGACGCACCGGTGGGGGCGATGTTCTGCTGCACGTTGACGGCCGACCAGAGCATCCCCGCACCGACCACCCCGGCCAGCGCACGCAACGACCAGGATCGATGCCGGTACAGCGACGCGAGTTTGGCGTGCGGGCTGGACTCCCGGCGCTGAGCGGCGATGGCTTTACGGGCGAGCAAGAGGTCGCGCATATCCGCCTTCTCGATCTGCTCGGTGGTCTGCCTGGCCCGATCGTTGGCCGAGGCGACCGCTTGGATCTCCTTCCAGCGCTGCCCGCGCTCCTGTTCGCGGATGCGCTCGGCGAGATCACGTTCGGCGCGTAGCTCCGTTTCCGACAGTGCCTCGGTGAGGGCGGGGTCGAACTGGTAGGCCAGCCGGCCCCGGGCGTGTTCGACGCGCTGAGCCAGTTGCGTGACATCGTCCTCGAGTGGCGGTTCGACAGTCATTACGGCTCCCGCCTCGGGTGATTCGATGGCAGACAAGTAGTCACGCCCGGGTACGGTACCGGCCTTTGCTCCGCGATGCATCGTCACGGTCGAATCAACCGAATTCCGTGGGCGTTCACAGGCTGTTCACGAGTTCCCCGGGCGGCCCGGTGTTTCCGCGTCCGCGGGCGCCGCGTCACGCCCCGGCGACGGCTTCCGGAACGATCGCTCACAGGTCGTCCAGGGTGGTCAGGACCGCTTTCACCACGGGACGCGCCTCGGGGACCGGAGCGAGCGGATACACATGGAAGAGGCCGCGTTCGGCGATGAGACGCACGCGCGCGCCGGCGCGTTCGGCGAACGCGCGCGCGTCGGGGTACAGGATGTCGTGCGTACCGACGAAGAGATTCGTTTCCGGTAGCCCGTCCACCGGACCGTTGATCGGGCTGAGCTCCGGCAGCCCGAGATCGTCCCCGCCGGCCCAGACGCGTCCCGCCTCGAGCAGACCGGGGCGCGCCAGCCACGGGTCGTCCGCCTGCACCCGGTCGATCTCCGGTGCGGACAAGCGCATATCGAGACACGGCGCGAACAGGATCAGCCGCGCCGGGCCGGGCAGTCCGGCGTCCGGCAGTGCCTGGGCGAGCAGCAGCGCCAGGGTGCCACCGGCGGAATCTCCGGCGAGTACCACCCGCCCGGGCTCCACCGCACCGATCACCTCCCGATACACCGCGAGCAGATACGGCCGCGCCGACCGGTAGGTGTACCGCGGCGCCAGCGGATAGATCGGCACCTCGACCCGGTGCCCGGCCGTGACGAGCCGATCGATGAACCGCCAATGCCACCAGCTGATCTCCCGGAAGAAGCTACCGCCGTGCAGATAGAGCACGACTTTCCCGGATTCCGGCGCCGTCCGGGGCGTCACGCGGTAGCAGGGGAAGCCGTCGACGAGGCGGTTTTCGACCCGGTGCCGGCGCCGCAGCCGCCGCGGCGGGGTGTGGGGGCCGGCGGGTTCGGCCATGGCGACCCGGGCCTTCTCCGCGGTCGCCATACCGCGTTGGCGGGTGAGCCGCAGGAACACCGACAGCGCCCGGGCGCGGCGACTGACCATGAATGTCTCCCTCTGTATCCGCCCCGGGACGGAACCGGACCCGCCCGGCTTCCCGGAGCATATTCCGATGCGTCCACCGGCGCGGGCGCGCTACCTTCGTCGGATGTGCGACGACAGGTCGTACCGGTACCGGACGCACTACGGCTGCCCCGCGTGCCGGATATCGCAGAAACGCCGGAGTCGGCGGCCCGGGACAGATCCGCGTTCGGCCGTGCGGTACGGTTGCCCGCGTTGTGGATTAGAAATGTATTGTGCCGGACCGGACTTCGCCATATCCGGATGGAACGACCGCGCTACGCGGTCGGTGGTCGCGGCAGTCGTGAGCGCCGGTAAGCGATACGACGGCTACGGCCGGAAACGGAAGTTCCGTCCACGCACCCGCGCCGCACTCCGGGCCCGCCGCGGATACGCAGCGCGGCACGAGCTACCACTGGCCGACACCCTCTCCCGGCGCGACCGCTGGCGCGCATCCCCGCGGTAGTGGCCGGACCTACGGCACCGGCCGGAAACTCCGGTGCTCACCCGCCGTGGCGGCGGGTGAGCACCGGAGTTCACTTCTTGGCGCGCTTCTCCCGGATCCGGATCGAGATCCGCACCGGCGACCCGTCGAACCCGAACTCCTCCCGCAGCCGCCGCTCCAGGAACCGGCGATAGCCGGCCTCCAGGAACCCGGTGGTGAACAGGACGAAGGTCGGTGGCCTGGTGGTGGCCTGGGTGGCGAACAGCACCCGGGGCAGCCGCCCACCACGCATGGGCGGCGGTGTCGCGGCGACCACCTCTTTCAACCAGGTGTTCAAGCGGCCCGTCGAAATCCGTTTGTCCCAGGATTCCAGCGCGGTCTCCATGGCCGGGACGAGCTTCTGCACCGCCCGGCCCGTCTGCGCGGAGATATTGACCCGCTGCGCCCACGGCACCCGCACCAGATCGCGATCCACCTCGCGCTCGAGTTGGAGGCGGCGGTCCTCGTCCACCAGATCCCATTTGTTGAACGCCAGCACCAGGGCCCGCCCGGAGTCGGCGACCAGGCTGATCACCCGCAGGTCCTGTTCGGTGATGGGCTGTGCGGCGTCGATCAGCATGATCGCCACCTCGGAAGCCTCCAGCGCCGATTTGGTGCGCAACGAGGCGTAGAACTCGGTACCGCTGGCATTGGCGACCTTGCGCCGCAGCCCCGCGGTATCGACGAAACGCCAGACCTTGCCGCCCAGTTCCACCAGCGAATCGACCGGATCGACCGTGGTGCCGGCGATATCGTGCACCACCGACCGCTCATCACCGCTCAGCTTGTTCAGCAGGCTCGATTTACCGACGTTCGGTTTCCCGACCAGCGCCACCCGGCGCGGCCCGCCACCGGGCCCGCCGAGTTCCCGCGGTGTCTCCGGCAGCACGTCGAGCACATCGTCGAGCAGGTCACCGGTCCCGCGGCCGTGCGCGGCGGAGACCATTCGCGGCTCCCCCAGCCCCAGCGACCACAGCGCGGCCGCATCGGCCTCCAGACGCTGGTCGTCGACCTTGTTGGCGACCAGGATGACCGGCGTCTTCGCCCGCCGCAGCACCTTCACCGCGGCCTCGTCGGTGGCGGTCGCGCCGACCACCGCGTCGACCACCAGCACAATGGCATCGGCGGTGTTCATGGCGAGTTCGGCCTGCCGCGCCACCGACTGCTGCAGTCCCTTGGCATCCGGTTCCCAGCCGCCGGTGTCCTGCACCCAGAAACGGCGGCCCGCCCAGTTGGCCTCGTAGGAGACCCGGTCCCGGGTCACCCCGGGCACATCCTCGACCACGGCTTCGCGGCGGCCCAGAATGCGGTTGACCAGCGTCGATTTACCGACATTCGGGCGTCCGACCACGGCCAGGGTGGGCATCGGCACATGCTCGGCGGCCTCGGCGTCACCGGCGAGATCGGTGAGCTCCCAATCCGATTCGTCGCTCCAGACGCCGTCGCCGGCGAGTACGTCACTCACGGTGTCCTCGCTCATCTGGCGACTCCCCGGCTGCGCGCCGCGGCACGATCCCGCGGCCGGTCCAACTGCCGGCCGACCTCGCGGTACAGCTCCTCGATGGTTTCGTCCATGGTCAGTTCGCTGGTGTCGACCTGCACCGCGTCCTCGGCCCGCCGCAGCGGCGACACCGCGCGCGTCGAATCGAGGCGGTCACGGCGTTCCACATCGGCGAGCACCCCGGCATAGTCGTCCCCACGGCCCTCGGCGATGTTCTGCTGATTACGGCGATGGGCGCGCGCCTGCGCGGACGCGGTCAGATAGATCTTGGCGTCGGCGTCGGGCAGGACGGTGGTACCGATATCGCGGCCCTCGACCACGATCCGGCCCGCACTCACCGCGATCTCCCGCTGCAGCGCCACCAGTTGCTCCCGGACCTCCGGCACCGCCGAAACGGCCGAAACCGCCGCGGTGACCTCGGCTCCGCGGATTTCGGTACGCACATCGACGCCGTCGAGTTCGATCAGTTCCCGTTCGGGATCGGTACCGATCCGCAACGGCATATCGGTGACCGTCGCGGCCACCGCGGCGGGATCCGCCGGGTCGACCCCCGCACGCAGCACCTGCAGCGTGGCGACCCGGTACATGGCGCCGGTATCGAGGTAGCGGGCCGAAAGCCGTACCGCCAGTCGCCGCGACACACTGGACTTCCCGGTCCCCGAGGGACCGTCCATCGCGACGACCAGGGACCGGTCGCGGGCCGGATCCACGACGACCCCCACCGGAGCTTCCACACCGTTCACAAAGACACCGCCTCGTAGAGTTTGCCGATTTCATCGCGCCCCAGCACGCGCAGCGTGCCCGGACGTTGGTCGTTCAGGACGACCGGGCCGATATGGGTGCGGACGAGCCTGGTCACCGGATGCCCGACCGCGTCCAGCAGCCGCCGCACGATATGTTTGCGCCCCTCGTGCAACACCAATTTCACCAGGGAACGTCCCGCGTCGACCTCGAGCACCTGAAAGCGGTCCACCTTGGCCGGTCCGTCGTCGAGTTCCACGCCCTCGCGCAGGATCTTGCCGATCGAACGGTGCACTTCGCCCTGCACGGTCGCCAGGTAGGTCTTGGACACCTCGTAGGAGGGGTGCATCAGCCGGTGCGCGAGGTCACCGTCATTGGTGAGCAGCAGCAACCCCTCGGTATCGGCGTCCAACCGGCCGACATGGAACAGCCGCTGTCCGGCCGCGACCCGCTCGGCGACGATATCGCCGACACAGGGCCGGCCCAGATCGTCGGACATGGTGGACTGCCAGCCCTTGGGCTTGTTCAGGGCCAGGTGCACCAGTTCCTCGCGCACCACCACCCGGGTCCCGTCCACCCGCACCACGGCGTTCTCCGGATCGATGCGCAGGCCCTGCTCACGCACGATGAGGCCGTTGACCTCGACGCGACCCTGCTCGATCATCTCCTCGGCCGCCCGGCGCGAGGCGACCCCGGCCTTGGCCAGCACCTTCTGCAGCCGTTCGCCCTCGCCCCAGGGCAACTTCTCGTGACCGGATTCACCCGATTCCACATGCTGATGCCGGGCCGGTTTCGCATTGTTCAGCTGCGGGGCGCCGCTCCCGGAACGGGCGCTCTGGGTCTTACGGGCCGTACCGCCGCCCGGGCGGCCACCGGCCCGCGATCCGGCGGCGCCACTTCGGCCCGCCGTCGAGCCGCCACGGCCCGTCCCCGCGGAACCACCGCGGCCCGCGCCTGCCGATCCGGTCCGGGCCGATCCCGCGGGGCCGCCGCGGCCCGTCCCGGCCGAACCCGCCCGGCCCGGGGTCGCGAAGTCACCGCGACCACCGGCGGTGCGGGCGCCGCGTCCGCCGGACGACGATTCCGCACTTGCGGGACGCCCGGAACGCGGCAGCTGGTCACTGCGGGCGCCCCGTTCGGTACTGCGCGGTCCCCCGGCACGGCCGGTACGGGGTGTATCACTGTCACCGCGGCGAGCGTCCCCGGTACGGGGGGCGCCGCGGCCGCGACCGGCCCGGCCGGCCTGGTCGCCACTTTTCCTACGATCCGGTATGCCATCACGGCGAGCGGGTGTCTTCACGTTTTCCTGTCAATCCTCGGCGCCGAGGTTCAGATTCTCCTCGGCGGGTTTTCGCAGCCTGGTGTAGCGGGGGTCCGTCTCCAGACTGTCGTTGATCTCATCGATCAGGTCCACCCCCGGCAACAGGGGCGCCAATGGCGGCAGATCGCTCAGCGACGCCAATCCGATCCGTTCCAGGAACAGTTCGGTGGTGCCGTACAGCGTGCCGTTGGTTTCCGGGTCGGTGCCCGCCTCGGTGATCAATCCCCTGGCCAGCAGGGTGCGCATCACACCGTCGACGTTGACACCGCGCACCGCGCTGACCCGAGCCCGGGTCACCGGCTGACGGTATGCCACCACCGCCAGCGTCTCCAGAGCCGCCCGGGTCAACTTAGACCGGGCGCCGTCGAGCAACATACGCTCCACATATGGTGCGTACTCGCTGCGAGTATAGAAGCGCCACCCGTCCCCGGCGAAACGCAGATCGATTCCGCTGCGCCGGGCGGCCAGTTCCGCCGACATCTCCCGCAGGGTGCGCTCCACCCGCTGTGGGGCCTCGTCCAGAGCGGTGGCCAGCTGCTCCACCGGCGCCGGAGTGTCCACCACGAGCAGCAACGCCTCGAGCGCCGCCCGGAATTCGTCGTCGTCCAACGGCTCGGGCGCGATATCGGTCACAGCCTCGGTCATGCTCTGTCCTCCGCGTATGCGCGGGAACCCGATGTGGTCACGCTGCGCTCCCGCCTTTCGGTCCCGACCCGCTCATGCTCTGTCCTCCCGCGGATGCGTGCGGACTCCCGCGCGGCCGTTCCGCACGTCCGCCTCCGGGCCGGCTCGCTCACCCGTAGTCCTCTTCTATGGCCACCGGCTCGGCGCCGCCGTCCCCGTCGTCACCGATCCAGCGCACGGCGAGCGGGCCCAGCGGGTCGGGCTGGTCGAACTCGATCGTCTTACCCCGATACAGCTCGAGCAACGCCAGGAACCGCGCCACGATCTGGATCGGCGCCGCGCAATCGGCCACCAGCTCGGCGAACGTGGTCCATACCCCCACGCCCCGGGCGCGCAGCCGTGCCAGCACGAGCGTCGCCTGCTCCGCCACCGATATCGTATGCGCGTGCAGATGGTCCAGGCCCACGGTCGGCACCGGCCGCGGCCGGAACGCCGCCGCCGCGATCTCGGCGAAACCGGCCGCGTCCACCCCGAGGTCGACCTCCGGCAGCAGACTCGCGAACCGCTCCTCCACACCGACACTGCGCGGATACCGGCGCAGCGCGGCCGCCTCCAGTTCCCCGAGCAACTCGGCGACCTGCTTGAACGCCCGATACTGCAACAGCCGGGCGAACAGCAGATCCCGGGCATCGAGCAACTCCAGATCGTCCGGGTCGGTCACCTCACCCGACGGCAGCAGCCGTGCCGCCTTCAGATCCAGCAGGGTCGCCGCCACCACCAAGAACTCGGTGGTCTGATCCAGTATCTTGTCCGTGCGCAGCGTATTGCCCGATTGGTTCAACGCGGCGGTCAACGCCTTGGTGTAGGCGATGAACTCGTCGGTGACCTTGTGCAGCGCCACCTCGGTCACATCGAGACGGCGTTGCGAGATCAGCTGGAGCAGCAGGTCGAACGGGCCCTCGAAATTGCTCAACCGCAGATGGAAACCGGACTTCTCCGCTGCCTCGCCCGCCGGATCCGCGGGCGCTGCGGGTTCGCTGATCGTCGACGATGCCGGCCGGGACGGCCCGCTCACCGACCGGACCGGTGGATGACTTCCCGTGCCATCGCCCGATACGCCTCGGCACCACTGGATTTCGGCGCCCATGTGGTGATCGGTTCACCGGCGACGCTGGCATCCGGGAACCGGACCGTCCGCGCGATCGCGGTGTCGTAGACCAGTTCGCCGAACACCTCCACCACCCGCGCCATCACCTGGCGGGAATGCAGCAACCGGGCGTCGAACATGGTCACCACGATGCCGTACAGGCTCAGTCGCGGATTCAGCCGATCGCGGACCTTCTCCACGGTGTCGTTGAGCAGGGCCAGCCCGCGCAGCGAGAAGTACTCACATTCCATCGGGATGATCACCCCGTCGGAGCAGGCGAGCGCGTTCACGGTGAGCAGACCGAGCGACGGCTGGCAATCGATGAGGATGTAGTCGTAGCGGTCGCGGATCGGTTCCAGCGCACGACCCAGCGACTGCTCGCGGCCGACCTCGTTCACCAACTGGATCTCGGCCGCCGACAGGTCGATATTGCTGGGGAGCAGATCCAGATTCTCCACCTTGGTCTGCATGAGCACGTCGTCGACGCTCACCGGCGCGCCGATGAGCAAATTGTGCACGGTCAGATCGAGATCGTGATGTGCCACACCCAGACCCGCCGACAGCGCGCCCTGCGGATCGAGATCCACCAGCAGTACCCGGCGGCCGTATTCGGCCAGCGCCGCACCCAGATTGATGGTCGAGGTGGTCTTACCCACTCCGCCTTTCTGATTGCACATCGCCACGATGAGCGCGTTGCCCTCGTGCGACGGCGCGGGCGGATCCGGGACCGCGCGCAGGGGCCGACCCGTCGGCCCGAGCGCAGCGTCGGCAGAAACGGGTTCGGGGCCCGCGCCCCACACAGACGCGGCGCGATCGTCGCTCTCGGCGCCCTTGGGCGAGTCCGCCGATCCGGCTGTCGTCACGATCCGCTGCTCCTTATACGTTCCTACCCGTCCGTCACCTCGTAGAGCGTAACGAGGCCGATCAAGGCACGGTCTCGCTTTCGCCACGGTCCGGCTAGTCCTAGACGCTACCGGTTGACCCCACTCGAGCGCCGCGTGTATCCGCGGCGTGTTGGTGTTCACTGCGCGGCCTGCGGCGTTGCGCCGAGAACACACCTACTCACCGCGCGCGCGGGTGGGCCGTCGCCCAGACCTCGCGCAGCGTCCCCACCGTGACCAATGTGTAGATCTGGGTGGTGGTCACCGACGCGTGGCCCAGTAGTTCCTGGACGACCCGCACATCGGCGCCGCCGTCGAGCAGATGAGTGGCGAAGGAATGCCGGAGGGTGTGCGGGGACACCGCGGCGGTGATCCCAGCGTGCTCGGCGGCACGCTGGAGCACCTGCCAGGCACTCTGCCGGGACAGCCGGCCGCCGCGCACATTCAGGAACACCGCGGCCGCCGCGCCGGGTGTATGCCGGCGGGCGCGGGCCGCGAGAGCGAGCCGGCCGCGCACCAGGTAGGCGTCCACCGCGGCCAGCGCGGGGCGGCCGATGGGCACGATCCGCTGTTTACCGCCCTTACCGCGCAGGACGACAGCCCGGTTGTCGATATCGAGGTCGTCGATATCGAGTCCAACGGTCTCGGAGATCCGCGCGCCGGTCGAGTAGAGCAGTTCCAGCAGCGCCCGGTCACGCAATCCGCGCGCCGCGGCTTCGCCCCCGGTCCCGGCGCCCGCATCCGCCGCGTCCAGCAGCCGCAACACCTGATCCACCGGGAGCGCTTTGGGCAGCCGCTGGCCCACCATCGGTGGTTTGACAGCATGCGCGACATCGGCGCTGGTCAGCCCTTCGGCAGCGGCGAACCGGTGCAATCCCCGCACCGCGATCAATGCCCGCGCCACCGAGCCCGGTGCCAGCGGGGGATGCTGCGCGCCACCGGCCCGCAAGGCGACTGCGAACTCGGTGATATCGCGTTCCGCGACGGAGGCCAGGTCGGCGCGACCACGTTCGCTCAAGAACTCCCGATACCGGGACAGGTCCCGGCGGTACGCGGAGAGGGTGCTGCGCGCGGCACCCCGTTCCACGGCCAGATGGTCCAGGAAGATATCGACCTCCCGCACCGCCGGCCCCCGGTCAGTCCGTGTCCCGCTGCGCGGCCTGGCGGCGCAGCAGTGCGTCCGACCGGCCCGGCCACGGCGCGTCGGCCGGCCGCAGTGGCAGGCCGGCGGCGTCGGCCGCGCTCAACGCCAGCAGACCGGCGACGGCGGTGGCGTTCACGATCGTCCCGGCCAGCGCCGCGCGGACCGCCTCGGCGACCGGCATCCGCACCAACTCCAGGTCGGCTTCCTCGTGTTCGGGCGCCGGTCGTTCGGTGTCGCTGAGCCCGCGCGCCAGATACACCCGCAGCGCTTCGTCGGTGAAACCCGGCGACAGCGCGACATCGACCAGCACCGACCAGTCCCGGGCGGCCAGCCCGGTTTCCTCGGCGAGTTCACGGCGGGCGGCTTCCAGCGGATCCTCGCCTTGAATATCGATCAGGCCCGCCGGGAGTTCGAGCAGCCGCTCGCCGAGCGGATGACGGTACTGGCGGATCAGTACCACCCGGCCGTCGTCGTCGAGCGCGACCACGGCGACCGCACCGTGGTGTTCGACGACCTCGCGTTCCACGACCCGCCCGTCCGGCATCTCCACCCGGTCCACCCGCAGCGCCAGGATCGCCCCCGAGTACACGACCCGGCTGTCGACCGTCACGAAGGCGTGACTGCCGGGCGCCGGGTTCGCGGAAGTCACGACACCCGCTCGGAGGTACCGGCCAGCTCTTCTTCACCGGGAATATCGACCGGCAGCCGTTCGGCCAATTTGTACCGCAGCGCGGCGGCGATCAGTTCGGCGAACAGCGGATGCGGCCGGGTCGGCCGGCTCTTCAGCTCCGGATGGGCCTGGGTGCCGACGAAGAAGGGGTGGATATCGGCGGGCAGTTCGACGAACTCCACCAGATGCCCGTCCGGGGAGGTGCCGCTGAACCGCAACCCGCTGGCGGCGATCTTGTCGCGGTAGGCGTTGTTCACCTCGTAGCGGTGCCGGTGCCGTTCGGAGACCTCGGTGGCGTGATAGGCCCGGGCCACCACCGATCCCTTCTCCAGGACCGCCGGATAGGCGCCGAGCCGCATGGTGCCGCCCAGATCGGCCTCGCCGGCCACGGCCTGTTCCTGGTCGGCCATGGTGGAGATCACCGGGTGCTCGGTCTCCGGTTCGAACTCGGCGGAGTTGGCGTCGGTGAGGCCCACCGACCGCGCGGCCTCGATGACCATGCACTGCAGGCCCAGGCACAGCCCGAGCAGCGGCAGCCCCCGGGTACGGGCGTAGTGGATGGCGCCGACCTTGCCTTCGATCCCCCGGATCCCGAATCCACCGGGGATGAGGACCGCGTCCACATCGCGCAGGGCGGCCTGCGCGCCGGCCGGGGTCTCGCAATCGTCGGACCGGACCCAGCGCAGTTTCACCTTGGCCCGGTGTGCGAAACCACCGGCCCGCAGCGCCTCGGTCACCGACAGATAGGCGTCGGGCAGATCCACGTACTTGCCGACCAGCGCGACCTCCACCGTCTCCCGCGGTGCATGGACACGGTCGAGGAGATCACCCCAGATCGTCCAGTCCACGTCCCGGAACGGCAGTCCGAGTGTGCGTACGACGTAGGCGTCCAGGGCCTCCCGGTGCAGCACCTTGGGGATGTCGTAGATCGACGGCGCATCGGGGGTGGAGATACAGGCGTCGACGTCCACGTCGCACATCAGCGCGATCTTGTTCTTCAGACCGGCCGGTACCTCGCGGTCACAGCGCAGGATCAGCGCGTCGGGCTGGATACCGATACTGCGCAGCGCGGCCACCGAGTGCTGGGTGGGTTTGGTCTTGAGCTCGCCCGAGGGGGCCAGATACGGAACCAGCGACACGTGCAGGAAGAAGACATTGTCCCGGCCGACATCGTGGCGTATCTGCCGGGCTGCCTCGAGGAACGGCTGCGATTCGATATCGCCCACCGTGCCACCGATCTCGGTGATCACCACATCCGGTTCCTGCCCCTGCAGGTCCGGGCCGCGCATGGCCAGGATGCGCGCCTTGATCTCATCGGTGATGTGCGGGATGACCTGCACGGTATCGCCGAGGTACTCGCCGCGCCGTTCCTTGGCGATCACCGACGAGTACACCTGGCCGGTGGTGACGTTGGCATCCCGAGAGAGGTCCCGGTCGAGGAAACGTTCGTAGTGCCCCACGTCGAGGTCGGTCTCGGCCCCGTCCTCCGTCACGAACACCTCGCCGTGCTGGAACGGATTCATGGTGCCGGGATCGACGTTCAAATAGGGGTCGAGTTTCTGCATGGTGACCCGTAGCCCCCGCGCGGTCAGCAACTGACCGAGGCTGGAGGCGGTGAGACCCTTACCGAGTGAGGAGGCCACGCCACCGCTGACGAAAATATGCTTGGTGGCTGTCCGCGCCTGAATCCGTGTATGACCCACGGGTCTTCACGGTAACACGAAACCCGGGCGACGATCGACCGCCACCCCCGGTTAACCATCCGATCGCCGTATCCGCCCGGCGCCGCTGTCGGGGCGGGGAGCAGATACCGGTCACCCCCGCCCCGGGAGGCACCACCGGCCACTTCTCTCACACTTCTGCGCACAGGCGGTGTGGGACCGCCCGTTCCGCGCGATGCTGCGTGATTGCGCGAGCCGCCCGGATACTGCGTCGCCTCCGGGCGCCGGGCGCGGTGCCCAGCTCTATCCGGGCCGGCTCAGCGTCTCCCGCACCCACAGATCGGCGCGGTGCAGCAGGTCCTGCACCGGCGCGAGCACCTCGCTCCCGTGACCCGCGGCCAGCACCGCCACGATCAGCACGACGAGCGCGGCCAGGACCAGGAGCGCCATCAGTGTCCCCGGCACCCGGCTCCGGTACAGCGTGGCCACCGCGGTGGCGTCCATGATCGCGCCCCCGACCTTCAGACGCGTCAGGAATGTCGCGGGGTTGCTGTCCCGGCGGCACCGGTCGAAGAATTCTTCCAGGGAGGCGGGCGCACCCGCCGTGACGATGAGCGCGGCGCCGCGGTGATGCGCGAGCAGCAGCGCCAGGTCCGCGGGCGTCCCGGAGCATGGGAAAGTGATCGCGCCGATCCCCAGCTCCTTGACCCGATCCAGCCCCTCGGCATAACCGTCCAATTCCGCCGGCACGATCAGCTCCGCGCTGCCGGTGAGAATTTTCGCGGGGAGCAACTCGGGGTTGGCGACGATCAGATCCAGCCGGTAGCCCGCGCGCCGGACGGTCTCCGCGCCCTGCCCCACCCCGATCATGATCGGGGCGTACTCCTTGATGAAGGGTTTGAGCTTCTTCAGGTCCTCGGCATGTCCGGGCCCGTCACCCACCACCACCACCTGCCGGCCGTTCAGGTCCAGATCCGGATCCGGCACCCCGATACCATCCATGAGCAGCGACGATTCGGTCCGGATGAAATCGAGAGTGCCACCGGCGAAGGCCTCGAGATGGCCGGCGAGACCGTTGCGCGCTTCCGACAGCCGGTCGGCCACCGCGGTTTCGTCGAGTTCGAGGCATTCGACCAGCACCTCGGGTTCCCGGCGGGTGAGCCGGTCGGCGTAGACGACACCGTTCTCGATCCGCACCTTCGCGCCGTCCTTGATCCGGCCGAAGGCGTCGGAGGTGACCGTATCCAGCAGCAGCACGCCGCCGGCCACCAGCAGTTCGGGTCCCGGGTTGGGATAGCGCCCGGAGATCGAGGGCGAGGTGTTCACCACCGCTGCCACCCCGGCCGCGAGCAGCCGGTCGGCGATGATCTGGTCCAGGTCCATTTCGTCGAGGACCGCGATATCACCGGGTTCCACGCGTTCGAGCAGCCGCCGGGTATCGCGGTCGACCCGGGCGGTGCCGGTCCGGCCGGGCAGCGTCTCCGAATTCTTCGACAGCAGCGCCAGCATCCTCATGCAGCGATGATCGCCGCAAACCCTCAACCATTGGTGGAGACACGCCGCGATCCGATACGCAACGGCTATGGATCGGTTACCGGGCACGCCGGGCGGCCTCGCCGCGGCACGGCAACCCGCTGCCGTACGCCGTAAGCTGCCCGGGACAGCTATACGAAGAGGAGTCTCCATGGCCAGCACCACCGTCGATACCGTGATCGCCGCCCCGCGCGCGACCGTGTACCGGCTGTTCGCCGACCGCGAGAGCATCGATCCGTTCCTTGCGGTGAACGTCACGCTCGTCACACCCGGCACCACCGAACGAGAAGGCGTCGGCGCCCGGCACAAGATCGGTATCGGCCCGGTCGGGGTGGTCGAGGAGATCACCGCGCTGGTGCCGAACGAGCGGATGGAGTACAAGATCGTCAAAGGCGCCCCGGTGAAGAGCCATACCGGCGTCATCACCTTCGCCGACGCCGACAACGGCACCCGGGTCACCTACACAATGACCTCCGACCCCACCCTCCCCGTTCCGGCCAAGGTACTCGAGGTCGGCCTCAAAGGCTTGATCAACCAGTTCATCTCCGCCGCACGCAAAGCCGTCGGCTGACCTGCCGGCACCCCAGATCGGACCCGCGCTGCCGCGCCCCGGGGCCGCTCTCCGGGGGGGGGTGCTCGGCCGACGGCCGGGCTCCCTCCGGCAGGTCGGCAGCCGGTACCGATCAGCGCCCCGGCGTCGACGACGGGTTCGTCACCGGCTTCGGACGGACGCGGCAGCGGTACTCCTGGCGTGAGTGCCGCCGCCGGGCCGATTTTTCGGTCGCTTCAGCGTGCGACATCGTTGCTGTGGTCGCCGGCGCCGGTACCGAACGCGTGATGGACGAGCATCCGCGTCCGGGACCTGATCTGCTGCCGGCAGCGGACCACTGCCGCGGCTCACCGTGACCCGGTCCGCCTGCCGGAGAACCCGGGTCCCCGGAAGCCGGTGAACCGGGTGGTGACCCCGGATTCCGCCGAAGCGTGCTCAGCACCCCTCGGCACCGCGTACCGGGCCGACCACCGGTCAGTACGCCGCCATCCGCTCGGCGCGGGCGGTGTTCAGCAACTCCCAGGCGTGCGCACGACCGGTCTCGGTATCGTCGAGCCCGGCCAGCATCCGGGCCAACTCCACGATCCGTTCGTCCTGGGTCAGCGCCCGGACCCCCGAATTCACGGCGCCCTCGCCGTCATCTGATTTGTTGACCACCAGATGCGTATCGGCGAATGCCGCCACCTGCGCCAGATGCGTCACCACGATGACCTGATGGGTACGTGCCAGCCGGGCCAGCCGCCGCCCGATCTCCACCGCCGCCCGGCCACCGACACCGGCGTCCACCTCGTCGAACACCATCGTGGCCCCATGCTCGGCACCGGCCAGCACCACTTCCAGGGCCAGCATCACCCGGGACAGCTCACCGCCGGACGCGCTCTTGCTCAACGGCAGCGACTGCGCACCGGAATGCGCGGCCAGCCGGAACTCCACCTCGTCCACCCCGGCCGGACCCGCGTGTAGTTCGGCGCCGTCGATCAGCAGCGGCGCGGAATCCTGCGCACCGGCCGGCAGCGGCCGCACCTCGACCTCCAGCCGCGCCTTGCCCATGGCGAGCCCGCTCAGCTCCTCGGTCACCGCCGCCGCCAGATCGCCCGCGGCGGCGGTCCGCGCCTGCGACAGTTTCACCGCCGCGGACCGCACCCGTTCCGCACCCGCCTCGACCTCGACGGTGAGCGCCGCGAGGGTCTCCTCCGAGACATCCAGCGAATCCAGCCGGGTCCGCGCCTCGTCCGCCCACGCGATCACGCCGTCGATATCGGGTGCGTATTTACGGGTCAGCGATTTCAACTCCGCCTGCCGCGACAGCATGGATTCCAGCGCGCCGGGGTCCGACGGCAGACCCGACAGGTAGCCGCTCAGTTCGGTGGTCAGATCCACCACCACCGCGATCGCCTCCGCCAGCCGCGGCGACAGCGCCGCCAGTGCCGGATCCTCGGCGCCCTCCACCCGGGAGCGGGCCACGCCGAGTGCGTCCAGTGCCCCGACCCCTTCGCCGGGGTTGTCGGCCGGACCGGCGAGCGCCTCGTGCGCGGTCGCCGCCGCCTCTCGCAGCGAATCCAGATCGCTGAGCCGCCGGATCTCCGCGACCAGGCGCTCGTCCTCTCCCGGCTCCGGTGCGACGGCGTCGATTTCGGCCAGCGACTGGGTGAGCCGTTCGGCCTCGGCCGCCATCTCCCGGCCGCGCGCGGTGCGTTCCAGCAGCGTCGTCCGGGCATCCAGCCAGGCACGGCGGTATTCGATGTAGTCCCGCAGCAGCGGCCCCACCGTCGCGTCGGCGAACTGGTCCAGCGCGTGCAACTGCTGTTCGGGACGCTGTAATCGCAACTGGTCGTTCTGGCCGTGCACGGTGAGCATCGGCGCGGTGAAATCGGCCAGCACCGAGGCCGGTACGCCACGACCGCCCAGATGCGCCCGGGACCGTCCGTCGCTACCGACCGTACGAATCGCGATCACCGTACCGTCGTCGTCGGCAACGGCCGCCGCCGATTCCAGCACCCGCTCCGCTTCGGCACGCGCGGACTCGTTCACCTCGTCGAGCGTGAACCGGCCCTCCACCACCGCGCGATTCGCGCCCAGCCGGACCCGGCCGGCGTCGGCGCGCGCACCGCTCAGCAGGTGCAGACTGGTGACCACCATCGTCTTGCCCGCTCCGGTTTCCCCGGTGAGCACAGTCAGCCCTTCGTGGAATTGCGCGGTGGCCGTCGAGATGACGCCCAGTCCGTCAATTCTTATCTCTGTCAGCACGTGTGCCCTCCGTTCGCCGCCGGCCCCGCCAACCCGTGACCGGCAGCTCGAACTTGCGCACCATCCGATCCGCGAACGGCGCGGAATCCAGCCGCACCCACCGCACCGGCTCGGCACCCCGGACCGCTTCGACCCGGCCGCCCCGCGGCAGTGCGAGGGTGCGCCTGCCATCCAGGAAAACTATCGCATCGTGTCCGGTGGCAACGGATTCGACCGCGATCAATGAATCCGGGCTGGTGACCAGGGGGCGAGCGAACAGAGCGTGCGCATTGCTCGGAATCACCAGTAGCGCTTCCAGTTCCGGCCACACCACCGGCCCGCCCGCGGAGAAAGCGTACGCCGTCGATCCGGTAGGGGTCGCGACAAGGATCCCGTCACAACCGTAGGACGAGACCGGTCGCCCGTCGACTTCGAGCACCACCTCGAGAACACCCATCCGGGCCGCGTTCTCGATACTGGCCTCGTTCAGCGCCCAGCCCCGTTCGATGATCTCGTCGTCGAGCCGGATATTCACGTCCAGTGTCATCCGCTCTTCGACGCGGTAGTCGCGCCGGACGACCTGGGCGAGCGCCTCGTCCAGGTTCTCCGCCTCGGCCTCGGTGAGAAATCCGATCCGCCCCAGGTTGATACCCAGCACCGGCACCGTCACCTGCCGGGCCAGTTCCGCACCGCGCAGCAGCGTGCCGTCGCCGCCGAGCGCCAGCACCATCTCACAACCCAGCGCCGCGTCCGGTTCGTGAGCGACCACCTGCACCGGATATCCGCAGGGGTCGGTGATCGGCTCGGTACCGGCGTCGAATCGGGTGCTGTAGGCCTCGTCCGCCAGCACCCGCAACCCGATTCCGGCCTCCGCGCAGATCTTCGCGACCCGATGCGCCGTCTCGCTGATCTCGGCCCGTCCGGGATGCGAGACCAGCAAGATCTCCCGCGGCCGGGACGCCTCCGTGTTCACTGTGGCCCCTCCTCGACTGCCCGTCGCACCAGTTCCCCCACCTCGTCGGCGGTGTAGCTCGCCGAGTCGTCCCGGCGCAGCCACAGAAAGTATTCGACATTGCCGGACGGACCGGGCAACGGACTGGCCACCACGCCGCGCGTCTGCAACCCCAGATCCGCGGCAGCGGCGGCGACCGAACGCACCGAGTCGGCCCGCAGCTGCGGATCCCGCACCACCCCGCCGGATCCGACCCGGTCCCTACCGACCTCGAACTGCGGTTTCACCATCGGCAGCAGATCGGCGCCCGGCATCACGCAGCCCGCCAGCGCGGGCAGTACCAGGGTCAGCGCGATGAACGAGAGATCGGCGACCACCAGTTCCACCGGCCCGCCGATATCCTCGGCGGTCAGGCTCCGCACATTGGTCCGGTCGTGCACGCGCACCCGATCGTCGGTACGCAGCCGCCACACCAGCTGGCCGTAGCCCACATCGACCGCGACCACTTCGCGCGCGTCCCGGCTGAGCAGCACATCGGTGAAACCGCCGGTCGACGCCCCGGCGTCGAGGCAGCGCCGGCCCGCGACCCGCAGCCCCCGCGGGTCGAACGCCTCCAGCGCGCCCAGCAGTTTATGCGCCCCACGCGAGGCCCAGGCGACCTCGTCGACCTGTTCTTTGATCACCAGTGGAGTACCGGTCTCCACCGCGGTCGCCGGTTTCACCGCGACGGTGCCGTTGATCAGCACCCGTCCGGCGCCGATCAACTCCACCGCGTGCTCCCGTGACCGCGCCAGACCACGACGGACCAGTTCTGCGTCCACCCGCGCCCGCCTGGCCACCTCAGATCTTGTCCACCGTGGCCAGCGCCCGCACCAGCACTTCGTGTGCCTGGTCCAGGATGTGCGCACGGCGGGCCAGGTCGGCGCCGACGGAATCGTCCCCGGCCGCGCCTCCGGTGTTCGGCACGGGCCCGAGTTCGGCGAGCAGGTCGCGGACTTCGGCGCGAATGCGATCCGGGTCTGCGGGTTCACCGTGCCCGGCGGCCCCGGGCAGATGCCGACCGGGCAGCGGCACCCCGGAGCGGGCGGTGCCGGGAGTGTTCGGGCGGGGAGTCGGGGTAGTCATCGTGGGCTCAACGCTATCGGATTTCCGAACGGGGCGCGCGCACCGTCAGCGCCCGGCCCGGGTACGCCCGCAGTTGCGCGCGCACATCCTCCGGGGCGACGCGGCCCGGCACCGGCGGCTGCCGCAGGGCATCCAGACCGTCGGCGACGTAGGTGGGCAGTTCCGCTTGCGGCAGGCCGGTCAGTTCGGTGGCGGTACTGACCCCGGTCAGTACGAGCAGCGAATCCAAATCCACGGCTTGCGCACCGGAGATATCGGTGTCGAGCCGGTCGCCCACGACCAGCGCCGCACGCGTATCGGCTCGGATCAGCGCGTCTTCGAGCAGCGGCGGATACGGCTTGCCGGCCACCACGGGTTCCAGATCGGTGGCGGCGCGCAGTGCCGCGACCATCGCGCCGTTGCCCGGCGCGAGTCCGCGCTCGTTCGGCAGCGTCCGGTCGGTATTGGCCGCCACCCACACCGCGCCGGCCCGCAACGCGTAGGCCGCTTCGGCCAGGTCCGGCCAGGCCGTCTGCGGCGAATGTCCCTGGACGACCGCCGCCACCGTCTCCGTCGCCCGGCGCACCGGTTGCAGGCCGGCCGTCTTGATCTCCGCCGCCAGATCGTCGGAGCCCACGACCAGCACCTCCGATCCGGGCGCCAGCCGCTCGGCGAGCAACCGGCTCGCCGCCTGCGCGCTGGTCACCACATCCGCCTCCGTCGCCGGATACCCCAGCTGGGCCAGGTGGGCCGCCACGCTTCCGGCCGCTCGGCTCGCGTTATTGGTGACATACACCGATCGCTGGGTCCCGCCGGCCAGCGCCTCGGGCGCGCCCTCGATCACATCGGCTCCCCGGTAGAGGGTCCCGTCCAGATCCAGCAGCAGCGCCTCGTACCTGTCCCGCAACGGCATCTCATTCGCTTCCCGCACACCCGGACCCTACGTCCTGCCCCCGACGCCCCGGACACCCAGCCGCTTCCCGCCGCCCACACAGCCACCTCGATGGACCGACGACCAACGTCCTAAGCCGGGGTGCGGGTGTCGAGGTGCACCGCCCGGGTACTACCGGATAGCACTTGCGCCTGGGTGGCAGACATAGTTGGGGGTTCCGGTAGCCGCGCCGGCGGATAGCGCGACGCTGATCACCGGGCCCGGTCCACTCTTCTTCGCCGCGCCATTTGCCCACGAATCCCGGTTTGCGGGCATTGTGCGGACGCCGATGAATTTTCGCGCCGTGACCCGTCCGAACCGGATAGAGGCCGACCCGCAACGGCCGACCGACGACTTCATCGAGGAGAACCGTGACTGCCGACCGCACAGCCGAACCCGAACTGCTCGAAATCGCCGAAACGATCACCGCCATGGTGGGCGGCCGGGTGGCGCCGGCGCAGACGATCTCGTTCTTCGACACCTCGTTCGGCATCCTGCCACCGGCCATCGCGGCGCAGAAGGCCGTGATCACCGGCCCGGCTCTCTCCTGCTGGGGGGACGCTTCCGCGGAAGCCACGGAACTGGAGGTGGGCTTCCCCGTCGACCGGCGGATCAGCCCCGACGGGGACGTCGTCCCCGGTGTGCTCCCGGCGGGCGAGGTCGCCCGCGTGGTGCATTACGGCGCGTTCGACGCGCTGGGCGTCACCTGGAATCGCCTGCACGGCTGGATCATGGAACAGGGCCTGGTTCCAGGAGCCGACCGCTGGGAGGTCTATCTCACCGAACCGAACCCGCAGATGGACCCGGCCGATCTGCGGACCGAGCTCAACTGGTCGGTCACGCGGCCCTGACAGCCGCGGGTCAGGCTTCGCCGGTCAGCTCGGCCGCGCGCTCCTCGGCATCGGTTTCGCCGTCGAGGTCCGCGGCGGCCGCGTTGAAGAACCAGGTCTGTCCCTCATCGGTACGACCGGCCGCGACCAGTGCGTCGGCGTAGGCGTAGAACAGCCGGGCGGGACCCGAACCGGTGCGGGACGGGTCGAGGTCGGAGGTCTGCAGGGTCACCACGGCCTGGTCGTACTGACCGAGGTCCATCCGCGCGCCCGCGACCACGATACGCAGTTCGATCGCCTCGTCGCCGGTCAGCGCCCGGCCCTCGTCGCTGCGGCCGATCTCGATCGCGCGTTCGGGCCGGCCGAGACCGCGTTCGCAGTCCGCCATCACCGCGAGGAGGCCGGACCCGCCCGCCATCCGCCGCGCCGCACGCAGCTCGGACAGCGCCTCGGCCCATTCCCCGGCGTGATAGGCGACGACGCCGGCGGTCTCCCGTACGACGGCGATCCGTCCCGCCCGCTGCCGCGCGGCCCGCGCGTGGGCCACAGCGAGCTGCGGATCGTCGTCGAGAACCTGCACGGCCATCGCCAGATGCCGGGCAACGGTTTCCGCATTGCCCTTGTCCAGGCTCAGCAGGTCGCGCCGGATCGACGGATCGAGATCACCGGGCTGGACCTCGTCGGGCAGATCGGGTTCGTCGGGCCGCGGTGGGCGACGATCGGCCCCACGGCCCCCACCCTCGCCACCCCGACGCCGGGGGCCTCCGGCGTCGCCACCGCGGGAGAAGTTCGACCCGCTGTTGCTCTCCGCCGGTCCCACCCGGTCCCGGCGTGGCCGGTCGCTCCCACGCTCCGGCCGGTCGGACGCACCGCGCCCACCGAAACGCCGCTCATCGCTCCCACGCTGCGGCCGGTCCGACCCACCGGGCCCGCCGAAGCGACGGTCGTCGGCACCACTGGCGGGCCGATCGGACCCACCCCGTCCACCGAAACGACGCTCATCGGCACCGGGAGCGGACTTCTCGGACGGGCGCCCACCGAACCGGCGGTCGTCCGCACCACCACGGCTGTCTGCACGCCCCGCGCCACGATTGTCGCGGCCTCGATCGAAGTCGCCGAAAGAAGAGCGCCCCGGTGACCGGAAGTCGCCGCGCTCACGCGTTCCATACTCCCGCTTGTCACCGTCCGGACGCGACTGCGGCCGCGGACCGCGGGAACGACTGTCCTCCCAGTTCGACCGTGCCCCTTCCGCCCGGAAACCCGAGCGGCCTCCCGCCCGGTCGGCACCGCGGTCGCGCTGCCCTGGAGATCCGGTCCGCTCCTCCCCGCCGGTGCGATCGGCCCGCTGCGGGCCGCGGGGCCGGTCACCACCGACTCCGCTACCGCCGGACCCTGGACGTCCCGCGCCCCTGGCGTCCGGTTCGCTGCTCCGGCGGGCATCGCCGCGATTGTCGTCCCGGCGGAAACCGCCCCGGCCACTCGAACGGCCGGTGTCTCCCGTACCGCCGGAATCGCCACCCGAGCGCCTGCCGTCACCGGCGCCCTCGCCGCGACGGAAGCCGGCGTCGGGTCCGGAAGAATTGCGCCGGAACGGTTTCCGGCCATTGTTCTGTTCCGGCACGGCGGGTCCCTCTCTCGGTTACCAGACTGGATCAATGGAGCGCGACGGCGACACGGTCAAACCGCCGACAATGGTGGATTCGTACTCACACCAAGCTTACGGGCCATATCACCGTAGGCAGAAATGAAGGTAGGGGACCCACGAATGGGTCCCCTACCTTGAAAGTATGTTCCGGCGGTGTCCTACTCTCCCACACCCTGTCGAGTGCAGTACCATCGGCGCTGGCAGGCTTAGCTTCCGGGTTCGGAATGGGACCGGGC